>JAKATT010000200.1 GCA_021818615.1 Actinomycetes bacterium | reverse complement strand
GCTCCACTCGTACCATCTCGCCCGGGCGGGCGGGCTGAGCGACTCCGATTACGTCGCGCTCGTCGGTCGCCTCGACGGCGCGGTGGCAAAGGTGGACGGCAGGGGCTTCGTCGCGACGCCGCTTCGCGGCGAGGGCCGCCTCGCCGAGGCGGCCGGCCTCGGCGAGGGGCTCCTGGTGAAGGACGAGACCGGCAACCCCGCCGGTTCACACAAGGGCCGCCACCTCTTCGGCGTGCTCGTCCACCTCGAGGTCGTGGAGATGATCGGGCTCGTCGATCCCGCCAACCGTCCGCCTCTTGCCATCGCGAGCTGCGGCAACGCCGCCCTGGCGGCCGCCGTCGTCGCTGCCGCCGGCGGGCGCCGGCTGCTCGTGTTCGTGCCGACCGATGCCGATCCCGCCGTGCTGGAGCGCCTGGGAGAGCTCGGTGCTGAGGTGACGGTGTGCCCCCGCGAGCCGGGCCGGACAGGCGACCCGACCTACCACCGCCTGCAGGCGTCGATCGCTGAAGGAGCGCTCCCCTTCACCTGCCAGGGCAACGAGAACGGCCTCGCGGTCGAGGGAGGTGAGACCATCGGCTACGAGATGATCTCGGCGCTCGGCGGGACGGCGGCGCCGCTCGATGCCGTCGTCGTCCAGGTCGGCGGCGGCGCGCTCGCGAGTGCCGTCGCGGCGTCGTTCTTCGAGGCGGTGGAGCTCGGGGTGCTCGAGCGGGCGCCCCGCTTCCACACCGTCCAAACCGAGGCGGCCTGGCCGCTGAGGCGCGCCTTCCTCCGCGTCGAGCAGGCGGTCGGCTCGCCCGCCACGCCCGCGGCGGTGCGGGCGGCCCTGCACGACGCGGCGGCGCACCGCTCGTCGTTCATGTGGCCATGGGAAGAGGTGCCTCACTCCATCGCGCACGGCATCCTCGACGACGAGACCTACGACTGGCTGGCGGTGACCGAGGCGATGCTGCTCACCCGCGGCCGGCCCGCCGTGGTGAGCGAGGAGGAGCTCTCCGAGGCGAATGCTCTCGCCCGCGACGCGACGGGGATCGCCGTCGACCCGACGGGATCCGCCGGGCTCGCCGGGCTGCTGCATCTCGTCGGCGACGGCACCATCGGCCTGGGCGAGCGGGTGGCGGTCCTTTTCACGGGGGCACAGCGCTGACCCCCGGAGCCGCCGTGAGCACCGGCCGGCTCGTGCTGCGCGGAGCGCGGTACCCGGGCGACGTCGCCATCGAGGCCGGGCAGATAGCGGCTATCGGCGATGTCGCTCCGAGAGATGGCGATCGCGAGCTGCGCTGCGACGGGGACATCATCACCGCCGGCCTCCTCAACACCCACCACCATCTCTACCAGTGGATGACACGCGGCAGGGCCGTCGGCTGCGACCTTTTCGGCTGGTTGCAGGAGCTCTACCCGGTCTGGAACCGCCTCGAGGTGGCCGACGTCGAGGCAGCCGCGACCGTCGGGCTCGCCGAGCTCGCCAGAAGCGGTGCGACCACCGTCTTCGACCACCACTACGTCGTGCCACGTGGCGACGACTCGGTGTTCGACGCCATCGTGCGAGCTGCCGGCGTGGTCGGGGTCCGTCTCCACGTCTCGCGGGGGTCGATGGATCTCGGCGAGAGCGATGGAGGCCTGCCGCCCGACGACATCGTCGAGCGGGTCGACGACATCCTCGGCTCTACCGAGCGCGTCGCCTCTCGCCTGCACGACGGCGATCGGGTGAGCGTTGTCGTCGCGCCCTGCAGCCCGTTCTCGACCAGCGAGGAGCTGATGCGCCGCTCGGCCGAGCTGGCGCGCGAGCTCGGCCTCAGGCTGCACACTCACCTCGCCGAGACGATCGACGAGGAACGCGACTGTCTTACTCGCTTCAGCTGTCGCCCGCTCGAGTACGTCGAGCGTCTCGGTTGGATGGGGCCCGACGTCTGGTTCGCTCATGGCGTCCACCTCGACGGCGACGAGACAAGGCGGATCGGGGCGGCGGGCTCCGGCATCGCCCACTGCCCGAGCTCGAACGGGCGACTCGGCTCTGGCCTCTGCCCGGTCCAGCAGCTGCGGGCGGCAGGTGCGCCTGTCGGCCTCGGGGTCGACGGCCCCGCCTCGAACGAGCCAGGCGTGCTGCAGCCCGAGATGCGCCAGGCGCTCTACCTCGCCAGGCTGCGCGCCGGGCACGCTGACGCGATGTCGCCCGAAGAGGCCCTCGACCTCGCGACCGCAGGGGGCGCTGCCTGCCTCGGTCGCCCGGAGCTCGGGCGCCTCGAGGTCGGGTGTCCGGCTGACCTGGCAGTGTGGCCGGCCGACGACCTCGCCGACATTGCCGAGCCGATCGCGGCCCTTGTGCTCGGGCCCGACCGGCGGGTACGGCATCTCTTCGTCGCCGGCGAGCGGGTCGTCGCCGACGGCGACCTCGCGAGGCTTGACCTCGCCGAGGCCCGCGCCGGCCTGGCGACGCGGGCGCGCCGGCTCTGGTCTTGACGCGCGCTCGGGAGAGGCGAGTGCTTGTGATCGGGAGGAGACGGTGCTCATAAAGGGAGGAATCGTCGTCGACGCCGCGGGCGAGCGCCAAGGCGACGTCCGCGTCGGGCCGGACGGGCGCGTCGTCGAGGTCGGTGAGGACCTGCAGCCGGCCGCCGCACGGACCGAGGCCGTGCACGACGCGACGGGAAAGCTCGTGATCCCCGGCGGCGTCGACCCGCACACGCACATGAACCTGCCGATCGGAGCCGTCCGGGTGTCGGACGACTTCGCTTCGGGCAGCCGGGCGGCGGCGATCGGCGGGACGACAAGCTTCATCGACTACGTGACCGTTGCGCGAGGCGAAGATCCGATGGGCACCGTCGAGAAGTGGCGGGAGTGGGCTGAGCCGTCGGCCGTCGACTGGGGCCTGCACCTCACGTTCACCGAAGTGGTCCCTGACTCCGTCGTGGCGGCCGGGGTCGCAGCGGGCATCACGTCGTTCAAGCTCTACCTCGCCTACCCCGACCGCCTGGAGGTCGACGACGGCACCGCGCTCAGGTTGATGCAGACGGCACGGCGCGAGGGGGCTCTCGTGACGCTGCACTGCGAGAACGGGCTCGCCATCGAGGAGCTACGGCGGCAGGCCGTCGAGGCAGGGCGCCTCGCAGTCGCCGAGCATGCCACAACGAGGCCGCCCGTTCTCGAAGCGGAGGCGGTGCAGCGCGCTGGCGCGCTCGCCGAGGTCGCCGGCACGGCGATCTACGTCGTGCACGTCTCCTCCGCCGATGCCTTGGAGGCGGTGCTGTCGGCGCGCGGCCGCGGTGTCGACATCACGGCCGAGACGTGTCCCCAGTACCTGTACCTCGACGTATCGATGCTCTCGGGACCCGATGGAGCGGATTTCTGCTGCACTCCGCCGCTTCGCGAGCCGCACCACGCCGTGCGCCTCTGGGAGGGGCTCGCCTCGGGCGAGATCCAGACCGTTGCCACTGACCACTGCCCGTTCTGGCGGGCCGACCGCCGCGCCGGCGTGGCTGGGCGAGCGGGGGGATTCGCGGACTTCACCGAGGTGCCAGGTGGCCTGCCGGGCATCGAGACCAGGCTCGCGCTCCTCTACGAGGGCGTCACCTCAGGACGGATCACGCGCTCGGACTGGGTCCGGCTCTCCTGCGAAGGCCCGGCGAAGGCCTTTGGCCTCTGGCCCGAGAAGGGCTGGCTCGGTGTGGGAGCCGACGCGGACGTGGTCGTCTGGGACCCGGGTCGCCAACAGCGCCTCGACGCCGACGCTCTCGACATGGCGACCGACCATTCGCCCTACGCGGGGCGAGTCGTGACGGGCTGGCCGGAGCTCGTGCTGAGCCGGGGGAGGGTCGTCGCCCGCGACGGCCGCTTCGTCGGCGAGCCGGGATGGGGCCGCTACCTCGCCCGGCGGCCGCTTGCCCGCATGCCGTGAGGCTTGGCGGATCAGCCGGGACAGCCTGCCGGCTCTCCGGCCACCACGTCGGCGCCAGGGACGAGGTCGCCTCCGCCGACGAGCCTGCGCCCGCCGACGAAGACGCCCTCGATGCCGACGGGGTACTCGAAGGGGTCCTCGAAGGTCGCCCGATCCTCGATCACCTCGGGATCGAAGAGCACGAGGTCGCCGGGCAGCCCTGGGCGCAGCTCTCCGACGACACCCTGCCAGCCGACGACCGCCGCCGCCTGCGAGGTGACCTTGCGGATCGCCTCAGGGAGAGACAGCACGCCGAGGTCGCGCACGAAGCGCCCGAGCACGCGCGGGAAGGTCCCATGCAGCCGGGGGTGGGGGTGGCCACCGTGGTCGACGACGGCGTCGGTCCCGATCGACGTGTAGGCCTGGCTCATGAACTTGGCGACGTTCTCCTCGACGTTGTTGAAGGAGACGAGCGACATGCCGAGCCTCTCGGAGACGAGCAGGTCGAATATGACGTCGAAGCCGTCCTGTGACAGCGGGTCGGCCACGTGTGCCGCCGCGATGACCTCGCCGAAGCTTCGCCCGACGAGGTCGGGGCGCTTGGAGCGTGCCACCCGCAGACCTTCCCAGCCATCGGAGAAGCGCCACCAGTTGTCCCACGATGTCGTGTCGCCGAGGAGCTGCTCGCGCACGCGGGCGCGCACCGCCGGATCCGACAGCCTGCCGATCGCCATCTCGTGGCCACCGTCCTGCAGCCACGGTGGGAGGAGCACGATCGCCGAGGTGGAGCCGGCTACGTAGGGGTGGACGTCAGCTGAGACGCGCACGCCGGCCTCGCGGGCGGCGGCGATCCGGTCCACGATGAGCTCTGCCTTGTGCCAGTTGCTGCTGCCGGCGGCTTTCACGTGGCTGTAGTGGAGATGGCAGCCGGTGCGCTCGGCCACGCCGATCACCTCGTCGGTCGCCTCGACGACCAAGTCGCTCTCAGAGCGCACGTGGACGAAGAACGGCAGATCCCGCGCCGCCACCACCTCGCACAGTGCCGCAACCTCCTCGGTCGTGGCGTAAGCCGCCGGGACATAGACGAGGCCGGAGGAGAAGCCGCGGCCTCCCTCGTCGAGCGCGCTGGCGAGAGCGTCCTGCATGGCGCCGATCTCCTCGTCGGTCGCCTCCCGGGCGGCGTCCCCCATGACGAGGCGCCGGATGGTGGCGTGCCCGACGAGGAGCGCCGTTCGCGTCGCCGAGCTGGCCCTGATGGCGCTCAGGTACTCGCCGAAGGTCCGCCACGTCCAGTACTCGTCGGGCAGCGTCCCGTCGAGCCCGGCGAGGAAGGCCCTGTGGTCGCCGAGGTCGCCGTCGGACACCGGGGCGGCGGAGATGCCGTCCTGGCCGAACACCTGGGCCGTGCAGCCCTGCACGAGCTTCGGCGAGTCTCCGATCGGCGGTCCATAGAGGGCCTCGCGGTACAAGGCGTACAGGTCGGAATGCGAGTGGAGATCGACGAAGCCGGGCGCCACCGCCAGCCCCTCGCCCTCGATCAGCTCCACGTCGTCGTCGGAGCGTGCGGCTGCCGCAGCGCCGCTCGACGCTCCGACGAATGAGATCGTGCCAGAGGCGTCGACGTCGACGTCGCCCAGGTACGGGTCGCCGCCCGTCCCGTCGATCACTGTCACGCCGCGGATGGCGAGCGGACGCGTCGCGACGCGGGTCTCCTGCACGAGCACCTTCCTTCCTCGTCGCCGTTCGGGGGACACTGTAACGGGCCGCGGCCGGCGGCAATGGGTCGAAGGGCCCTAGCTTTCGGCCCTCCACTGCGAGAGGATGTCGCCCATGCGAAGCTTTCTCGGGCGAGACATCCTGTCATTGAAAGACGTGGAACGCGGTGAGTTCCTCCAGATCTTCGACGTCGCGGACCGCTTGCGACCGTACGCGGCCGAGCGTCGCAACGGCGACCTGCTGAAGCACAAGACCCTGCTCACCGCGTTCTACCAGCCGAGCACCCGGACGCGCCTCGCGACCGAGGCGGCAATGCACCGTCTCGGCGGGCACGTGCTCGGGTTCTCCGACGCGAAGATGACCCGGGCAGGTGACTTCTACCAGGAGTCGATCAAGGACACGGTCCACATGCTGGAGTACTACGGCGACGTCATCGCCATGCGCCACTTCCAGCAGGGCGCGCCGCAGGAGGCCGCCAAGTGGGCCTCCGTCCCGGTGATCAATTGCGGCGACGGCTGGGGGGAGCACCCCACCCAGGTCCTCACCGACCTCTACACGATCTTCAAGGAGCGGGGAGGCCTCGACGGCCTGAAGGTGCTCTGCGTCGGCGACATGCGGATGCGGACCATGCACTCGATCCTCTACGCGATGTCGCAGTTCGACGTGGAGGCCTTCGTCGTCTGCCCGCCGGAGATGTCGCTGCTGCCCGAGTTCAAGGCCGAGATCGACGAGCTCAGCGTTCTCTACAGCGAGAAGGAGAGCGTCGAGGAGTGCATAGCCGATGCCGACGTCATCTACATGGAGCCCGTCGTGCAGGCCGACTACACCCAGTCCAGGGTCGAGGCGGCCTCCGAGCACGGCCTCACGCCGCCTCAGTACCAGGTGACCCGCGAGCTGCTCGCGAGGAAGGCCAAGTCGGACGCGATCGTCCTGCACTCGCTTCCCCGCATGGACGAGCTGCCGCCGGATGTCGACGCAACCCGGCACGCCCGCTACTGGATCGAGGCGTTCAACGGCGTCGTCATGCGCATGGCGTTGCTCTCCCTTGTGCTCGGGGCCGTGGAGTAGCTGTGCAGACCCACCTGAGGGGTCGAGACCTCATCACCTTGCAGGAGTGGACGAAAGACGAGGTCGACACGCTGCTCGACGTCGCCTTCCAGCTGAAGCGGGAGCGGGCGCTCGGCGTCGCTCACCCGCTCCTGCGGGACAAGGTGCTCGCCATGCTCTTCTTCTTCTCGAGCACCCGCACCCGGGCTTCCTTCGAGGCCGGCATGGCACAGCTCGGCGGCCACGCCCAGTTCATCGAGAGCCGTACCACTCAGATCGCGCACGGCGACACCGCCAAGGAGATCGGCGAGATCCTCGGCCGCTACAACGACGGCATAGCCATCCGCCACTGTGACTGGGGCCTCGGCAACCAGTACCTGCGCGACGTTGCCGAGGCGAGCCGCGTCCCGGTGCTCAACATGCAGTGCGACGTCTACCACCCTCACCAGGCTCTCGCCGACGTCATGACGATCATCGAGCGCTTCGGCGATCCCCGCGGCAGGACCGCGACGATCAGCTGGGCGCACGATCCCTCCTACCTGAAGCCGATCAGCGTCGCCCAGAGCCTCCTGCTCCTGCTGCCCCGCTTCGGCATGAACGTCAGGCTGGTGCATCCGCCCGAGTTCCAGCTCATGGGCGACATCGTCGAGCAGGCTCGCGAGAACGCCAGGGCGGCGCACGCCGGCTTCGAGCTCATGGACGACTTCGATGCTGGCTTCGTTCGGACCGACGTCGTCTACGCGAAGAGCTGGGGGGCCATGATGACGACCTCCGACGAGACAGAGGACACCCGCCTCATCAACAAGTACGCCTCGTGGATGACAGACGAGCGGCACATGATGACGGCGAACGAAGACGCGATCTTCATGCACCCGTTGCCGGCTGACCGCAACGTCGAGGTGACAGACGCCGTGATCGACGGCCCCCATTCGATCGTCTATGACCAGGCCGAGAACCGCCTGCACAGCCAGAAGGCAGTGATGGCGCTCACGATGGGCTGAGGCGTGGACCGAGACCGCAAGACAGCAGTCGTCGCCATCGGTGGGAACTCGCTCATAAAGGACACCGAGCACCAGACGGTGCGGGACCAGTACATCGCCGCCAAGGAGACCTGCCAGCACATCGTCGGGATGATCAGGTCGGGCTGGAACGTGGTGATCAGCCACGGCAACGGGCCCCAGGTCGGGTTCATCCTCCGCCGCTCCGAGCTCTCGGCCAGCGAGCTGCACGAGGTCCCGCTCGACGTCTGCGGGGCCGACACCCAGGGCGCCATCGGTTACGCGCTGCAGCAGAACCTCTGCAACGAGTTCCGCCGTCTCGGCATGGACCGCCTCGCGGCCACCGTGATCTGCCAGACGGAGGTGGACCCGGACGACCCCGCCTTCACCCATCCGAGCAAGCCGATCGGCTCGTTCATGGACGAGGAGATGGCGGCACGCCGCCGGCAGCAGGGCTGGGACCTCATCGAGGATGCCAACCGCGGCTGGCGCCGCGTGGTCGCCTCGCCGAAGCCGGTGCGTATCGTCGAGATGGCGGCGATCCGCACGCTCGTCGATGCCGGAGTCATCGTCATCACCGCAGGCGGAGGGGGGATCCCGGTCGTGGCGGACCAGTCGGGTGACCTGGCCGGCGTGGCGGCAGTGATCGACAAGGACCTCGCGACGGCCCTCCTGGCAAACAAGCTCGGCGCCGACCTCCTTCTCATCTCGACTGCCGTCGAGCAGGTCGCGCTCGACTTCGGCCGCCCGGACCAGCGTTTTGTCTCGCAGCTGACAGCATCCGAGGCGAGGGCCTACCTCGAGGCGGGCACCCATTTCGCCCCCGGCAGCATGGCGCCGAAGGTGCAGGCGGTGCTGAACTACCTTGACGGGGGAGGCAAGGAGGCGATCGTGACCAATCCCGAGAACGTGGAGAGGGCTCTCGCGGGGGAGACGGGGACGCGCTTTGTCCCAGACCCCGTGGCGGGCGCCGGGAGCAAGTGACGCGCTTCGTCCTGAACGGCAGCGAGGTCGAGGTCGGAGAGCACCCTCACCTTCTCTCCGCGCTGCGCGAGGAGCTGGGCATCACCTCGCCGAAGGACGGCTGCTCGCCGTCGGGCCAGTGCGGCTGCTGCACGGTGCTGGTCGACGGAAAGGCGATCATCTCCTGCTCGATCGGCCTCGAGCGGGTCGAGGGCAAGTCGGTCACCACCCTCGAGGGCTTCAGCGCCGCCGAGCGCGAGCGCTTCGCCGATGCGTTCTCCTCCAGTGGCGCCCTGCAGTGCGGCTTTTGCACGCCTGGCATCGTCGTGCGGCTGAAGGCGCTGCTCGACA
>JAKATT010000073.1 GCA_021818615.1 Actinomycetes bacterium | reverse complement strand
TAGAAATTGATGCTCTCTGGCCCGTAGATGTGGGTATCCCCGAACAATGAGGCCTTCCACCCACCGAAGGAGAAGTAGCCGACCGGCACCGGGATCGGCACGTTCACCCCGACCATGCCGGCCTCCACCTCGAACTGGAAGCGGCGAGCGGCGCCCCCGTCGCGGGTGAAGATCGCCGCGCCGTTGCCCCACGGGTTGGAGTTAAGAAGGCTGACCGCCTCCTCGTAGTCGCCGACCCGCACGACCGAGAGCACCGGACCGAAGATCTCGTCGCGGTAGCAGTCCATCTCCGGCCTCACGTCGTCGATGAGCGATGCTCCGAGGAAGAAACCCTCCCCCTCGTACCGCTCGTGCCCCCGACCGTCCACGACCACGGTGCCGCCCTGGACGCTCGCCGATTCGAGGTAGGACGCCACCTTGTCCCGGTGCTCTTTCGTGACGAGAGGACCCATCTCAGAGCTCGGGTCGCTCCCGTCGCCGATCCGCAGCGCCGGAAGGCGGCTCGAGATCGCCGCGACTAGCGGGTCCGCCACTTTGCCGACGGCGACCACGACCGAGACGGCCATGCAGCGCTCCCCCGCCGAGCCGTAGGCGGCCGAGACGGCTGCGTCGGCCGCCATGTCGATGTCGGCGTCCGGCAGAACGACCATGTGGTTCTTCGCGCCGCCCAGCGCCTGGACCCGCTTGCCGCTCCGGGCGGCGGTCTCATAGATGTAGCGGGCGATCGGTGTGGACCCGACGAAGGACACGGCCTCGATCCCAGGGTGCGACAGGACGGCGTCGACGGCCACCTTGTCCCCGTGGACGACGTTGAAGACGCCATCTGGCACCCCGGCCTCGGTGAGCAGCTCGGCGATCAGCACCGAGGCGAGCGGATCCTTCTCAGAGGGCTTGAGAACAAAGGTGTTGCCACAGGCGATCGCGTTGGCGAACATCCACATCGGCACCATTGCCGGGAAGTTGAAGGGCGTGATGCCGGCGACGACCCCGAGCGGCTGGCGGATGGAGTAGACGTCGATGCCGGTCGAGGCCTGCTCGGCGTACCTGCCGGCTAGCAGGTTCGGTATCCCGCAGGCGAAGTCGACGTTCTCGATCCCGCGGGCCACCTCGCCCATCGCGTCCGACAGCACCTTCCCGTGCTCGGAGGTGACGGCCCGAGCGATGTCGGCGCGGTGGGCGTCGAGGGTCTGGCGGACCCTGAACATGATCTCGGCGCGCCTTGCGAGCGACGTCCCCCGCCAGGACTGCGCGGCGGCGGCTGCAGCCGCGACGCCTTGGCTGACCTCCTTCTCGTCGGCGAAGTCAACCTCGTGGGTCTTCTCGCCGGTCGCCGGGTTGAAGACGTCTCCGTGGCGTCCGGACTCGCCGGCGAGGCGTTTGCCACCGATGTAATGGTTTATCCGCTCCATTGCTTCCCCTTTTCGGTGAGCGCGCTATCCGGTGACGGCGCGGTCGGTGATCTCAAGTGCGCGGTCGAGCACCTCGAAGCCCTCGGCGAGCTCGGCCTCGGTGATCGGCAGCGGCGGGTTCGTCATCACCTGGTTCCAGTGCAGGTTGACGAAGAGCCCGTTGTCGAGCACGAAGGCCATGAGCTCGGCCATCTCCGGGCTCGAGCCGTTGAAAGCGGCCATCGGCTCGCCAGTCGCCCTGTTGCGCACGAGCTCCAGGCAGCCGAAGAGCCCGATGCTGCGATGCCCTCCCACCGACGGGTGACGGCCGGCGAGCTCCTCGTGGTGGCGGGCCATCACCTCGCCCATCTTGGCTGCATGCTCGATGAGGCCGTCCTCCTCGTAGACGCGAATGGTCGCGAGAGCCGCCGCGAGGCCGACGGGATGAGAGTTGTAGGTGAGGCCGCCCGCGAAGACGTGGTCGTCGAAGTAGGAGGCCACGTGCGGGCGCATGCCGACTGCCCCGAGCGGCACGTAGCTCGATGTGAGGCCCTTCGCGCACGTGATGATGTCGGGCACGACGCCCCAGTGGTCGAGGGCGAACCACGCCCCCGTGCGGCCGAAGCCGGACATGACCTCGTCGGCAATGAGCAGGATCCCGTAGCGGTCGCACAGCTCCCGCACACCCTCGAGATAGCCGTCCGGGGGGATGAGGATCCCGTTCGTGCCGGTGACCGGTTCGAGGATGAAGGCGGCGATCGTCGAGGCGCCCTCGAGCACGATCGTCTCCTCGAGCGCGGCGAGCGCGTCGCTGGCAGAGTCCATCGGTCTGGTCGTGCCGTGGTAGAAGTCGAGCACGTGGACCACGCCGGAGATCCCCGGCTCGTTCGCCCAGCGGCGCGGGTCGCCCGTGAGCGTGATAGCCCCGGAGGTCGCTCCGTGGTACGAGCGGTAGCGGGCGAGGATCTTCTGCCGGCCGGTCACCGCCCGGGCGATGCGGACGGCGTTCTCGTTCGCCTCGGCGCCACCGAGGGTGAAGAAGGACTTCTCGATGTCGCCGGGGAAGAGCTCGGCGAGCTTGCGGCCGAGCAGCGCCCGCACCTCGCTCGTCATGGCGGCGGAGCTGACGTAGGCGAGCTCGGCGGCCTGCTTGGCGATCGCCTCTGCGATGCGGGCGTCGCCGTGTCCTGCGTTCACGCTCATCAGCTGGGAGTTGAAGTCCAGGTAGCGCTTGCCGTCCGGGTCGAAGAAGTAGACGCCCTTGGCCCGGGCGACCGGGATGGGCGAGATCTTCGACTGCACCGCCCAGTCAAAGAGCGTGTAGCGCTTCGAGAGCTCGACGACCGCGGCCGCCGAGAGCGGTCCCTCGTGATCCTCGCCGGTCATCGTCGACCTCCTGGTCCGCATCTGAGACGCCCCCGCATGAGGGCCCGGGGACGGCTGAGCCCGCGGTCAACTCTAGGGGCGCCCCGGCCGGCCCCGTGGCGGGCCCTGGCGAGGAGGGCCGGTTATGGTCCGCCCGGTGCGACTCGAG
Organism: Actinomycetes bacterium; assembly: GCA_021818615.1. Taxonomy (GTDB): domain Bacteria; phylum Actinomycetota; class Acidimicrobiia; order Acidimicrobiales; family Bog-793; genus JAKATT01. Next base: position 6,030 of record JAKATT010000073.1, on the reverse strand, counting down.
ACACGACCGTTGCGGGAAGCGGTCGTCCCGGCATGGTCCAGCCGCAACTTCACCCTGATCCTCCTCGCCCGCATCTCCATGAGCACCGGCCGGGCGCTCGCCGGAGTCGCCGCACCGATCTACCTGGCGCTCGAAGGTTTCAGCGCGTTCGAGCTGGCCGAGTACGTGATGGTCGTGGCGCTCGCCTCGGCCGTGCTGTCGAGCACCATCGGGCTCCTCTCCGACCAGGTCGGTCGAAGGCCGTTCCTCATCGTCGTCCCGCTGTTCACGGCGGGCGCCGGGCTCGCCTTCGCGCTAACCGGCGCGACCCCGGTACTGTTCGTCGCCGGCGCGCTCGGGAGCTTCGGGCGCGGTGCCGGTGCAGGTGCCGGGGCGGTCGGGCCGTACCAGCCTGCCGAGTCCGCCTTCGTCACCGAGGACGTCGCCGCCGGTCATCGCAACTCGGCCTTCGGTCGCCTCGCCTTCGGCTCGTCCCTCGGCGCCACTGCGGGCGGCCTTCTCGCCCTCCTCGTCTCGGCCACCAAAGTCCACCGGGCGCTCGCCACCGGGGTCTACAGGCCGGTCTTCATCGTCATCGCCGCGGTCTCCGTCACAGCCGGGCTGCTGGCGCTCGGACTCGTCGAACCGGCTCATCAAAGAGCACGGGCGCGACCAGACAGCCCGTCGACCCGCAGGCGCCCGGCCATCCGCCTCCCCCGGCGGTCGCGCCCGCTCCTTTACCGGCTGTGGGTGACGAACACGGTGAACGGCATCGCCGTCGGCATGTTCGGGCCTTTCGTCACGTACTGGTTCTTCCGACGCTTCGGGGCCGGGCCGGCCAAGATCGGGGTGCTCTTCGCGATCATCAACGCCGCCACGATGGTCTCGACGCTCTCGGCTGCCCGCCTGGCGCGGAGATGGGGCCTCGTGCGCACGATCACCGTCGTTCGCACCGTGCAGGGGATGCTGCTCGTGCCTATGGCGCTCTCGCCGAGCTTCCTTTCCGCCGGCGCCGTCTACCTCGTTCGCATGTTCGTGCAGCGTGTCGGTCTGCCGCTTCGGCAGTCCTACGCCATCGCCCAGGCCGACCCGGCCGAGCGCGCCTCGGTGGCGGCGCTCTCCAACCTGCCCAGCCAGCTCGCCATGGCCGGGAGCCCCCTTCTCTCGGGCTACCTCCTGGACGAGGTGAGCCTGTCGCTTCCCTTCGAGATCGCAGCCGTCTGCCAGCTCGCCAACGCCTTCAGCTTCTGGGCCTTCTTCCATCGCCTTCCTCCCGAGGAGGAGCGGGACCGCCAGGCTGAGGCCGAGGCTGCTGCTGAGGTCGCCGAGCTCCTCCTCGAGCAAGGAGAGCTACCTGGAGAAGATCCCTGAGCGGGCAGCGATCATGCGCTTCGCTCATGACGGCTCGCGAGGGATGCAACCTGCTGGCCAAAGCTGCCCGATGTCGAGTCGAGAACACGAGCCACCTCGCCGGACGGTACGGCAGGCGAGAACAGGTAGCCCTGGCCGAGGTCACAGCCGAGGTGTCGCAGGCGCTCGAGCTGCTCAGGCGTTTCGACACCCTCGGCAACCATGGTCATGTTGAGCTTGTGGCCGAGCGAGACGATCGCCTCGAGCATCGTGTAGTTGTAGATGCTCTCGCTCGCCGAGCCGACGAAGGAGTGGTCGATCTTGATGATGCTCGGGCGCAGCAAGGTGAGGTAGGAGAGCGAGGAGTAGCCCGTGCCGAAGTCGTCGAGGGCCACGTGCACGCCGAGCCGTTCGAAGTGCTCGATCACCCTCTTGCTCGCCTCGGGGTCCGCGAGCGCAACGCTCTCGGTGATCTCGAGCACAAGGCGCCTCGGCGGCAGCCCGGTCGACGCGAGGACGCTCTCGACTGCCGGGACCAGGTCCGGGTCGTGAAACTGGCACGCCGACAGGTTGACCGAGACGTAGGGCAGGCAGGCCCCGCCGGCGGTCGGCCGCCAAGATGTGGCCGCCGCGCCGGCCTCGCCCAGCGCGAAGGTGCCTAGCTCGGAGATCAGCCCGCTCTGCTCCGCCAGCGGGATGAACTCGCCGGGAGGCACCCATCCCCGCGTTGGGTGCTCCCAGCGCATCAGCGCCTCGAAGCCGGCCACCGCCCCGGTGCCGAGATCGACGAGCGGCTGGTAGTGCATGGAGAGCTCGCCCGAGGCAAACGCCTGGCGGAGCTCCCGAAGGAGCTCGAAGCGGTTGGAGGCGAGCTCGTGCATCGCCGAGCTGAACACGACGTGGCGAGCCTTGCCCTGCCGCTTGGCCTCGTACAGGGCGGTGTCCGCATTCTGTACCAGCTCGCGGCCCTCCCTGCCCGAAGAGCCGCCGACCACGACCCCGATGCTCGCGCGCTGCTCGAGGCGGGTCCCGGCGATCAGGACAGGTTCGGAGAGCGCATCGAGGAGGCGTCGGGCCACCTCCTCGGCCTCGGCCGGAGAGGACAGCCCCGCGGCCAGGTAGAGAAACTCGTCTCCCCCGAAGCGGCTCAGGGTGTCGCTCTTACGGGTCACCTGCTCGAAGCGGCGAGCGAGCGCCACGAGCAGCTGATCACCGACGTGGTGGCCGTAGCTGTCGTTCACCCCCTTGAAGTCGTCGAGATCCAACAGCAGCACGGCCACCAGCCCGCCCTCACGCGCCCCCCTCGCCAGCGCCTGGGTGAGGCGATCGTCAAAGAGCACTCGGTTGGCGAGCCCGGTCAGCGGGTCGTGCAGGGCCTGATGGGAGAGCTGCGCCGCGAGCTCACGCTCCTTGCTGACGTCCTTGATCGAGGCGACGAGGTGCATCGGCCTCCCATCCTCGTCTTTCATGACACCGGTAAGGACGTCCCCGTAGACGACCCGGCCGTCCTTGTGGAGGTAGCGCTTGACGTAGGCCGTCTGGTCGACCTCTCCCGAGGTGATGCGGCGGTTCGTCTCCAACGTGAGAGAGCGGTCATCGGGGTGGGTGAATACAACCAGGTTCCGCCCGAGCAGCTCCTTGGCTTCGTAACCGAGCATCTCGCAGTAGGCGCGATTGACGTCGACTAGACGGCCCTCGAGATCGGCGATGGCCATGCCCGCCGTGTTGTTCTCGAAGGCGAGCTGGAACCGCCGCTCGCTCCGTGCCACGGGCTCACCGGCTCCGGCCTGGATCGCGCCACGCTCGAGCTCCGCTCGCCGGCGTTCCTGCAGGCACAGCTGCTCGCGAAGAAGACGCCGTTCTTCGAAGCCGTCCCCGAGCAGGACGGCGGTGACGAGGAGCATGCCAAGGGCGCTCAACACCTCCCAGATGCCCGTAGCGCTGTGGTGAGCGAGCAGCTCCTCGGGCGCGAACAAGCCAACCCCCGAGAGCGCTGCGCCGGCAGATCCGACGAAGCCGAAGATCCTGCCTGCGTAGACGATCGGTACGAGAAGCAGCAAGATCCACACCGAGCCAGGGACAGAGGAGATCGCAGCTCGATCCGTGGCGAACCTCGTGCCGAGGCGGGCGAGGAAGACGGCCGCGACCGCTGCCTGGACGACCCAGAACCGGCGGTCCGAGAGCGGGGGGCGCGCCAAGCCCGCCAGCAGGTCCTTGCGGGACCGGCGAGGGCTGCTCCGAGCGCGCGTACCATCACCCATGGACAGGCCTCTTGCCCTCTTTCACCGTTCAGCCGTACCTGTCGTGTTATCGGCATCAACGGCTGAGCTCTTGAGAGGCTCGGCATCGCGCTGCTCGGCGTCAACAGTTCGTCTTCAGGGCCCTGAGCCGTTCTGTTCGCAGCCCTGCGCCGACAGGGACCAGCGCGACGAAGCACTTGCGGCGGGCAGGTAGCAGTTGGGTCACCTGCGTCGCCGCGTGGCCCTGTTCAGCGCCACCGCCGCCCGCACGAGCGCCTTCAACGCGATGTCGTCAACTTTGTCGCTCTCGTGGACATCGATGGCACGGCGGAGGTTGCCGCCGAGGCTGGCGTTGAACAGGCCGCTCGGGTCGTCGAGCGAGGCGCCCTTGGCGAAGGTCACCTTGACGTGGTCCTTGTAAGCCTCGCCAGTGCAGATCATGCCGTCGTCCGACCACACGGGCACGCCCGCCGGGTCCGCAGGCCTCTTCCACTTCAGCTCCTCGACCACGTCTGGATCCGCCTTTCTGATCAGCGCCCGGAGCTTCGAGAGCGTCGTGGCGCGCCAGTCACCGAGGTCGGCAGATCCCTCGTGCACTGCGCAGATCTGACATGGCGCCTCAGAGGTGGGCGCCGCCGGGCGGCGCGCCTTCAGCTGAATGGGCGGGGCGTGTCGACCCGCTGAACAACGGCGGCAGGTCGGTGAGGCGCTTCGCCACCCACGGAGTCACTACCGAGGCCCCGGTCGCGGCGGCCGAGCTGCCGAGGGCTATCCCCCAGCCGGCCGGCCCCATCGGGGTGCAGCCGAAGAAATGGCTCACTCCGGGCGTCTGGATGATCGCCACGAGCATCCCGGCGGAGGCGAGCGTCGACGCCAGTACCACAGGGCTCGAGCCGCCGATGACCGCAGTCTGCCCCAGTTGGGTGCCGACGAGCGCGCTCAGAGCGACCGTGCTGGCGCGTCTCGAGCTCCCCGTCGATCGGGCGAGCAGCCAGGCCCCCGTGGCCCCGGCAGCCGTGGTCGCGGCGCGAAGCCCGATCTGGCGCACGAGCGCGCCACCGAGCGACGCCTCTGGCCCCTCGTGCAGCAGCTCCTCTGGCGAGCGGTGTGCCGGAGATCGCAGCGCGATCGTCATCGCCGGCAGCATGTCGGTGAGGAGGTTCACGAGCAGCAGCTGGCGTGCTCCGAGCGGCGACGTCCCGGCGAGCGCCGTCGCGGCGACGATGAAGCCGACTTCTCCGAGGTTCCCGCCGATGAGAATGGCCAGCGCGTCGCGCACTGACGCCCACATGGCCCGACCCTCCACCATGGCGTCGATGATCGTCTCGATGCGGTCATCCAGCACGACCAGATCCGCGGCTTCGCGTGCCGCGGGGGAGCCCCGCCCGCCAAGGGCGATGCCGGTGTGAGCGAGGCGGATCGCCGGCGCGTCGTTCGCCCCGTCTCCCGTCATGGCGACCGTGCGGCCGGTGCGCTGGTAAGCGCGGACGATGCGCATCTTGTGCGCAGGAGTGACCCGGGCGAACACAGTCGCCGTGCGAAGCGCCGTGTCGAGCTCCTCGTCGTTCCAGGCATCGAGGTCGTCGCCTGTCAGCACCGAGGCACCGTTCAAGATTTTCAGCTCGTCGGCGATCGCGGCCGCCGTCGAGGGATGGTCGCCGGTGATCATCACCACCGATACACCTGCTGCGCGCAGGTCGGCCACGGCTGCGGCCGCTGTGGGGCGCACGCCGTCGGCAAGGCCCAAGAACCCGAGAAGTTCCATCTCGCTCACGCGTTCGTCCGCCAGATCGGCCCGGGCCGATGCCGGCCGCTCGGCTACGGCGAGCACGCGCAGCCCACGGCTCGCCAAGCGCTCCACCTCGGCATCGAGCAGCCGCCGAGTGCGCAGGTCGATGGCAGTCACGCCGTCGGGCGCGCGCCAGGTCGTGCAACGGGGAAGGACAACCTCCGGCGCCCCCTTCACCGAGACGCGAGGGCCCTGCGGGCTGTCGCCGACGACGGCGTGGTACCCGCGAGCCGGTTCGAAGGCCAGCTCGCCCAGTAGGGTCCAGCCGCCGAGCCCGTCGCCGGCTTTCACGCCGGTCACCTCGCCGCCGTCGAGCACTGCCTGGTCGGTGGCGTGCGGCAGGTCGTCGTGCCCCCCGGCGATCGGGCTGGCGCGCAGCGCGGCAGCGAGCACGGAGGCGGAGGCCGGCGCCAGCTTGCCCACTGCGTTTTCGTGGGCGGTGCCATCCGATACCAGCTGTAGGGCGATGTGCCCGGCCGTGAGCGTGCCGGTCTTGTCGAAGCACAGCACGTCGACCCGACCGAGCGCCTCGATCGTCCTCGGGTTGCGCACGAGCGCCCCGCGCTCGGCGAGCCGGTGAGCGGCGGCGAGCTGGGCCACCGTCGCCAGCACGGGCAATCCCTCGGGCACCGCTGCGACCATGAGGCTCACCCCTGACGTCACTGCGGCGCG
>JAKATT010000042.1 GCA_021818615.1 Actinomycetes bacterium | reverse complement strand
CCCTTGGCGGCCCAGTCCCGCGAGGAGCCTGAGCCGTACTCCTTGCCCGCGATGACGACGAGCGGCACACCCTCGGCGCGGTAGCGCTCGGCCGCCTCGAAGATCGTCATCTGCTCCCCGTCGGGCAGGTGGAGCGTCACGCCCCCCTCCGTGCCCGCTGCGAGCCGGTTGCGGATACGGGTGTTGGCGAACGTGCCGCGGATCATCACCTCGTGGTTGCCCCGGCGGGCCCCGAAGGAGTTGAAGTCCTCCGTTGCGACGCCGTGGTCGACGAGCCACTGCCCGGCCGGCCCGGCCGTGCTGATCGAGCCCGCCGGCGAGATGTGGTCGGTCGTCACGCTGTCTCCGAGCAGAGCGAGCGCCCGTGCTCCGGCGACGTCCGAGAGCGGCGGCGGCTCAGCTTCCAGCCCCTCGAAGAAGGGCGGCCGCCTCACATAGGTGGACACGTCGTCCCAGGCGTAGCGGCCACCGCCGGGCACGTCGAGCGCGTTCCAGCTGTCGCCGCCTGAGAAGACGTCGGAGTAGTCGCGGGTGAACATGTCGGCACTCACGTTGCCGCTCACCGACTCGACGACGTCGCGCAGGCTCGGCCAGATGTCCCTGAGGAACACCGGCTTGCCGTCCGAGCCGGTCCCGAGAGGCTCGTGCACCATGTCGACGTCCATCCTGCCGGCGAGTGCGTAAGCCACGACGAGGGGTGGCGAGGCGAGGTAGTTCATGCGGACGTCGGCGTGGATGCGTCCTTCGAAATTGCGGTTGCCCGACAGGACGGCGACGCAGGCGAGGTCGTTGTCGTTGATGGCGGCCGAGATCTCCGGGAGGAGCGGACCCGAGTTCCCGATGCAGGTCGTGCACCCGAAACCCACCAGGTCGAAGCCCAGTCGAGCCAACGGCTCGAGGAGCCCTGCGCGCTCGAAGTAGTCGACGGCCACGCGCGAGCCCGGCGCCAGGCTCGTCTTCACCCAGGGTCTGGCTTCTAGCCCGCGCTCGACCGCGTTGCGAGCGAGCAGGCCTGCCGCCAGCATGACCTGCGGGTTCGAGGTGTTGGTGCAAGAGGTGATGGCGGCGATGACGACGCTGCCGTGGTCGAGGGTGAAGGATCGCCCGCTCGAGAGGCTGACGTGCACCGGCTTGCTCGGGTGGCCGTGCGCCTCGCCTGGCGAGCTCGCTCCCTTGTCGGGGAGCGCCTTCGGCAACGCTGCCGCGAAGCTCTGCTTCGCGAGCGACAGGGCCACCCTGTCCTGGGGTCGCGCCGGCCCGGCAATGCTCGGCTCAACGGTGGAGAGGTCGAGCTCGACGTGCTCGGTGTAGGCGGGGCGGGCGTCCGGGTCGTGCCAGAGGCCCTGTGACTTCGCGTACGCCTCGACGAGCCGGCACAGATCGGGGCCCCGTCCCGTCAGGCGGAGGTAGCGCAGCGTCTCGTCGTCGATCGGGAAGATGGTCACCGTGGAGCCGTACTCCGGCGACATGTTGCCGATGGTCGCCCTGTTCTCGAGCGGGACGCGGGCGACGCCCGGTCCGTAGCACTCGACGAACTTCCCGACGACGCCCTTGCTCCTCAGAAGCTCGGCGATCGTGAGCACGAGGTCGGTCGCCGTCGTTCCCTCGGGCAGCTCGCCGTCGAGGCGCAGCCCGACGACAGGGGGGATGAGCATCGAGATGGGCCGGCCGAGCATGGCTGCCTCGGCCTCGATCCCGCCGACCCCCCAGGCGAGGATCCCGAGCCCGTTCACCATCGGCGTGTGGCTGTCGGTCCCGACCACGCTGTCCGGGTAGGCAAGGCCGTCACCGTCGGTGAAGACGACGCGGCTCAGGTGCTCGAGGTTCACCTGATGGCAGATCCCGGTGCCGGGCGGCACCACCCGGAAGTTGGCGAAGGCCTGCTGGCCCCAGCGCAGGAACCGGTAGCGCTCGCGGTTGCGCTCGTACTCGAGGCGGGTGTTCGCCTCGAGCGCGTCCGGCTCGCCGTAGACGTCGACGACTACGGAGTGGTCGATCACGAGGTCGACGGGGAGGTACGGATTGACGCGCTCCGGCTTGCCGCCGAGTGCTTCGACCGCGTCCCGCATGGCGGCGAGGTCGACGACGCAGGGAACGCCCGTGAAGTCCTGCAGCAGTACCCGCGCCGGCGAGAAGGCGATCTCCCGCTCGGAGGCGGCGCCGCTCGCCGCCGCCCTGGCGAGCGCCTCGATGTCCTCTGCTCGTACGTGGAGGCCGTCCTCGTTGCGGAGCAGGTTCTCGAGCAGGAGCTTCAGCGAGAACGGGACCTTGTCGAGGTCGCACAGCCCGCTGAGGCCATCGAGACGGTGCACCCGGTAGCGGTCGGGGCCGACCTCGAGGGTCGCCTGCGAAGCGAAGCTGTCCGGGTGAGGGCCGCGTGCAGCCATGGTGCCTCCAATGAGCCGTGCCGACTGAGCAAGTCGACCCTACCGGCACGTCGTCGCCCGCCGTTAGCCTCCAGCACATGAGCGGATTCCTCACCGATGTGCAGACCTTGCGGGAACGGGCGAGAGCCGAGATCGAGAAGGGCCCGATCACCGAGGCCTACGGGGCCGACCGGGAGCGTGTGCTCGAGGTGCTGAACGAGGTACTTGCCACCGAGCTCGTCTGCGTGCTGCGCTACAAGCGCCACTACTACATGGCTCAGGGTCTCAACTCCGGCCCTGTCGCGGCGGAGTTCCTCCAGCACGCCAACGAGGAGCAGGGCCATGCAGACATGGTCGCTCAGCGGATCACCCAGCTGCAGGGCGAGCCGGACTTCAACCCTTCGACACTCGTCGAGCGCAGCCACGCCGAGTACAAGGAAGGCGAGGGGCTCGTCGACATGATCAAGGAAGACCTCGTGGCCGAGCGGGTCGCCATCGCCTCCTACCAGGAGGTGGCGCGGTGGCTGGGCGACGGTGACCCGACGACGCGCCGGCTTGTCGAGGAGATCCTCGCGGTGGAGGAGGAGCACGCCGACGACCTGCTGAACCTGCTCGAGGACATGGACGCCTGAGGGCTTCTGAGAGCTGCTCTGCCGCCCGCCTCCCGGGGGGAGCGCCAGGGGGCGGATCGTCACGGCGTGATGCGGGCGGCCTCGGGGCTCACCCGGTCGCGCAGGCGCTCGAGCAGCCCGAGGAGCGTCGCCCACTCGCCGTCGTCGAAGAGCCCCTCGAACAGGGCCGCCAGCTGATCGCGATGGCAGCCGAGCGCGGCCGCCATCTTGTCTTGGCCGATCGAAGTGAGAACGGCGAAGGAGCCTCGCCGGTCCTCCGGGCACGCCTGCCTCGTCGCCAGCCCTGCGTCGCACAGGCGGTCGATCGCCCGGGTGAGACCGCTCGGCGTGAGAGCCGTCTGAGAGGAGAGGTCGCTCATGCGCAGCCGTTGGCCCGGGGAGCGTGCCAGCCGGATGAGGACCTCGAAGCTCTGCGACGGTAGGCCGTAGTCGCGTTCGAGCGCCGGGCCGACCTCGCGCCGCAGGCCGGTAGCGCTTTCGAGGACGAGGCCGGCGAGCGTGATCGGGTCACGGGTCTTTGCTGGCGTGTCCCCGCTCCGGCCCATGGGGTGACTCTACCAGAAAGTAGTTGCGCACGAAACAATCCTCAAGTATGGTTATTGCGTAATCAACATTTGCTCTGACAAAGGAACGCCTGCCCGGCCTCGACTTCGAGCGGGACGGCAAACGGCAGAACGGGAAAGGGAAAGACATGAGTGAGACAGCAGCCACAGTCGAGACCCGGGAGCTCGAGGGTCTGACGATCCCGACGCCGGGCACGTTCCGGCTCGACCCGACGCACAGCCAGGTCGGTTTCGTGGTGCGCCACATGAAGGTGGCAAAGGTCCGCGGGCGGTTCCAGGACTACACAGGCAGCATCCAGATAGGCGAGGAGCCGACCGACACCAGGGTCGAGGTCACCGTCAAGACCGAGAGCGTCGACACCCGGGAGGAGGCCAGGGACGCGCACCTTCGCTCGGCCGACTTCTTCGAGTCCGCGGTCCACGCCGAGATGAGCTTTGTGAGCACGAACGTCGAGCACCGCGGCGGCAACGAGTTCGAGCTGACAGGCGATCTCACTATCAAGGGCGTGACGAAGCCCGTCGTGCTGCACGTCGAGTTCGATGGGGTCATCCAGGATCCATACGGCAACCAGAGGATCGGCTTCAGCGCGAGCGGAGAGATCGACCGTTACGACTACGGCTTGAACTGGAACGCCGCGATCGAGGCCGGTGGCCTCGTCGTCAGCCGCAAGGTGACTCTGGAGATCGAGGTCGAAGCGATCCGCTCCGCTTGAGAGCAGGGCACGGCCCCTCCCGGGCCAGGCCCCGAGCGGGGAGCCGCTGAAGCCCGGCCCCACGCGGACCGGGTATCCCACACCAGGGTGAAAGGTCTCGCTACGCTCCGCCAATGGCCCGGAGGGACTCGCCGTTAGACGCCGTGGCGATGCTCCCTTCGAGCTATCTCCAAGCCCTGCTCGACGTCCTCCCGGCAGCGCTTGTCGTCGTGGACCGCCACGGGATCGTCAAGCACGCGACCGGCCAGATCCAGCGCCTTGCCTCGCGGTCGTTCGCCGAACTGTCCGGCCACCCGATCGGCTCCCTCGTGAGGCCCGGCGACATGGGAACCGTCGAGGAGCTCGTGAAGGCGACAGCGTCCCGTCCCGACGGGCAGATCGTCGGGCCCGTCCGGATCTCGTACCTCGATCACGCCGACATGCCTCGAGCGACGCAGGCATGGGCCGTCAACCAGTCCGGTGACGCCAACGTGGCCGGCATCGTGCTGCTCCTCCTGCCCGAGTCGGCCCACGAGCGCTTCGACCAGGTGATCGAGTCGATCTCGGTCGGGACCCCGAACGAGCGGATCCTCGGCTGGCTCGCCCAGGCGCTCCGCTACCCGCCCGTCGAGAGCGAGTCCTTCTTCCTCGTCCCCGCACGCGACGACCGTGGAGTGCTGCGCGCACCCGACCTTGCCGGTGTGCCTGGTCCCCCGGCCCCGGGCCCATGGGACGACGTATGGGCAGGCGATCACGTCGTTCACCACCCGAACCTGAGCCTGCTCCCACCAGCCCTGCGCCAGGCGGCCGGAGAGGCGGGGCTGCGGGCGGTGTCCTGTTTTGGCGTCCACCAGCGAACCGACGGGCGCTACGACGCCTGCCTCGTAGCCTGGCGCGACAGAGAGGGGCCGCTCAGCTCCTTTGCCACGGCATCGATCTCGCGGGCTATCGCCGTCGCCTCGCTCGCCCTCTCGCATGCTTCGGAGGAATCGGGCCTTCGCGACGGTGCGTTTCGCGACCCGCTCACGGGGCTCGGCAACCGGCACGGCTTCTTCCAGGCCCTCGACCTCCGCAGCGAGGCAGGGGGCCAGCCCGCCGTGCTCTGCATCGACCTCGACGGCTTCAAGGAGGTGAACGAGCGCCTCGGCCATCTTGCCGGCGATGCGGTCCTTCGAATCGCCGCCCGCCGTCTCGCGGCCGTCATGCGCCCGACCGACGACCTCGCCCGCCTCGGCGGCGACGAGTTCGCCGTTCTCTGCAACGGCAGGGTGACGAAGGAACAGGCCGGAGCGATCGCCGCCCGCGTGGTGAAGCAGCTCTCCCGCCCCCTCGCCGTCGGTGACGGTGAGACGGTGGACATCGGTGCGAGCGTCGGCATAGCGCTCGGCTTCGCCCCGGGAGCTCCCGCCGACGCGCTGCTCGGCCGGGCCGACCACGCCCTGCTGGCGGCCAAGGCCAAGGGGCGCGGCCATATCGTCATCGCTGCCGGCTGAGCGAAGACGGCAGGAGCACGGCCAGGCCAGGGAGCACGGCCAGGCCAGGGAGCACGGCCCGGCCAGTTTGGAGCGGTGTCGCAGACGCGCCATGATGTTGCCTTGTCGCTCGCTGGCGGCGCGCCTTCGAGCGTGCCCCGGCTCGGAGGTCGCGTCTTGGGCAAATCTGTCTCCTATCCAGTCGCCGTGCTGCTCGCCGGAGGGCTCCTGTGGTCGGCGTGCGGCGGCGCGTCGTCGAACGGGCTCGCCAACGACTCCGCCACCCAGATCGTGAACCAAGTCGCGAAGGCCATGCGGGCCGCCTCCTCGGTGCACCTCTCCGGCAGCATCGGCGGCGAGACGGTGAACCTGTCCATCTTCAAAGACGGGAGCGTCAGCGGTGCGATGGCCCGGGGCAGTGCCAGCTTCCAGCTCGTGCTGCTCCCTGGCGGGAGCTTCTACATCAAGGCGCCGGCGTGGTTCTGGAAGCAGCAGGGCATGGCGTCCCTGCTCCTTTCCCGGGTGGCCGACCACTGGGTGCAGATCCCCGATTCCGGCTCGGCTCGGCCCGTGCTGCCTCGATCGCTCTCGCTCTCAGGGATGGCGAGCTTATTTGCGCATTCTGGCGGCACGCTGATGAAGGTCGGGACGGAGACCGTCCGCGGTCAGTCTGCGGTCGGCGTCAGGTCGAGCAAGGGTGGCACGATCTGGGTACCGACCAGCGGCCTGGGACTGCCAATCGAGGTTGTCGGTCCGAGCGGCCAGGGCTCGCTTGAATTCAACGACTGGAACCAGGGCAGCTCGCCGGGCGTGCCAAGCGGCGTCGTCACGCTCCCGACCGGGGCCTCGGGCTCGAGCGGTACCTCCGGCTGACCGGCTGCGCCCCGGGCGAGCCTGAGGGTCACGTGCCGATGAGACGTTTCTTGCTGCTCGCCGCCGTCCTGGCTGCCGTCCTCGCCGCCGCCGGCTGCTCCGGCACTTCGGCGGTGCCGCGATCAGGTGGTCCCGAGGTCGCGCTAGGTGGCCCGAGCGGCAGCTACGTGGTTCCTGCCGGGATCCACAAGATCCGCCACGTGATCATCGTGATGCAGGAGAACCGGTCCTTCGACTCCTACTTCGGGACGTTCCCGGGAGCAGTAGGCATACCGATGCGAGACGGCGTGCCGAGCGTCTGCTCCCCGGATCCGAAGACGAAACGCTGCGACAGGCCCTTTCACGACGTCGCTGACGTCAACGGTGGCGGCCCGCACGGCCTCGCCAATGCCGTCATGGACGTGAACGGCGGCAAGATGAACGGCTTCGTCGCGTCGCAGAGAGCCGCCCGCCGCAGGTGCAGGAATCCGAACGATCCCGCCTGCGAGGTGAGACCGGGCGCCGAACCGGACGTGATGGGCTACCACGATCAGCGGGAGATTCCCAACTACTGGACCTACGCCAAAGACTTCGTGCTCGACGATCACATGTTCGAGCCAGTGAAGTCGTGGTCGCTGCCCGACCATCTTTATCTCGTCTCGGGATGGTCTGCCAGGTGCGCCGACAGCTCGCCGATGAGCTGCCGAAACGCCATTGTCGGCCCGTACGCCCCCCGGCAGTTCGACCGGGCCGTCCGAAGAGAGCTCGCGGTCGGCACGACGTCGATAGATCTCGCCTGGACGGATCTGACCTGGCTGTTGCACAGGTACCACGTCTCCTGGCGCTACTACGTCCAGGCGGGCTTCCAGCCGGACTGCGCGAGCGATGCCGCTGAGACCTGCCGCCCGGTCCGCCAGTCGGCCGCGACTCCGGGCATCTGGAATCCCCTCCCGCTCTTCGAGGACGTCCGGACGGACCGCCAGCTCCGCGACATCCAGCCGCTCCACTCGTACTTCACGGCGGCGAGAACCGGCACGCTGCCCGCAGTGTCGTGGGTGACCCCCTCACAGGCTGACAGCGAGCACCCGCCGGCGAGCGTCCATCAGGGCCAGGCGTACGTTACGGCCGTGATCAACGCCGCCATGAAGAGCCCGGACTGGAGCTCGACGGCGATCTTCCTTGCCTGGGACGACTGGGGCGGCTTCTACGACGGGGTCGTCCCGCCGCACGTCGACGAGAACGGTTACGGGCTGCGGGTCCCGAGCATCGTCATCTCGCCCTATGCCCGGCACGGCTACATCGATCACCAGGTGCTGAGCAGCGATGCCTACCTGAAGTTCATCGAGGACGACTTCCTCGGAGGTGCCCGCCTCGACCCTGCGACCGACGGGCGGCCGGACCGGAGGCCGGACGTGCGCGAGGACGAGCCGATCCTCGGCAACCTGACAGCCGACTTCAACTTCGACCAGGCTCCCCGGCCGCCGCTGCTGCTGCCGACGAACCCGCCCACCGACTCGCCTTCGATTCCCGTGTACTTCAGGGGGAAGGGCCCTTGTATGGGCTGCACCACGCCGCCGCCCGCCCTCCCGCTCCGGCGCCGCCGCCGGTCGGGCTAGTGCAGCGGTGGCCTACTCATCCGCCGGCGCAGGCAGCTCGGTGCGCTCCTCGGCTCGTTCGAGCTCCCGGTTGAGCTCGGCGCCGAGCAGCACGACGATCGCAGTGAGGAACATCCACAGGAGCGTCACTGCAACCCCGGCGAGCGCTCCGTAGGTGCGCGACTCGTGGCCGAAGTGGTCCAGGTAGAAGGAGAAGGCCAGCGAGGAGATGAGCCAGCCGACGGCTGCCGCCACTCCGCCCGGGCTGATCCACTCCCAGCGCACGGTCTCTCTCGCCGGGCCGAAGCTGTAGTACGCCGACAGCATCAAGATCAAGAGCACGAGCGAGCCGCCATAGCGCAGGATCACGAGGGCATCATGGAACCCGCTCGGCAGCAGACGGCCGATCGGACCGCCGAGGACGAGCAGGACAGAGGCCACGCCACCGAGCACGAGCGTCAGGCCGATGAGGGGGAGGGCGACCAGCCTGCGACCTACGAGACCCCGGTCCAAAGGCGTCTCGTAGGCCTGGTCGAGGGCCACCTGCAGCGCGGCCATCGCCTCGACCGAGCTCCAGAGCGCGACGAGCAGTCCGAGGGAGACCTCGAGAACGCTCACCGGCCTTCTCGAGGGTTTCAGCAGCTGTTGGTTCAAGATGTCCGACATCTGGCTCGGCAGGAGGACGCGCGTGGCATGCACGAGGTGGTGCAGGGCGTCGCCCGACAGGCCGACCAGCCCGAGCAGCGCCACGGTCGCGAGCAGGACAGGCAGTAGGGCGAGGAAGCCGTGAAAGGCCAGGCTTGCCGCGATCATCGTGATGCGGTCGTGGGCGGCTTCCCTCGCCACCTGCCGGGCGAGCCG
>JAKATT010000102.1 GCA_021818615.1 Actinomycetes bacterium | reverse complement strand
GCGCAGGAATCCCCGCCCAGGCGGCTCCGGCGGGAGCGAAGAACGAGAGCCAGTGGCTGATTCCCCGGCCGAGGTCGTCTTCGAGGGCGAGCACCTCCTCGGGTGCTTCAGCGAGGTCGGCAGCCACCGATGCCGGGATTGCCCTGTCCAGGAATGCGACGCCGAGGCGCTCGGCGACACACGGACCGACGACACCCCCGCCCGCGCCGTAGGCGGCGGAGATGGTCACCACCGGCCTCACCGCTCCCATGCTCACCTCATAGCCCATCCTACGTAGCTGCGCTCTGGCGGGTGGCTGCCTCTCACGCCGGGCCGGCAGTGAGGTGCGCGACCGCTGCAGGTGGTGGCGCGTTCCCGGCGTCCGCATGTGCATCCGGCGCTATCGATGCGGCAGTGATCCTGAACCCCCTTCGCGTCGATGTCTGCCGGGGTGCCGCCAGCCAGCAATCTGAGAGGGGAGGGTTCGCCCAGCGGTGCGAGGCGATGGCGAAGCTACCTTGTGCGACATGCGCATCGGCGCCCATGGCTCCTCCTCTGCGGGTGACCGGCGCCACCTCAAGTTGTCATTCGGATAGACGGATCTTTGACAAGGAGGCCCGCAACCTATGACCAGGCGATCATCGATCCGCACGAGGAAGACGTCGCCGGTGTCACCGTCGTGAGGCACACGCCGTGAACGCCTCGCCGGCTGCCGTGGCCGCCACGGGGGCCCGAGCGGCTCAGGCGGTCGTCCCCTTCGTCCCAGACGACCCTGCAGGGCGCGACCTGCTCGCCCGTTTCTACCGGGCCCTCGGCGCACCTCGGCTGCCTTGTCGACTGCGGCCTGCTCGAGGTTCGCAGAGCCGGACGGTTCGCCTACTGCCAGGTGACTGACTCCCGCGTGGCCGAGCTGGTCGCTCTTGGGGCTTCGATGGTCGCCGGCGACGGACCACTGCTCGGAGCTGAGCCCATGCGGAGAGCTGAAACGGAGCCCATGACCAGCGGCGCGCTCCTCCCGAGGGGGACGACTGCCCGCGCTCGAGGTCGACCAACCCCGTCTTGACGTCCACCCCGACGCGGAGCACGCCCCTAGCGCCTGGCCCGCAGGGATCGGTCACCGACCTGTTGACGCCGCACAGCACGAGAGCTTGCCTACGTCACGGGTGAAGCTCTGAACCTGGTTTCCGATCTGCCAGCTCGCTCTGCAAGCTGTCTACAGGGCTTTTGTGTGGGCCGCCCGGGGCTCGAACCCGGCACCTTGGGATTAAAAGTCCCCTGCTCTACCCGATGAGCTAGCGGCCCGGCTTCCCGAGCGTAGGGTACCGTCCCACCCATCCGGGCGCAGCGGAATGGCTCCGCCCGGCGCGACGTTGGCCGGCCCAGGAGGTCGTTGTCGTGCCCATCACCCGCCTGAACCATGCTGTCCTTTATGTGCGCGACGTTGAGCGCAGCGTGGCGTTCTTCCGCGACGTGCTCGGTTTCGAGCGTCTCGACATGACACCGACTGGCTTCAGCGGCGCCGCTTTCCTGCGAGCGCCCGGCTCGACCAACGACCACGACATCGGGCTGTTCGAGATCGGTCAGGCGGCTATGGACTCGACGGCCGGCCGCGGGCAGGTCGGCCTGTACCACCTCGCCTGGGAAGTCGACACCCTGGCAGAGTTGCAACGGCTCGCCCATCGCCTCGGCGACGCCGGCGCCCTCGTGGGTGCTTCTGACCACGGCACCACAAAGTCCCTGTACGCGAAGGACCCAGACGGGCTCGAGCTCGAGGTGGCCTGGGTCGTACCGGCTGGCTTGCTCGACGATGCGGCAGTCGCGAGCCGGCGGAGCATCCGGCCTCTCGACCTCGCACGCGAGATGACGCGCTACGGACCAGAGACGCCAGGTGGTATCGGTGTGTCCCAGCCAGCGAAAGCCGCAGCAACGGGCTGATCACGCGCCGACCGACGGCGTGCTGGCGCCCGTATCGGCACCGCCGGCGAGAGCGACCGACGGCGAGAGCCGCCTAGGTCCAGCCCTCCTGCTCGCCATCGAAGACGCCGTGGGGACGGTTGTGGGTCGGGGTGATCCCGAACTCCGGCTCGAGGTCGATCCGTTCCATCGGTCCCGTTGGAAGCTCAGCCTGCGCCTCCTCCTCGAAGAACGAGGGCCGCCTCTCCTCCTCGAAGAACGAGGGCCGCCTCTCCTCCTCGAAGAACGAGGGCCGCCTCTCCTCCTCGAAGAACGAGGGCCGCCTCTCCTCCTCGAACAGAGTGCCGGCCTCTGTCGCCTCGACCGAGCCCTCGAGCTCGGGCCCGAGCGTCTCCTGCGCGGCCTCGAACTCCGACAGTGACGCCGCGATGAGCGTCTCCTCGTCGATCTGCCCGCTCTCGAGCCGGACTGTGCCCTCGGCCACCGCAGCCTCCACCTGCAAGGCGTCGCCGAGCACCATCGGCTCCTCGGGATCCGCCCCTCTCGTGGATGCACCGGCGAGACCGGGAGCCGGGCGCCCAAGCGGGCTGTGAACCATCTCGGCGATCGTGGCCTCCACGGTGGCCTGAAGGCGGGCGAGCTCGGCAATCGCCCCTTGGCGCTGGTCGTAGAGATAGGTGATCTGTCCGATGGCGCGCTCACGGTCCCGCTCGACCCGCTCGAGGTACGCCTGTCTGCGCCGCTCGGTCTCGTCGCGGATGTGCAACGCTCGGCGAGTCGCCTCGTCAACCACCTCGGCTGCCTCCCGGCTCGCCACCTCGCGTAGCTCCTGGACATCGGCGTGTGCCTGCGCGCGAAGCTCCTCCGTCTCGCGGCTTACCCGCTCGCGAAGCTCATTTACCTCGCGCTCGGCCTCCTGTCTCAGGTTGTAGGCGCCCTCCCATGCCTCTTGGAGGATCCGCTGCACCCGCTCGCCGAGCGTGTCGAGCTGGGGCGGCTGCTGGTTGCGCGCCTCGCTCTCGTACACGGCCACCCGGCGGTGCAGCTCTCGCAGCTGGCCGACGGCGGCGGCGAGCTTCCTCTCTGACTCCGACGAGCGGTGGAGCGCGTCGTCGAGCCGCCGCTGCTGATCTGCGACATAGCGGTCCACTTGATCGGGGTCATAGCCCCTGCGGTAGACGCTGAAGATCGGCGTGGCGTTTGCCTGTTCTTCCATCGCTTGCTTCTCGTCCATACTTGCCTGCCTCCCGGCGACTGCACCGTTTCGCGGATGGTACGCGGGGCGCGCGCGCCGAGGGTGGATGGTCGGTCGAGCCGCTCGACGCCGGCTTCGCCAGGAGGCAGACTGGCTGTCAGGCAACACCCACGGACAAGGGGGCAGGGCGATGCAGGCTGATGTGAAGGGCACGACGCTGCCGGTGCTCGAGATGATCCTCGAACCCGGCGAGTCGCTCATCTCCAACCATGGTGAGCTGTCGTGGATGACGGCGAACATGCAGATGACCCAGACCACCCAGGCGGGCCAGGGAGGCGGCGGCGGGCTGATGGCCGGGCTCAAGCGGATGGTCGGCGGCGGGAGCCTCTTTCTCACCCACTACGAGGCGTCTGGGAGCCAGGGCATGATTGCCTTCGCCGCCAAGATGCCGGGGCACATCTTCCCGCTCGAGGTGGGTTCGCCGGGAGGCTATCTCGTCCACCGTCACGGCTGGATGTGCGGCACGCCCGGAATCGTGCCCTCGATCGGGTTCCAGCAAGGTCTCGGCGGCGCCCTCTTCGGCGGCGAGGGCTTCATCCTCCAGAAGCTCGAGGGCCAGGGGACGGCCTGGGTCGAGCTCTCCGGCGAGGTGACGAGCTACGACCTGGCCGCCGGACAGAGCCTCCTCGTGCACCCTGGCCACGTCGGCGTCTTCGAGGACACAGTCAGCTTCCAGGTCACTCGCATCCAGGGGATCGTCAACCGCTACTTCGGTGCGGACGGCCACTGGCTGGTCGTTCTGACAGGGCCCGGCAAGATCTGGCTCCAGTCGATGCCCCTTCCGATCCTCGCGGCTTCGCTCCGGCCGTTCCTCGGCGAGGGTGAGGCTCGGGACGCCGTCGCCGGCGGCGCGGTCGGGGGGATGCTCGGCAACATCCTCCGCTCCTGAAGCCCTCCTGGCTCATCGTCTCGAGAGTGTCGGCGGACAGTCGGCCGGTACCATACGGCGGCCCGCTGGACGGAGATCCCGGCCCGGCGGCTCCGAGGAGTGGTAGATGGCTCAGCCCCCTGCGCCGCTCGTGGACAGCGGCCTCCTCGAGCGGGTCCTCGCCGGCTCGCTCCGGTGGGGCGGCGACTTCGCGGAGGTGTTCGTCGAGGACCGGTCCTCCACGGCAGTCTCGTTCGATGACAGGAAAGTCGAAGAGCTCTCCTCCGGCCACGACCGCGGTGCCGGGATACGGGTCGTGTCCGGAGAAACAACTGGTTTCGCTCATACCTCTGACCTGAGCGAGCGCGGGCTGCTCGCGGCGGCGAAGGCAGCCGGTGCGGTCGCGAGGCGGGGCGGGGGCGGCATCCGCCGAGTCGCCCTCAGCCCGAGCCACTCTGCACCCCCTGGCGACATCGACGTCGTGCCATCGGAGATCGGCAAGGCTCGCAAAGTCGAGCTCCTCGTTCGTGCCGACGACGTCGCCCGCTCGAAGGGGGGGGCCATCGTCCAGGTGAGCGCCGGGTACTCGGACTCGCGCCGCCGCATCCAAGTGGCGAGCTCAGACGGGCTGCTCGCCGGAGACGACCGGGTACGCACCCGCTTGAGCGTCGTGTGCGTCGCTGCCGGTGACGCAGGCATGCAGACCGGCTACGAGTCCGTCGCCTTCACGCTCGGCTTCGAGCTGTTCGAGCGACGTTCTGTCGAGGAGGTCGCCGAAGAGGCCGCTCGGCGCGCCATGTCGAAGCTCTCAGCGAAACCCGCGCCTTCGGGCGTACTGCCCGTGGTGATCAAGAGCGGCAGTGGCGGCATCCTGTTCCACGAGGCCTGCGGCCACGGCCTCGAGGCGGACCACGTCCTCAAGGACAGCTCCGTGTACACGGGGCGGCTCGGACAGATCGTCGCGAGCCCGCTCGTCACGCTTGTCGACGATGGAACGGCCGGCCCTGAGTGGGGCAGCATGGCGGTCGACGACGAGGGTCGTCCAGCTCGCCGCAACGTGCTCATCGACAACGGCGTCCTCACCGACTACATGTGGGACGAGCTGCGTGCCCGCAAAGCCGGGAGGCAGTCATCCGGCAACGGGCGGCGCGAGAGCTACCAGCACCTGCCGATGGTCCGGATGACCAACACTTTCCTCCTGCCCGGCAGCGACGACCCGGAGGACATCGTCGCCGGCACGCCCCATGGGGTCTACGTCGCCCACCTCGGCGGCGGTCAAGTCAACACGGCGACGGGCGACTTCGTGTTCGGCATGACCGAGGCCTACCTCATCGAGAACGGCCGTATAAGCGAGCCGCTTCGCGACGCCAACCTCATCGGCAACGGGCCCGACGTCCTCTCGAGGATCGACGCCATCGGCTCGGACTTCGGGATGTCCCCGGGCACGTGCGGAAAGGACGGTCAGTCGGTCCCGGTCGGCTGCGGCCAACCGACGCTGCGAGTCACCGGGGTGACCATCGGAGGCACCGCCGGTGCCTGAGGTCCTCGAGCTCGCCACAGCGCTAGCCGGCCGGGCGGGAGCCGACGAGCAAGTGGAGGCCTACGTCGCCCGCGTGCGCAGGACGTCGATACGCGTCTTCCAGGGCGACGTCGAGTCGCTCTCGTCGGCCGACTCGGCCGGGATCGGGGTGCGGGTCGTGAGGGGCGCCCGGGTCGGCTTCGCCTGGGCCGGCTCGATCGCGGAGCCTGCCGCCCTGCAGGCGCTCGAGGACGCACGCGACAACGCTTCGTACGCGACTGAGGACCCCGCTGCGGGACTGGCCGAGCCGGACGGGATCGGGCCGGCGGCGCTCGCACTCTGGCGCGAAGAGCTCGCCGCCTGTCCGAGCGGCTCCAAGATCGCCCTCGCGCTCGACCTCGAGCGTCGAGTGCGGGCCGGCGACGCCAGGATCCGCCAGGTCGTCAGCTCCGACTACTCCGACACGCTCGGCGAGTCGGCCATCGCTACCTCGACGGGAGTCTCGGCGTCGAGCCGACGAGGCACGTGCTTGCTCCACGCTTCGGCGTTGGCAGGCGAAGGCGCCGAGACTCGAACGGGCTCCGGCTACTCGGTCGGTCGCTCACTCGAGGACCTCGACGCCGAGCGGGCTGCCCGCCACGCCGTCGAGCGGGCGACCCGGCTTCTCGGGGCGAGGAAGCCCACCTCGAGGCGCCTCCCAGTCGTCTTCGACCCGCGAGTGACCGCCACGCTGCTCGGGATCATCGCCGGCCCGCTGTCAGGTGACGAGGTCGCCAAAGGACGGAGCCTGTTCGCCGGACGTGTCGGGGAGCAAGTGGCCTGCGGCGAGATCACCCTCGTCGACGACCCGACCGAGATTGCCGCGCTTGGCGCCGCCTCTTTCGACGCGGAGGGCATAGCCTGCCGGCACAACCGTCTCATCGACCATGGCAGGCTGCTCGGCTACCTCTACGACAACCACGCCGCGCGGGTCGCGGGCGCCCGTTCGACCGCCTCGGCCGTGCGGGGCAGCTACCGGACGACTCCGAGGGTGGGCGCACGAGCCGTGGCTCTCGAGCCTGGCGCCCTCGGGCCCGAAGCGATCCTCGCCGAAGTCGGGTGCGGGCTGTTCGTGCAGTCCGTCAGCGGTGTGCACTCCGGCGTGAACGCCGTGAGCGGCGACTTCTCGGTCGGGGCGGAGGGTCTCCTCATCCGCGACGGCGCGCTGGCCGAGCCGGTGCGCGAGCTCACCATCGCCTCGACGCTCCAGCGAATGCTGCAGCATGTGGTTGCCGTCGGGTCCGATCTCGAATGGCTCCCGGGCTCGGCCGCAGGAGTGACGCTCGCCATAGACGACATGGCAATGAGCGGCATCTAGGCGGCCCTGTGGGCAAAGGCAGCTCCGCCGGCGGTGCCGAGAGGCATGCTGCGCTGGGACGGCACCCCCACCTCGGGCTCCCTCGCCGGCCGGGCCAGGTCAGGGTGGACTGTCATCTGCACACGATGTGGTCGGGTGACTCGACCACCACGCCGGACGAGCTGGCCGCCGCCGTTGCCGCCGCTGGGATCGACGTCGTCTGCATCACGGACCACTCGACGCTGAAGGGGGCGCGCCTCCTGGTGGACGCGCTCGACTGCCGTGTCGTCGTGGGCCAGGAGCAGCGCACGCCGGAGGGAGAGATCATCGGCCTGTTCCTCTCCGAGCCGATACCGCCGGGCTCGAGGAGCGCCGAGGAGGCTGCCCGCCATGTCCGTCGCCAGGGTGGTCTCGTCTACATCCCCCACCCCTTCGACCCCTTGCGCCACCACCTCGTGCGACCTGCACTCGAGCGCCTGGCCGGAGAGGGCTTGATCGACGTGATCGAAGCTCGCAACGCGAAGACATCGCTCGAGTCCCTGAACATCGAGGCGCTCGCCGCCTGCAGGCGCCTCGATGTGCGGGCCGGAGCCGGATCGGACGCCCACGTGCCCGAGGCAGTCGGTGCCGCCTACGTGGAGACGGACGACTTTGACGGGCCAGAGGAGTTCCTCGAGTCGCTTCGCGCGGCCGTCGTGGTCGGCCACCACTACGATGCGGCCCGCCCCTGGAGGGCGCGCATCGTGCCGTCGCTTCGCGAGGGCCGAGCCGGAGAGCTCCTGGGCTAGAGGCAAGTCCGAGATGGGCGTTGTCGACATGCTCGCCGATGATGCGTTCGATCGTCGCGAGCCCCCGCCGCAGTTCGCTCGGAGCCGGCAGAGCAGGCGCGCGTGCAGCTTGGTGTGGAAGACCGCGACGCGAAGGCCGTCGGACGTGACGTCGTAGGAGTCCTGCCGGGACGGCGCTCGATGAGGCCGTGGAGGTGGCGGCACCGTAGGTCGTAGCTCATCTGCGAGGAGCTGCAGTCCCTGCCGAGGAGTCCGGCCACCTGCCCGCGAAGGCTCTTGTTGGCGATGCCGGTGACGACGTGAACGACGAGGCAGATCGAGTCGGCCAGGGCCATGACGCGTTGATCCCCGAAGCGAAAGGCCCCGGTTCGTTGGCCCTCCCGTGCGTAGGGCTGGTGGATGCGCTCGAAGAGCGCAGAGCCGACGGCACAGCCCTGGCCGGCCCTCTCGATCATGAGCAGACGGCCGTTGACCTGGCGGGCTCTTTCCACGAGCTCGGGGAGGTGCTCGATCCGGGCGAGGACGCCGATGTCGGACGGCTTGTTGATGACGGTCTCGATGCGAAGTGCCCTCCCTTCTTTCAGGTACTGCCTCACGCGGCTGTGCTTGTAGGAGAAGTCGAGGTGGACCTCGGTCCCAGGCCAGAAGACCCTCGTCTGGAACGGCCCCGCCGTTGTGCGCCCGCGCCGGTCGCCCCCGAAGGCGGCGTGCACTTCGGACGGGCGACCGATGCCGATGTTGTCGGTGACAAGCGCCTCGAAGAAGCTCCGTGCTCGGCGTGGGTCGTCGAGGACGAGCGTGCGGGAGACCTCCACTTGGCGCATGGACGGCTCGCACCAGTAGCCAGCAGCCCGGTCGGCCTTGGTGAACGGCGTCGGGATGTCGGTCGACCAGCGGGCGAAGAAGGCCTCGACGTCAGCCGGGTCGAAGCGGTCGCAGATCGTCTGCAGCCGGGCAGGATCCTCGCAGGAGGAGAAGCCGTTCGACAGTGCGCGATGGTCGAGCCCCTCCCGGGCAGCCTGGTGCTTGGCTCACTCGTGCCCGTTCAGCCACAGCTTGCCGGGATAGGGGAAGTAGGTGCACAGCTTGATGAAGCCGGCGCCGAACTCGCGGTCGTAGACGTAGAAGTAATACGTCCCGACCCGACGGTCCTCCTTCAAGAAGTCGAAGCTCACGATGCCGGGCTTCGTCGAGCGGCTCTTCGCGCTGAAGACCCAGTGGTACTCCTGGGCGGCGACGATGGCCACGACGCCGGTGCGCCCTTCGGCCTCGGCGCGCTCGAGGAAGGGGCGGACGTGGTCGAGTTTGCGGTCGTCCCATCGACTCCGATCCGGCTTCTTCAGGGAAAGGATCGGAACCCGATGCTCGCTCGCGAATGCCTTCACCCCACGCCGGAAGCG
>JAKATT010000220.1 GCA_021818615.1 Actinomycetes bacterium | reverse complement strand
CCCGGTCGTCACGATGCGTTGGTCCCTCCTGGCCGAGGCGGGCGTCCGTGCGCGGCCGCGTCACCTTGTGGTCCCACGATGGTACCGGGGTATGGAGACCTCTCCTCAAAAGCCCCGGTAACATTTGACATCACCCATACGAACGTCTTGCGGGGTGACAGGGTGTCAGGAAGACCAGCAGCAACGAGCAGCACGACATGACGCGGTCGCGCGCGCTCGTCTGGCTGAGGGTCGCGTTCCTGGTCGTCACGACCCCGTTGCTCTTCGCCTTCCTGGAGGAGCGCGCTCGGACTGCCGAGCTGCGTATGGACGTGGCAGCGCTGCACCTCGTGGATGTGCACCGGGTGCCGACCGTCCTCGGCACGACCGCGCTCATCCTCCCGCTGCACTCCACGGCCTTCTGGGTCCAGCTGACGCCTTCCTGCTCGTCGCTCGCCTCGGTGCTCACGCTTGCCTGCCTCGCGGCAGTGCTGCCGCGGCGGCTCGCAACTGGGCGCCGGCGCCTCCTTGCCTTCCTTGCAGCCGGTCTTGCCATCGTGGTGGGCAACCTCTTGCGCATCGACCTGTCGATCTTCGCCGGCGTCCTCTTCTCGCGGGCGAGCCTGGTGCTCTTCCACGACTGGGCGGGGAGCATCTTCGGCTTCGCCTACACGATGGGGGGTTTCGTGCTGATGCTGTGGGTCCTGCTGCCGAGCGGGCACCCGCGCACGAGGCTGCCGGGGCTGCAGCCCCCCCCGCCCGAGGACTTGGCGGCTCTGCCGGCCGGCGGCATGCCGGCTGCGGCGTCGAGGTGAACGGAGCGATCGAGCTCGCGCTCGCGGTGCTGGGCGCGGGACTCGTCGGCGGCGCGCTTGCCTGGCGCGTCACCACGCGGCGCGCTGCGAGAGCCACCGTCAAGAGCGCCCTCACGAGTGCCAACGCGGCGTCGCGCATGGCGGCCCTCAACATCGTCGCGAGCGAGGGTGTGACGGCCTATGCCGACCTCTTGCGCCAGCGGGCCGCCGTCGAGTCGAACCCCGAGGTGCGCCGGACCCTCGCCGAGGTGATCGCACGGTCCCAGTGGGAGCCGGCAGACGACCAGGCGCTCGTCGAGCTTCGGCTCTGGGCTCACCGCTTGCTCAACGATCCCGACGTCTTGTCCTCCAGCCAGGCTGCTCCCGGTCCGGCGGGCGCCGCGCCGGCTGCGGCCGCCCTCGCTGCGCGCGACCTTGCCGCTCCTCGTCAGCTCGAAGCCGAGCTGGCGCCTTCCAGCGCGCTTTGGGAGACGGCGCGAGACCGCTTCGTGCCGGAGTGGCCCTCCCGAGCAGCGAGGGATCCCGATCCGACGGTCGTGCTCGTGACGGGTGCCGGCGGCCCGGCCGGGACTGGGGTCGTCCGCTGGTTGCGAGCCGCTGGCCACCGGGTGGTCGCCGCTGATGCCGACCCGATGGGGGTGGGGCTGCGCCTCGCCGACGAGTCGGCGGTCATCCGGCGTTTCGAGGACTCCGAGTATGTGCGCTCGGTGTGCGAAGCGGCGCGGGCCACCGGCGCCCGGGTGCTGGTACCGACCATCGCCGAGGAGCTCCTGGCGCTTGCGGCAGGACGCGACCTCCTGGAGGAGGCCGGGCTCGCCTTCTTCCTGCCCGAGCCCGACGCAGTGCTCGACTGCGTGGACAAGTGGAGGTTCGCCAAGGTGGCCCAGGCGGCGGGCGTGAGCGTCCCGGCGACGAACATCGGCTCGGCCGACGGAGTGCCGGGACCATGGGTGGTGAAACCCCGTCACGGGCGGGGCTCACGCGACGTCGTGCTCGCCGACGACGAGACCGGGCTGCGTTACGCGCTCTCACGGGTGCCCGAGCCGGTCGTGCAGACTCGCGTCGAAGGTCGCGAGTTCACTGCCGACCTCCTCGTCGCTCCGAGCGGCGAGCTGGCAGGCGTCGTTCCCCGCTGGCGCCTCGAGACGCGGGGCGGCATCTCCTCGAGGGGCCGGACCTTCCTCGATCCCGGCCTCATCCTCGACGTCGCCCATCTGATGGATGCCCTCGGACTTCGCGGTCCGGCGAACGTGCAGGGCTTCGTCGGCGACGACGGCACGGCTCGCTTCATCGAGGTGAACCCGCGCTTCTCCGGCGGTCTGCCCCTCAGCCTCGCGGCAGGGGCAGACCTCGTCGGCGAGTTCCTGCGTGCCGCGCGGGGCCAGCCCGTGCGTCCGGAGCGCTGCAGCTTCCGGCCAGGGGTAGTCATGCTGCGATTCTTCGAGGACGTGTTCGAGGGTTGAGCGTCCCAGAGGAGCGCGAGCGGGTGCGCCGCTCCATCCTCGTGCCCTTCGGCACGCGTCCTGAGTTCGTGAAGCTGGCGCCTGTCGTGAAGGCGCTGCACAGCGCCGGCCACCGGCTCCGCACAGTCGCCACCGGTCAGCACCACGACGCCGCCATGGCTGACGCTTTCTTCGAAGAGCTCGGTATCGAGCCGGACGACCGCTGGTCGCTGCAAGGAGACGAACCGGAGCGCCTCGGGGCCATGACGGCGTCTGCGGAGCGCGAGATCGCCGCATGCCGTCCCGACCTCGTCCTCCTGCTGGGCGACACCAACACCGTGCCCGTCTTCTCCCTCGCGGCGAGGCGGGCGAGGGTGCCCGTCGCCCACCTCGAGGCCGGCCTTCGCTCCTTCAACGAGACCTCCATGGAGGAGGTCAATCGCAGGGTCGCGGCGGCGTGCGCCCGCCTTCACCTGGCCCCGACCGAGCTCGCTGCGAGCTTCCTTCGCGCCGAGGGCATCGCGCCCGAGCGCATCATGGTCGTCGGCAACCCCGTCGTCGACCTTCTCATGGGCTCTGGTGCCGTCGCCGTCCCGCCGGCTGCGCGCTCCGGCGTCCTTGTCACCGCCCACCGGGCGACGAACGTCGACGACCCGGGCCGCCTCGTTCGCCTCGTGGACCTGGTAGTGGCGCTTTCGCGCGCGGTCGGCGAGGTCACTTTTCCTGTGCACCCCCGCACGGCACGACGCCTCGAAGAGTCGGGAGAGCTCGGGCGGCTCGAGGTCGACGGCGTCACCTTGATGGCTCCGGTCCCCTACGGGGAGATGCTCCAGCTCCTCAGCCACTCGAAGGTCGCCGTGACCGATTCGGGGGGCGTTCAGGAGGAGGCGTCCTACTTCGGTGTGCCGACGGTGGTGCTGCGCAGCTCGACGCCGCGTTGGGAGGGCGTTGTCCTCGCGACCTCCCGGCTCGTCGGTATGGACGTCGCCGCGGCGCTCGAAGCGGCCACCGCCTTCGCCCGACCCGGCGAGCAGGAGCGGGTCGCGGCAGTCCCCTGCCCGTATGGGGATGGCCACGCCTCCGAACGGATCGTGAAGCTGCTCGACGCGCCGGAGTGCTGGTCCTTGCTCTCGATCGCCGAGCCGGATCTGGCCGATCCCGTGCCGGGGCTCCTTCTCGCTGCGATGTCGCAGAGCGCGGTCGATCTCCCGTGACGGCCTGCCTCCTCGGGCGAGAGGGCGGGCCGGTCGATGGGCTCATCGTCGACCTCGACGACACGGTCTACCCACAGCGCGCCTTTCTCGCGGGGGCCTGCGACGCCGTCGCTGCCAGGGCGGCCGAGGACGGGGTCGACGCCAGCGCGCTCCGCGAGGCTCTCGAGCGGGCGCTCGAGGGTGGATCGGACCGGGGAGGCACGATCGACCGGGCCCTTGCCGCCGTCGGTGCGGACGTGCCCGTCGCTCCCCTTGTCACGGCCTTCCTCTCTTATCGCCCAGAGAGGCTCGATCCCTATCCGGGCGTACCCCGGGCCCTGGCGCGCCTGTCGCGGCTCGTACCGCTCGTCCTGGTCTCGGACGGCGACCCGGCCAGCCAGCGGGCCAAGCTTTCCGCCACCGGCGTCGGCGAGCGGTTCTCGGCTGTCGTGCTCTGCGACGAGCTCGGCCGTGAGCATCGAAAGCCCGACCCGCTCGGGTTCAGGCGGGCCCTCGCCGCCCTCGACCTGCCCCCGGAGGCAGTCGTGGCGATCGGGGACAGGCCGGACAAGGATGTCGAGGGTGCTCACCGGGCAGGGGTTCGTGCGCTCAGGGTGCACACCGGCGAGTACGCAGGGCTTCCAGAGCACCCCGAGACCTGGGCCGTGAGCGACACCCTGGTCGAGGCGCTCGCCTTCGTCGAAAAGCGGCTGGCCGTCCCCGCCAGAGCGTCGCGCCCCCGGTCGTCTCCACGAGGGATCGGCTCGGGTGGAAGGCCCGTCCTCCCATGAGCACGCTCCGGCAGGCGAGCGTCCAGCCCAAGGCAGCCCCGACGGCCGCTCCCTGGACGCTCCTGGGCGGCACAGGGCTCGTCCTTCTCGGTGTCGCGCTGCTCGGCCTGCCCTTCGTCGTGACGGTGCTGGCGATCGCCGTCCAGCTCGTCTATGTCGCCTACTTCCTGCGCCACCTCTCCTTTGCCATGTCGGCCCTCCGCTCTGCCCCAGCCGACCTGGCGGCGCCGTTCATGACGACCTCGTACCTCCCGCCCGTGACCGTGCTGGTCGCCTGCAAGAACGAGTCCTCGGTCGTCGAGCGCCTCGTCGAGAGTCTGGTTGCCCTCGACTACCCCGAAGAGCTCCGCCAGATCATCGTCGTGGACGACGGCTCCACCGACGGTATGAGCGAGCGGCTGGACGCTCTGGCAGGCTCCATGCCGATCACGGCGATGCACCGGCCGCCCGATGCCGGCGGCGGAAAGTCCGGAGCGCTCAACGACGGCTTCGCGATCGCCGCGGGCGAGATCGTCGTCGTCTTCGATGCCGATCACCGGCCGCATGCCGACGTGATCCGCCGGCTCGTTCGCCACTTCGAGGACCCGAGCGTCGGCGCTGCCCAGGGGCGCTGCGAAGTCTCGAACACCGGGGACTCTCCGCTGGCGCTCCTTGTCGGCATCGACTACCTCGCCGGCTACCTCGTGAACGAGTACGGCAGGCAGGCGATGTTCAACCTGCCCGCGTACGGGGGTGCCAACTGCGCCGTGCGCGCAGAGACTCTGCGAGCCATCGGCGGGTGGAACACGGCATCGGTCACAGAGGACACCGATCTCACGATGAGGATCCTGCTCTCGGGTCAGCTGGTGCGCTTCGACGTGACGGCGGTCGACGAGGAGGAGGGGGTGACCACTGTCTCGAGGTACTGGCGCCAGCGGTATCGCTGGGCGCGGGGTCACCAGCAGGTCTGGAGGGACTACCGCCACGGCCTGTGGCGCTCGCCGAGCCTCACTTTCGGCCAGAAGGTCGAGGCGACCATGTTCCTCCTCGCCTTCCACCTGCCCGTCCTCTCGGCGCTCGGCCTCGTCCTTGCCTTCACCTGGCTGGGGGGGCTCGCAACCCCGCCGTTCTCGGTCGACCTCTTCGTCCTTTGGATGCTGCTCTTCCTCGGCCCGCTCGTCGAGCTCGGCGGCGGGCTGCTCATCAAGCAGGCTGACCGCAGCTGGGCTCGCGCTCTCTTCTACTTCCTGCCCCTTTTCTTCGTGTCGATCGCACTCTGCACCAAGGCATGGTTCGACGGCATCCTCGGGCGCGAGTACTCCTGGGTGAAGACCCGGCGATCGGCCGACACGGCATCGCCACTTGCCTCCTCCTGACACTCTTACCGCCAGAACATCCTGATCGGTCACTTCGGCGACTACCCATAGTGATGAGCTGACATCGCTAAGTGGTTCTTGGTCTCGGAGGACCTGCCTCCTGGTACAACGAGTATCGCAGGCCACAGAGAGCGACCTGCATGCTCTCCGCCGGGCGCCTCGCAAGGGCGCCCGGCGGCAGTCAAGGAGACCGATGTGCTGAGAGCGTGGACGAGGGGCAGAAAGGTGGCAGCAGTGGTCGCCGCCGGCTCCGTCGCCGCTCTCGCCCTCGGCGGTCCCCTTGCCGGCGCCTCGCAGGCCACGACGTCGCGCTCACTCGGCCTTTACTACAGCTGCGCCTTCTCGTGGTGGAGCGGACCGCACCTCGACGTCGAGCTCACCGGCGACGTCCCCTCGTCTCTGGCGCCTGGCGAGAGCTTCTCGATCGGCAATCTGCGCGGGACGGTGACCATCCCAGAGGGTGTGGCCACCGTGCTGCACAAGTCGGCGAAGACCCTCACGGGCACGATCTCGACGTTCGACTTCGCCGTCGTGAACGGCTCTCCGAGCTCGTTCGACGTGGCTCCGATAACCTTCGGGCCGGTCACGCTCGTGGCCGGCAGGGCGGCCAGGTTCGGGGCCCCGGAGGTTCCTCAGTCGCTCGGGCCCTTCACGGCCGGCAGCAGAGGCAACGTGACCATCGCCCCGGGTGAGCTCGGGATCGTGCTTCCGGTGGGCGCACTCGAGTGTGGGACGCCACTGCCCCGCCCGGGCGGCAGCGCGACCTGGACCATCCCGGTGCTCCACAGGGCGGCGCCGGCGCTCACAGCGGCGTTGCCCGTCTCGACCTTCGGCGGCCTCGGCGCGGCGGCTCTCGCCGGCAGCCTCCTCGTGGTGCGCCAGCGCCGCAAGTCCCAGTCCTCCCACCTGAGCCGCAACGGCCGATAGTGCGCGCCATGGCTGCACCCGTCAACTCCAGCAGTTGGCAACAGCGAAGTGAGCGCGGTCAGACAAGAGAGACCCAATACCTATCCGGCATGACGAGCATCGAGGAGCAGGGCGCAGGCGCCTCTCCCCCCGGTGACTTCTCGGGATGCGTTCGAACCACGAAGGAGCAGTCATGAAGGTTCTCGCGATCGGCGCCCATCCCGACGACGTCGAGATCGGATGCGGGGGCGCGCTGCTCGCTCACCGCAAGGCGGGCGACGGCATCACAGTCCTTGTCATGTCGGACGGGAACACCGGACGTAGCTCGGACTGCAGGGTCGACGAGCAGCAGGAGGCCGCGAGGGCGCTCGGCGCCGAGCTGTTGTGGGGCGGCTTTGCTGACGGGTCGGTTCCCGAGGGCAAGGAGAGCATCGACGTCATCGAGATGGCGCTCGCCCGCTCGGGTGCCGACATCGTCTACACCCATTCGCCGAGCGACACGCACCAGGACCACCGGGCGACGGCGGCGGCGTCTATCGGCGCCAGCCGCAGGGTGGAGCGCGTCCTTCTCTACGAGTCGCCGACGACGGTCGGCTTCACGCCGAACTTCTTCGTCAACATCGGCTCTCTCGTCGAGGACAAGATCGACCTCATACGCTGTCACATCTCCCAGGTGATCAAGAACGGCATCGTCGACCTCGAGGCTATCGAGGCGCAGGCCCGCTTCCGGGGGTTCGCGGCCCGGGCCCGCCAAGCCGAGGGTTTCGAGGTGCACCGCTTCCTGCTCGACCCGGCCTCCTTCGGCCACGCCGCCAAGACCCATCTGGAAGAGGCGGTCGAGCTGATCAACTGAGGCGCTGGTCTGTGGCGTAGCGTCAGAAATCGAGCGCCGAAAGCTCCTGCACCCAGCGCTCAGCCCGCGAGCGCGCCTCGAGCCATCTGGCCCGATCGACCCGCCGCCGCGGTGCGACCACGGCTCGGGGCTTCGCCAGCCCGGCCGCCTCGGCGAGCGACGACCACAGCCCCTTCGCCGTGCCGGCGAGGAAGGCGGCGCCGAGGGTCGTCGCCTCGGTGACCGCCGCGACGGCTACCGGCCTGCCGATCGAGTCGGCAAGCGCCTGGGAGAACACCCTGTTGGAGCTCATCCCGCCGTCCACCTTCAGCACCTCGACGCTGAGACCGCCGTCCGCCTCGACGGCCTCCAGCAGGTCGGCGCCGCGATGGGCGATCCCCTCCAACACCGCGCGCACGACGTGGGCGGCCGTCGTTCCCCGGGTGATCCCGAGGAGCGCCCCTCGCGCCCCGAAGTCCCACACCGGCGTCCCGAGACCGAGCAACGCAGGCACGAAGACGACGCCGGCGGAGTCGTCGACGGACGCCGCCAGGGCCTCGGTCTCCGCGGCGCTGCGCACGACCCCAAGGTCGTCGCGCAGCCACTCGACGCACGTGCCGGCAGAGAGCATCACCGCCTCGAGCCCGTAGTGGATCCCTTCGCTGTCGCTCCAGGCGACGATCGGGAAGGTGCCGGAGTGACCTCGACGCTCGAAGAGCGGTCTCAGCGGGCCGACCGAGCAGTCGAGCATGCCACCAGTGCCGAACGTCGCTTTCGCCCCGCCCGGGGCGAGGCAGGCCTGCCCGACGAGCGACGCCTGCTGGTCGCCTGCGATCCCGGCGATCGTGGGGGCTCCATGCAGCGCAGGTGCCGGCCCGAGCTCTCCTGACGACAGCACGATCTCGGGCAGGACCGAGGCGGGGATCCTCAGTCGCTCGCACAGCTCGAGGTCCCAGCGCGTCGCATCTCGTGTTACGAGCCCGGTCACCGCCGCGTTGGTGTGGTCGGTGACGTGCAGGGTGCCCGAGGAGAGCACGAAGGCAACGTAGCTGTCGACGGTGCCAAAGCAAAGGTCCCTCGACCTATCGGGATCTGCCATGTCGAGGAGGGCGGCGAGCTTGGTCGCCGACTGGTTGGGAGCGAGCCGGATGCCTTCCGAGCGCAGGGCGAGGCACATCCCTACGGTCCTCAGGTCCTGCCAGCCGATCCCGGGTCCCACTGGCTCGCCCGTGGCGCGGTCCCAGAGGATCGTCGAGGCTCGCTGGTTGGCGATGCCGACGGCCTCCATCGCCCCGTGCGCCTCGATGGCCTCGCTCGCGACCGCGAGCGCTGCAGCGCCCATGGCAGCTGCGTCGAACTGGACGAAGCCCTGCGCCGGGCTCTCGGGCAGAAGTTCGCGATAGTAGGTCTGAAGGACCTTTCCCTCAGCTGTGACGACCGAGGCCCTGAGGCCGCTCGTCCCGACGTCGACGACGAGGACGCTCATTTGAGGGCGGCGCCCCAGGCCGAACCACCGAAGGGTGATGGGAGAGCCAGCTTGCCGGGGTTGAGGATCCCAAGAGGATCGAGGGCGGCCTTGAGTGCAGCAAGGACGCCGAAGCCGTTTCCGAGCGCGGCAGGCAGGTAGGCGGCCCGGACGAGGCCTATCCCGTGGTGGTGGGAGATCGACGCCCCATGGCGGCGCGTCACCGCCATCAGTGCCGACCAGGCCCTCTCATAGAAGCTCTCCGCCCAGGCGGCGTCACGGGCTCGGTCGTCGCCCTGCTCGCGGCTTCGCCCGGCAAAGGTGAAGTACAGGCAGGCGCCGTCGGCGTAGGCGTGCGACTGGTGGGCCGACGCCGCCAGGCAGCCATCGAGGCCCGAAAGG
>JAKATT010000062.1 GCA_021818615.1 Actinomycetes bacterium | reverse complement strand
ATTTAGGTCCTCGACTACGACTGCTCCGTGGCTTTTGGCCAGGCGGGTGGTCAACTTGTGGAGCTTGTCCGCCCGAGCATTGGCCACCTTGGCGTGGGCGTAAGAGTTCGGTGATCCCGTAGGCCCAGGTCAGGGCCTCGGAGGGTACTGGACACAGGCTCCGCCATCGTGTGTGCTTGTTGTCGTGGCGGCCAGGCCCGATGGCGAGCTCGATCGTGACCAGCTGATCGCTGGCCTTCGGCGCTGGCGCACGCGGGCGGGACACCTCGCCGAGGAGAAGGCGCGGCTGCTCGACGAGAACGCCACGTGACGAGCCAGTGCCGGTGCGCACGAGAAGCGGGCCGCCACGCTCGAGGGCCGGGTCGTCGAGCTCGAGGCCGAGCTCGCCGCCGCCAACGAGAAGATCGCGACGCTCTCCAAGCTGTGCTTTGGCACCAAGTCGGAGAAGAGGCGGACGACGGCACCCTCCACGGGGGAGGAGGCGGGGACCTCTGCGGACGACCAGCGCAGCGAGCCAGCGCCTGCAGGAGGGGAGCGACGCCGTCGTGGACAGCAACCCGGCAGCCCCGGCCACGGCCGACGCGACTACGCGGGCCTCGAGACCGAAGAGGTGGTGCACGATCTCTCAGAGGACGAGCGGGTCTGCCCTATCTGCGGCGCCGCCTACGAGCCCTTCGGCGAGGAGCCCTCCACCCAGATCGACTGGCAGGTGCGCATCGTGCGCATCGTGCACCGCCGCCGCCGTTACCGGCGCGCTTGCCGGTGCGCGGGAAAGGGGATCGTCTGCGCCCCCGCCCCGGCAAAGGCGATCGCCAAGGGCCTCTTGTCCACCCAGTTCCTCACCCGGCTCCTCCACGAGAAGTACGTGCTCGGCCGTCCCTTGGAGCGCATCTGCGCCACGCTCGTGGCCGAGGGGCTCGACATCTCCAAGGGCACCCTGACCGGGGCGCTGGCGGCGGTCTCGGGGTTGCTCGCCCCCTTGGACGCAGCGATCCGGGACCGCAACGCAAAGGCCGCCCACCTCCACATCGACGAGACCTCGTGGCGGGTCTTCGAGGATCTCGAGGGCAAGGCCAACCACCGCTGGTGGCTGTGGGTCTTCGTCGCCCCGGAGACCGTCGTGTTCCACATCGACCCCACCCGGTCGGCCAAGGTCCTCGAGGATCACCTGGGCGTGGACATCTCCTCGGGCACCTTGGAGGCCGGTCGCCGACTCCTCATCAGCGCCGACTTCTACACCACCTACCAGTCGATCGCCGGCGTCGACGGGGTGGAGACGCTGTGGTGCTTCGCCCACATCCGCCGCTACTTCGTCCGTGCGGCCGACGCCCACAAGGGGCTGCGCAGCTGGTGCGACGCCTGGCTGGAGCGCTTCGCCGCCCTCTACCGCCCATCACGAGCTTCGCGCTGCTTCACCGGGCAGCCCCGAGCGGTGTGTGGCCGAGGAGCGCTTTGCCCTCGCACTCTCAGAGATCGACGTGGTCCGACAGAAAGAGGCGGCCGACGAGCGCCTCCACCTTGCGGCGAGAAAGGTGCTCTCCACCTTGGACCACGAGTGGGAGGGCCTTGCTCGTCATGCCAGCTACCCCGACGCCGATCTGGACAACAACGTCTCGGAGCGGCACCTTCGTGGCCCGGTCGTCGGGCGCAAGAACTACTACGGCTCGGGCGCCATCTGGGCGGCGATGCTGTCGGCCAGGGTGTGGACGATCACCGCCACGGCCAAGCGGGCCGGGTGCAACCCGCTCGCCTATCTCACCGCCTATCTCGCCGCCTGCGCCGAGGCCGGCGGGCGGGCACCGTCGGGGCGGGCGCTGCGGCGGTTCTTCCCCTGGTGCGCCACGAGCGCGGACCTCTCGTCGTGGAGAGGACCCGGTCCGTGAGCCTGCCCACCCGCTACTGCGGACGGGACTTCTCCGACGACGACCTCGTCCTCATCCGGCGCCTGGCCCAGACGCTGCCCACGCGAAGGGCGATCGCCGACGCGCTGTGCGACGAGCTCTCCTGGCATCGCCCCGACGGACGTCGAAAGGACATGTCGGCGCGCGTGGCGCTGCTACGCATGGAGGCCGACGGGCTGCTCCGCCTGCCCCCGCCCCGAAACGGCAACGGCAACGGCCGCATCGCCCGCCACGAGCCGCCGACTGGTCAGCTCGAGCTGTTCGAGCCCTCGACGCCCGAACGGCTCTCAGCGGTCGAGCTCGTCGTGGTGAACGACCAGGCCTCGAGGGCGCGCTGGCGGCGCCTCGTCGCCTGCCACCACTATCTCGGCTACACGAACCTTGCCGGCGCGCAGCTGCGCTACCTCGTGCAATGGGGCACCGACGTGGTCGGGGCGCTCGGCTTCGCGGCCTCGGCCTGGAGCTGCGCCCCCCGTGACGACCACATCGGCTGGGACCGAGCGACGAGGCAGGCCCGCCTGCACCTCGTCGTCGGCAACGCCCGATTCTTGATCGTGCCAGAGGTCCGGGTGAAGAACCTCGCCTCCTTCGTGCTCGGCTCAGCCGCCCGGCGCCTCCCGGGCGACTGGGAACGGGCCTATGGCTACGCGCCCGTCCTCCTCGAGACCTTCGTCGAGCGTGGGCGCTTCGTGGGCACCTCCTACAAGGCGGCGAACTGGATCTATGTCGGGGTGACCAAAGGGCGCGGCAAGCTCGACCGGGAGAACCGCCACGCGCTCCCGGTGAAGGACGTCTACCTCTACCCGCTGCGCCGGGACTACCGCAGGATCCTCACCGCACCGAGCGGAGCGGGCCAGTTCGATCCGGGTGGAGGCACTGGCGTCGGCGTGGCACCATGAGCTGGTGGCCGAAGCGGTGAACATCGACGAGGCGCTCTGTGCCTTCTTGGCCGACCAGCGCCAGCGCCTCTCGGAGCGCACGATGCGCAACTACGAGTACGTGGTGGAGCTGCTGTGCGACTCGCTCAACGGCTATGGGCCAAACACGCTCGACAAGGCCGACGAGAAGCGTTGGCGGAAGGCCTACGACGCCGGCGACGAGGAGGCCTTCTGCCACCTCTTCGGCCCCGAGCGCATCGTGGAGCACTTCGGCGAGTTCCTCGGCTACTTCATGGTCCGGAAGGTCTGGGCCTCCCAGGAGCTGTTGCGCTCGGCCGGCACGGTGACCAAGAAGCTGGCGGGCTGGCTCCACGAGCACGGCTACGTGAGCGCCGACGAACGCGAGGACGCCGTCGAGCAGGGGAGCCGCGCCGCCAGGAACCTCCCCCGCGCCGAGCGCCTGGCGAACCTGCTCTACGACCAGAGCCGCTCCACCCCGCCCTTCGACGCTGACGCGCTCGGTCCCAAGGACCTCGTCGAGACCTACCTCGTCATCCAGCGCGTCGAGCCCGGGGCGTTGTACTTCAGCGGGGGGATAGGCCCGCTCGAGGTCCCCAAGCGGGCTTCCGAGCTTGCTCAGGTCGGATGGGGGGTGAACGCGACGCTCGCCCGGCTGGACAAGACCTGGCGGCTCGTCGAGGTCGGCAACGTCTATCCGCACTGACCCTGGTCCCGTGCCATCACCTCCGGCGGGATGAGGCGGGCAGATTCGACGGGTTCACCGAACCCTTACGCCGAGACGTTGCGGGACGCCCGGATGGTCTACGACGTTCGGGCACGAGTCGGCGGCCGTGAGGTGAGCAAGACGTTCGCCAGGCGCAAGGACGCTGACGCTTATGCCGCAACGATCGAGGCTGACAGCCTCCGCGGCGTCGCTGTTGACCCGCGAGCCGGACGCGTGACCGTCCATGACCTCGCACATGAGTGGCTTCTCGGTAATCCGGCCAAGCGACCTGACACATGGGCGACCGACGAGTATCACCTCAGGGTCCACATCCTTCCCGTGCTCGGCTCCCGAAGGATCGACTCCGTGACGCCTGCGCACATCCAGGATGTGGCCAACGAACTCTCGACGCATCTTGCACCGCGGACGGTAAGGCGGGCGCTCGGCGTCGCAAGAGCCATGTTCGCCCACGCTGTCGTGACGGACATGATCGGACGCTCACCGTACCGTGGCATCAAACTGCCACGAGTCGACCCGACCCGGCGGCGCATCCCGACGACCGCCCAACTGGTCAAGCTGATCGAGGCGACTCCGGCGCATTACCGGCCCATGATCTACTGCTCGATTGTGCTCGGACTCCGGTTCTCTGAGGTTGCTGCACTCCGCGTCGGCCAGCTGGACACTGACCGCTGCATGCTCTCCGTTGCCGAAACCCTCACTCGGGACGCCCAAGGCAGGCCGGTGTTCGGCCCGCCCAAGTCGGCGACGTCCCGACGGACGATCGCCATCCCGACTCCGTTGAGCGAACTGCTGGCGGCGCACGTCGCAGCGAGCAGTGTTGCGGGCGCCAACCCGGAGACGCTCGTGTTCACTGCGCCGGATGGTGGTCCCATCCGGTACGCGAACTGGCGGAACCGTGTGTGGGTTCCGGCCTGCAGGGCGGCCGGCGTTCCGGGTCTGGCTTTCCACGACCTGAGACGGACGAACGCAACTGCTCTGGTCGCGCTCGGCATCGACGTCAAGACCGCCCAGCAGCGTCTTGGCCACTCCGATGTGCGGATGACAATCGGGCTCTACGCGCAGGTCGAACAGCAAGCTGACCGAGCTGCGGCTGACCAACTCGGACGCCTCTTCATGCCGAGACCGCAGCGGGGTGGCCCAGCGAACCGGGAGGCGCTGCCAGACATAGAGGTTCCCGATGTACCGCAAGCCTGATGGGTCTCGCCGACGGCGGGGGGTCCGCCGTCCGTGCCGCGCGTGGATAGATGGACCCGCTATCTGTCCCCGTGTAAGGCGCTCGGGCCTGTCGATCTTGCCCTGTCTCTACCGAGTTGTTGGACTTCAAGATCGTGCCACGGCATCGTGTCCGGCCCGCGGGCTGCCGACTGCGGTCGCAGCGGCACATGCGGGCTTCCCGTCGGCAGACCCGCGACTCTGGGATGACTTCGGCCAGCGTTCCGCGGGGCTACACTTAGCGAACATATGTTCGATCGATCGCACAGGGAGGAGGGCCGATGGCACAGAGCTCGTCGATCGAGTGGACCGAAGCGACTTGGAACCCTACGACCGGTTGCGACCGAACGTCACCGGGCTGCGACAACTGCTACGCGCTAACCCTTGCGAAGCGACTGAAGGCGATGGGAGTCGAGCGGTATGCCAACGATGGTGACCCACGCACTAGCGGCCCAGGCTTCGGGCTAACTACTCATGTGGACGTGCTCGAGGTTCCGTTCCGGTGGAAGCAGTCCCGGCTGGTGTTCGTGAACTCGATGAGTGACCTTTTCCACGACGACGTCCCAGAGAACTTCATCCGTTCGGTGTTCCAGGTCATGCAGGAGACGCCCCGCCACACGTACCAGGTGCTTACGAAGCGTTCGAAGCGGCTCCTCCGGCTCGCCCCTCGCCTCGAGTGGTCGGCGAACGTCTGGATGGGCGTGAGCGTGGAGAATGCTCACTACCGATTTCGTATCGACCACCTTCGTGAAGTCGATGCTGAGGTGCGGTTTATCTCTGCGGAACCGCTGCTCGGACCGCTCGGGGCGGTTGATCTCACCGGTATCGACTGGGTCATCGCGGGCGGAGAGTCGGGGCCACGCGCTCGGCCAATGGACATCGCATGGGGTCGCGAACTTCGCGACCAGTGCGCCACCGCTGGTGTCAGCTTCTTCTTCAAGCAGTGGGGCGGGCGCACGCCGAAGGCGGGCGGACGAGAACTGGACGGCCGGACATGGGACGACATGCCCGAGCGAACCGTCGTGTAGTCGGACCGGCGTGCCGGCGAGTTCCGACTTCTTCGGCCAGCGCAGTGCTCAAGCCGTGCTCAAGCACGGCGTGCTCACGCGGTACGCCCACTACTTCGCTGGCCGCGCTGGCTCCGCAACGCAAGGTCGCGTGGCGTTTATCGACGGATACGCGGGCGAGGGCCGCTACCAGGATGGAAGCCCCGGCTCGCCACTCCTGCTCGCCTCTCAGGCGATCCGAGTCCAGATGTTTGGGCGCGACGTCAAGCTCGCGTTCGTAGAGCGAGACGCGGATCGCCGACAGGAACTCAGACAGTCTTTGGCCGAGGCTGAGATCGAGCCGGACCAGTTGCTCGGCGGAGATTTCGACGAGGTTGTCGACGGCTTGCTCGATCGCTACACGCTTCACGCGGTGTTGGTGTTCGTTGATCCGTTCGGCCTCGCGGTTGATCGCTCAACGCTCGAACGAGTGCTACGCCGACGCTCGCCGACACAACCGATAGACGTTCTCTACCACTTCAGCTTGTCGACCGTCGCTCGTATGGGCCGCGCCGGCGTCGTCGAAGGTGCGACGACGCGCTACAACGCGGCCCGACTCGACGCGGCACTCGGCCCCATCGGCTGGCGCGATGACTTCGAGCGAGCAACGGCACCGAACGCGCCGACGGAGGCTGCTCTCGTCGTCGCCCGACGGTTCGGCGAATCCGTGCGTCGTGCAACCGGGCTCCAGAGCACGCTCGTATCGGTTCGACAGCGACCGGGACAGCTGCCTGAGTACCTCCTGATGCTGTTTTCGGCCAACCAGAAGGCGCACTGGGATTTCGCCGACCAGGCCTCCAAGGCTTACGTTGACTGGCTCTACCACTGCGACCGCGAAGACTACGACGCGAACGTGCGGTTGCGTGAGGAACATGGCCTGATCGAGCTGTTTGCGTCTGCTGAGCCGAACAAGGAGGACATCGACTATCAGCTGTGCCGAGATGCGGCGGCATACCTACCGGACCATCTCATAGAGGTCCTACGCGACCGTGGCTCGTTGCGTCCGGTGGACGCCGTCGAGGACGTGTACGGCGAGATGATGGGCCGCGCCCGCGTCATGCACGTCCGCGCGGCAATCAAGCACCTCCACCACGCAGGCCTGACTGACGACGATGGCACGCGCGAGTTCTGGAACGGGTGCGGCTCCGCTGGAGGGACTGATCAGGCAGCTTGCGGAATGACCCCGTCTGCGTAGCGGGACTCGTGAACACGCGTGCGCTCCTCGGCCAAGTGGTAGCGCCAGTAGGCCGGCCAGTCTCGGTTCGCGCGCACCGCTCGTAGCTTCAACACTGCTTCGGCACCGTCGACGGACCAACGGGCCCCGGTCACATCCATGCGATCGCGGCAGACGTACCTCACGGCGCCTTCGATCACCCCCGTCGCGATCGGCCACCCATGTGCCAATGCCTCGGGGTAGTTGAGATGGGGCTGCTTGTGCTTGAGGTAGCTTGCGCACTCGTCGGCCTTCTTCCGTTCATCGGCGCCAAGGCCGAGCATGGTGGCCTTGCGACGGATCGCGCCGGCGACGATGCCGGCCCTTCCCTCCAAGACCTCCAGCATTTTCTCGGCCACGAACGCCTCGCCCTGGGGGTCGGTCTCGGCGTAGAAGCAGCGCGCCGCGCCCCAGACGTATTCCAGGACGTGAACGCAGTCGATCACGATCGTGATGTCGATCTCGCGCTTTTTGGCCTCGGCCTTGATAACGTCGATCTGGTGCTTCGCGCCGTCGACGAGCGCGACCCAGGGTCGGAGATGCCCTGGGTCTCGCCGCTCTGCCTCGTCGAAGGCCGCCTTGATGACCTCCTTGGCGTCTTCGACGACGCTGGCCGTCAGCCACTTCGCCTTGGCTTGGGGGGCCTCAGGCTTGGGGCCGTCCTCCTTGCGGGCAAGGATGTCGGACGGCTCCCTCGGCACGGGCTTGCAGTCGTAGACGACGGCCAGCTCAGCCATGCGCTTGCGGTCCTTCTTCTCCCCCCGCGTGAGGCGCGTCTTCAGCTTGTGCTTGGAGGCCTTGGCTGCCTTCTGCGTCGCGGGGCGCAGCCCGTCGGGCCGCATGACGATCCCCTTGCCATCCGCCGAGATCACGAGCGCGTCGGTCTTCGCGGCGGGCTCGCGCTTCGCCTTGTCGTAGAAGCCCTCGACGTCGGCCGCGGCGCGCCGGGTCAGCTCCTCGACCTGGCGCTTTCCGAGCTCCTGTCCACTCGCCCGTTCGATCGCCCCTTGCGCCTCCTCGTAGCTGCCTCGGACGGCCTCGATCGCCGCGAGCTGGCGAAGGCCGTGGGAGTAGCGTTCGGCGGGCAGGTTCAGCACCGCGTCGGCCGGAGACAGGTTGGGGTGTCCCCGGTGGCGGTAGGCGAGGCGCTCGACGTCGACCGGACCGAAGATGCTGGCGAGCGGCCGGCGGTGCCCGGCTTCGACCACCTTGTGGGCGACGCCGTCGGAGTCGACCACCGAGTCGAGGCGGACCTCGCGCTGGGCGCGTAGGGAAAGGTGGTCCTGGAGCATCCGGCGCAACAGCTCCCGGCCACGGGCGTCCAGCTGCTCTTCGAGCTCTGCATGGGCGAGCGCACAGGCGTCGGATCCCTCCAGCCAACCGATCACCTCCTCGACACAAGCCCGTGAGGAGGAGAAGCGGTCGGTCGCCTCGCCGGGCGCGCTCACTTCGAAGCCCCTCTGCGGGCACGGAGGGCGGCGACCCCTTCTCTCGCCTGGGCTTCGAGGTCCGCCCTGGCCGACTCGAAGCGGGCGAGCGCGGCCTTCACCTCGGCCACCTCGGCGGCGCCCAAGGTGAGGGTCTTGGTGCGGCCATCCTCGGTGTAGGTGAGCGCCGGGCTCTCGTGCGGCTCGCCGCCCACGCACCGACATCCCGGCTTGCCGCAGCGGCGCCGGAACGTGGTCAGGGTGCCGTGGAGCACCAATGGTCTGGCTCGGGGGTGCGATGCAGGGCATCGTAGCTCCTCTCTGTAGCTATCCATCACTACAGACGGGCAAGCCGAACCACGAGGAGAAGTGGTGGATGGTGCAGCCTGGAACCCCTTCAGACCGTCAGATCACAGCGGCGACACCGTCACTCCAGGCGAGCCGCACCCTTTTCAATCGGGTGCGGCGCTCCAGGAGTGACGG
The DNA here is from genome assembly GCA_021818615.1 of Actinomycetes bacterium. GTDB lineage: Bacteria > Actinomycetota > Acidimicrobiia > Acidimicrobiales > Bog-793 > JAKATT01. Next base: position 305 of record JAKATT010000062.1, on the reverse strand, counting down.
TCGGCGACCCCGTGACCAGGCGGTTCCTTATTGATGGTGCCGGTGGTGCCTCCCCGGCGTGCGTGAATGCTGTGCAGTTCCCGCTGGGGAGCAGCTATGCGCCCCGAGGGGTTGAGCGACGCCGAGTGACCTGACGGCGCGTTTCGCCTCCAGCAGGGATCGGGCTCTGAGCCTTTGTGGACTGTTCGATGTCGAGGGCATGTAGCGACGCGATCTCGAGCTTGGCGGTGATCTCCTTGAGGCGCCGGGCGTTGTCGAACCACGGCTGGTAGCGAGCAAGCTCCTCCTCGCTCAAGTAGCGAGTG
>JAKATT010000066.1:3001-9279 GCA_021818615.1 Actinomycetes bacterium | reverse complement strand
ATCTCGTTCTTGCGCTTGTACGCGATCCAGGTCTCGATGAGGTCGTCGGTGAAGACGCCGCCTGCCTTCAGGAACTCCTGGTCCGCCTCGAGGGCGAGGAGCGCCTCGTCCAGGGAGGCAGGAACCTGCGGCACGACTGCCAGTTCCTCGGGCGGGAGGTCGTAGAGGTCCTTGTCGACCGGTGCCGGAGGCTCGATCCTGTTCTGCACGCCGTCGAGGCCGGCCATCAGCATGGCGGCAAAGGCGATGTAGGGGTTGGCCGAAGGGTCCGGGCAGCGAAACTCGACCCGCTTTGCTTTCGGGCTCTTCGAGTAGATGGGGATCCGGCAGGCGGCAGAACGGTTCCGCTGCGAGTAGACGAGGTTGACCGGCGCCTCGTAACCGGGCACGAGCCGCTTGTAGGAGTTGGTCGTCGGCGCGGCGAAGGCGAGGATCGCCTTGGCGTGCTTCAACAGGCCCCCGATGTACCAGCGCCCGATATCGGACAGCCCGGCGTAGCCGGTCTCGGCGTAGAAGAGGGGGTCGCCACCCTTCCAGAGAGACTGGTGGCAGTGCATGCCGGACCCGTTGTCCTGGAAGAGAGGTTTCGGCATGAACGTCGCCGTGTAGCCGGCGTTGCGCGCCACGTTCTTCACGACGTACTTGTAGAGCATCAGCTTGTCGGCCATGCGCAGCAAGGTGTCGAAGCGCATGTCGATCTCGGCCTGGCCCCCGGTGCCGACTTCGTGGTGCTGCACCTCGATGTCGATGCCGAGCGACTCCATTACGAGGACCATCTCCGAACGCAGGTCCTGGAAGTGGTCCATCGGCGGGACAGGGAAGTAGCCCTCCTTGTAGCGAGGCTTGAAGCCGAGGTTCGGTCTCTCGTCCCGGGCTGAGTTCCAGATGCCCTCGATCGAGTCGACCTGGTAGAAGGCAGAGCGCTGGTCCTGGGAGAAACGGACGTCGTCGAAGATGAAGAACTCGGCCTCCGGGCCGAAGTACGCGGTGTCGGCGAGTCCGGTCGTGGCGAGGTACCGCTCGGCCTTGAGCGCAACGTAGCGAGGGTCGCGCGAGTAGCTCTCACCTGTCACAGGATCGTGCACGAAACAGTTGATGTTGAGCGTCTTGTGCTGGCGGAACGGGTCGATCACCGCGGTCGCCGGGTCCGGCAGGAGCAGCATGTCCGACTCCTGGATCTCCTGGAACCCGCGGATGGACGAGCCGTCGAAGCCGAAGCCGTCGACGAAGCCGTCCTCGGTCAGCTCGTGGGCAGGAACGGAGAAGTGCTGCATGAGGCCGGGGAGGTCGCAGAACCGGAAGTCGACTATGTCGACCCCCTCGTCCCTCATAAGCTGGATGACCTCGGCCGCAGTGCGATCCTGCACGACTCCTCCTCGTTCGGGCGCTGTTCCGGCGCGGTCCGGACCGAGGCGCGGCCCGGGCGCGCAACAGCGCGTGAGTGTCGCACAGAAGGTTGTCAGACGCCCATTTCCCTCCTGTTGCCCCACTGTGAACTCCGCGTGAACATCACCCTGGCGGTGCCAGGCGCTTGGATGAGCGCAGCCTCACCTGCGAGGATTATCGGATGCAGAGCCAGCGGGACTACGTGCTGCGCACGGTCGAGGAGCGAGGGGTCCGGTTCATCCAGCTCTGGTTCACCGATGTCCTCGGCACGGCCAAGTCCTTCTCCATCACGCCCGCCGAGCTCGAGAACGCCCTCGACGAGGGGATGACCTTCGACGGCTCGGCGATCGACGGCTTCTCCCGCGTCCAGGAGTCCGACGTCCTTGCCAAGCCCGACCCGAAGACGTTCCAGATCCTGCCTTTCGGCGTCGGCCGGCGCGACGGCTCGCCGGCCGACCCGGTCTCGGCGGTGGCGCGTGTGTTCTGCGACATCCTCAACCTCGACGGCACGCCGTTCGAAGGCTGCCCCCGCCACGTGCTGCACCGCGCCCTTGACAAGGCGCGCTCGCGGGGCTTCTCGTTCTATGCCGCGCCCGAGATCGAGTACTTCTACTTCGGCGACGCGGACGGGTCGCGCCCCCCGACTCCGCTCGACGCCGGCTCCTACTTCGAGCTCACCGTCGCCGACCTCGCCTCCGACCTGCGAAAGCGGACCGTGCTCACCCTCGAGGACATGGGCATCCCCGTGGAGTATGCCCAGCACGAGGATGCACCGAGCCAGCACGAGATCGACCTGCGCTATACCGACGCCCTCACGATGGCCGACACGATCATGACCGTGCGCCTCGTCGTGAAGGAGATCGCCTCCGAGCGCGGCGTCTACGCGAGCTTCATGCCGAAACCCCTTTCCGGCGTGCAGGGCTCGGGCATGCACACCCACTTCTCTCTTTTCGAGGGCGACAAGAACTCCTTCTCGGACCCGGGCGTCGAGCATGGGCTCTCCGTGCTCGGCCGGCAATTCATCGCCGGGCTTCTCGAGCATGCCCCCGAGATAACGGCGGTGACGAACCAGTGGGTGAACTCCTACAAGCGCCTCGTCGCCGGCTATGAGGCGCCGATCCACGTCTCGTGGGCCTACAACAACCGCTCTGCGCTCGTCCGGGTGCCCATCACGAAACGGGGCCGTGCCGAGTCGACCCGCATCGAGTACCGGGCGCCGGACCCCGCCTGCAATCCGTACCTCGCCTTCGCGGTCGTGCTGGCAGCTGGGATGAGAGGTATCGAGGCGGGCTATGACCTGCCGCCCGAGGCGTCGTCGAACCTGTTCACCCTCACGCCCGAGGAGCTCGCCTCGGAGGGGATCAAGCCGGTTCCTCAGAGCCTCGCCGAGGCACTGAGCGTGATGGAGCGCTCCGAGCTCGTCGCCGAGACTCTCGGCGAGCACGTCTTCGAGTGGTTCTTGCGCAACAAGTGGGCGGAATGGGAGTCCTACACGAGAGAGGTCACGCCCTACGAGATCTCGCGGTACCTGCCCGCGCTCTGATTCGGTGGAACCGCTCCTGGTCTTCCCCGACCCGCCGGCCGGCTGGTTGGCGGGAGTGCTCGAGACGACTGGTTACCCGTACCGTGGAGTTTGCGACGCGCACGATGCCGTACGTCTCGAGCCTGAGGAGGGGTGGGCCGGCGCGGTGGTGGATGTCGAGGCGGAGGAGGCGGGTTTCGTGCTGTGCAGAGCGTTACGCAAGCGGGAGGATCCTCTTCAGCCCCTGCTCCTCGTCGTCGGCCGCGAGAAGCTCGCCGAGCTCGACTTCCGCGAGGAGCTCTTCGACGACTTCGTCGTCTCGGGGGCGCCGGCCGTCGAGGTCGGGGCCCGCCTGACGCACCTGTTCAGGCGAACGGGACGGGGCAAGCAGCATGACCTCATCGTCTACGGGCCGCTCGCCCTCAATCTCGAGACCTACCAGGCGGCTCTCGAGGGGCGCGCGCTCGACCTCACCTACATGGAGTACGAGCTGCTGCGCTTCCTGGCGGCCCATCCCGGGAAGGTGTTCACACGTGAGGTGCTGCTCTCGCGGGTCTGGGGCTACGAGTACTACGGCGGGGCGCGAACCGTTGACGTGCACGTGAGGCGTCTCCGAGCGAAGCTCGGCGAGGAGCATGCCCACCTCATCGAGACGGTACGCAGCGTCGGGTACCGCTTCGGCGCCGTCAGGTGGCTGCCCGAGGGCCGGGCCTCCTCCTGGGAGGGCAGGTCGTGACGTGGCCGGCGGCTCGAACCCGCTCCAAGCCCGGCGGCTGGGCATTCGGTCAGAGCAAGTGCTCATATAGCACCACTTTCTCTGACCGATCACCATTTCTCTGACCGAATCGCCGACGCTCGCCGGTGGGGACTGGCCGCACTGCCGAGGGCGCAGCGCTGCGCGGCATCCGGGCTCAGGTGTGGGTACTGGGGCCCTTCTTCTTCCTGTCGCTCTTGCCGGGTTGCGAGGCGCCAGGAGAGGCACCGCCGCCCGAGGCACGAGCTGCGATGGCGATGGCGAAAGGACCTCCGGGGACGGGGATCGTGGCACCGGCGCGCTTGGTCGTGAGGTCGATCGACTGGATGACGTCCGAGTTGAGGCAGGTCACCCACGCGGTTGTGTCACCCGGTGTGACGGCGATGCCCTGTACACCTTTCTTCACCGGGATCGGCCGGCCGGTCTTGTCGCTCGCCACGGAGATGGGCACGATGTTGTTGCCCGGCGAGCTGTTCGACGGGGTGTCGACCACCCAGGCGTAGCCGCGTGCCACCACTATGGCGATGGGGCCACCCGGGACCGGGATCGCTGCCAGCGCCTGGTTGGAGGCGACGTTGATGGGTGTCACGCTTAGCGAGTCGAGGTTGGTGACGAAGACCGTGCCCCCGTCCGGCGTGACGGCGATTCCCGTTGGGCCGTTGCCGACCGTGATCGCCTTGCCGGCTGTCGCCGTCGCGAGGTGGAGCGGAGTGACCGTGTCACCGACGGGTCCCGTCTGGCCGGCGACGATGGCGCCTGCGTTCGCTACGTAGGCCGTGAGGCCGTCGGGCGTGATGGCGATGCCCTGCGGGCCGGCGCCGACCTTGATGGGCGGGAGCGTCTTCCGGGTCTTCAAGTCGATCGGTGTCACGGTATCGCCGAGCGTGGACGCCGAACCGTCGTCTGTGACGTATGCCCGGTCGAGCCGTTTCGAAATTGCGATGGCCGCCGGCCCCACTCCCACGGGGATGGGCGAGAGCGACTTGCCGGTGGCGAGGTCGACTGGTGTCACCGTGTTCGACGTGTAGTTGGCGACATAGGCCATCGAGCCGTCGAGAGCGACGGCGTCGGGGTACGTGCCGACGCCGAACCTGCTGCCCACCGACTCCGACCCCGGAGTCACGTCGACTGCGACGACATGGTTCCCGAACCCGAGGTTGCCGCCGGTACCCGCGAGCGTCACATAGGCGTAGATGCTCGGCGGGAGCGGGGGAAGCGTGCTCGTCGAGCTCGACTCGACCGTGCCGCCGCTGCTGCTGCAGGCGGCGAGGGAGGTGGCCATCACGAGGGTGAGGCCGCCGCCGGCGGCGGCCCTGACGATGCGAGACATCCTCATCGAAGGGTTCGTATCACACCTGGCGCAGCCGGGGGAAAGGTGCCCGGTGACGAGCGGAATCTGCAGCTACGAGCGGGGCAGGTAGGCCCATGCCTCGATCTCGACGCGCGCCCCGAGCGGTAGTCCGGCGACGGCATAGGCCGCCCGTGCGGGCCGGTGGTGGCCGAAGGCGGCGACGTAGGCCTCGTTCATGGTGAGGTAGTCGCCGATGTCGGCGAGCAGCACCGTCGTCTTCACGACGTCGCTGAGGGAGGCCGAGTGGCCGCGCAGCAGGTCCTCGATGTTGCGCACGGTCTGGGTCACCTGGGCGGCCACTCCACCTCCTACCAGTACGCCGTTCTCGAGGCCGAGCTGGCCGGAGACGATGATCCAGTCGCCGGCGCGTATAGCGGGCGTGTAGGGCCCAACCGGTGTGGACATTGTCGCTGTCGCTACCTTTCTGACGGACCGGGGGCGCTCAGCTGAACGAGGAGCCGCACCCGCAGGTGCGCGAGGCGTTCGGGTTCGTGATGTGGAACCCGGCCTCCTGGAGCCCGTCGCGGTAGTCAAGCGTGGCGCCCTTGATGAGCTCGGCGCTCTCGGGGTCCACGACGACCTTGACGGCACCGAAGGTGCGCACTACGTCATCGTCGGCGATCTCGGAGTCGAAGAACATCTCGTAGCTGTAGCCGGAGCAGCCCCCGGGCCGTACCGCCACCCGGAGCGCCAACTCTGGGCTGTCCTCCTGCGCCAGCAGATCGGCGACCTTTGTCGCCGCGGCATCGGTGAGCGTCACGGGGCCAGGCCTGCGGCCGATGTTCACTGTCGTCGCGATGGTCACTTGAAGCCGTCCTCCTACCTTGAACTGCTGGTCATGATAGCTGCAGGTACGGCACCGACCGGCTGCGCCGGTAGCCTCTGCTCGATCGTGGACAACCCCGGCAACGCCCGAAACCATCCCGAGGCTCGGCCAAGCCCCGGACAGGCTCGGCCAAGCCCCGGACAGGCTCGGCCAAGCCCTGGACAGGCTCGGCCTCTTCCAGGGGAGGATGCCGTCTGGGATGCCCTGCGCGGGGTAGTCGATCCCGAGCTCGGCGACGACATCGTCTCGCTCCATATGGTCCGCTCCCTCAAGCGCGAGGGTGGTGTCGTCGAGGTGGAGATCGCTCTCACGGTTGCCTCCTGCCCGCTCCGCACCCGGCTCGGCGACGATGCCAGGCGTCGCGTGCTCGCACTTCCGGGCGTCGAGGAGGTCCGTATAACCACCGGTGTCATGGAGCAGAACGAGCGTGCAGCTCTCA
>JAKATT010000066.1:0-2425 GCA_021818615.1 Actinomycetes bacterium | reverse complement strand
AGAACATGTCGGCGTTCGTCTGCGAGCACGGTGAGCGCTACGCGCTCTTCGGCGAGGGAGGCGGCCGGCGTCTCGCCGAGGAGATCGGCGTGCCGCTCGTCGGCCAGGTGCCGCTCGATCCCGCCGTGGCGGCGAGCGGAGACGCCGGTCGCCCTGTGGTCGAGGGCGAGGGCGCGGGCGAGGGCGCGGGCGAGGGCGCGGGCGAGGGCGCGGGCGAGGGCGCGGGCGAGGGCGCGAGCGAGGGCGCGGGCGAGGGCGCGAGCGAGGTGACAAAGGCGTTCCGCCAGATCGCCGCTCTGCTCATGGACGAGATCGTGCCAAGGGTCGAGATGGAAGGCTGCAGCGCGAGGATGCTGGCGCGCGTCGAGGAGGCGCTCGGCGCCGGAGCTAGGCCGCCGGGGTGAGCTCGAAGCCGCGCACCGACTGGGCGGTGTCGTAGTAGCCGACGACCACGCCTGCGTCGTTGACCCCGGTCGGTGAGGTGCCGTACGTGCCGTCCGGATCGTTCAGGGGGATGAAGCGCCCTTTCACGATCACGAAACCATGCGCCGAGGACGTGAACTGCCCGCGCGTCCAGTAGCCGGCGATCTCGGTCGAGGTCGGGGCGACGCCGTCGAGAAAGGTGGCAGCTCCCACTCGGCGGGGCTGAGCGGGGCTGTTCCTTCGGACGAAGCTCCGGCCATGCTCGACGAAGGCCTGGAAGTACCTGCCGATCTCGGAGAGGCCGAGGATCTCGGTGCCCGCGGCGTCGACAGAGGTGAGCTCGGTGAAGATGCTGCCGCCGACGCCGGGGTAGTCGACGGTCGTGAAGCGGCCGTCGCGTTCGACGAAGCCTCTCGTGAAGCGGCCCTTCGCGAAGCTGCCGACGAGCACGCCCGCGGCGTCGACCGCGTTCACCGACGTGCCCCCGTAGGTGGTGGCGGTCGGCTGCGGCGTTGCCCGGGGATCATTGATCGTCCTGAACCTGCCGTGGTCGTCCTCGAAGCCGTGCATCGTCGCGTCGTCGACGAGGTAGTCGCCGACGACCGCCCCGGAAGCAAGGATGCCGACCACGGTGCTCCAGGTCGCGAGCGGGTCTTCCACCGTCGTCCAGCGTCCGCGCCGCAGGACGAAGCCTGCCATGTAACCCTGGGCGGTCTCGAACTGGCCGAAGACCGCGCCGGAGGAGGTGATGCCCTCGGGCCAGGTCCTCAGCGCCCCGGGGCGGTCGATCGTCCTGAACGTGCCGCTCGCCGGCCCCGGCGCCCCCCCGGCAACCGCCCCCCCGGCAACCGCCCCCCCGGCAACCGCCCCCCCGGCAACCGCCCCCCCGGCAACCGCCGCCAGTGCCAGAGTGCCGAGGAAGGCGCCGATGCGGCGGGCCACCTCACGCCGCCGGATGGTTCTCTCGGAGGAAGTCGCCGAAGAGCGGCACAGTGAAGTCGAGCTGGCCACGGCGGGGGCTCCAGATGAGACCCTTGTCGATGAGCGACTCGCGGTGCACCGACACCCGTCGCTGGTCGGTTGCCCCGAACGCCCTGGCTATGGCCGCCACCGGGTACGGGCCGTCGCCGAGCGAGGCCATGGCTGCAAGGTAGCGCTGCTCGGCATCTGTGGCGAGCTCGAAGCGGGTCCCGAAGAAACTGTGCGCCAGCGTGTCCCTCACTATCGGTCTTATGGCCGCGAGGTCCTCGAGCGTGATCGGCGACCGGTCTGCGTAGTTCCACAGCTCCATGCCGTACTCCTGGATGAAGTACGGGTAGCCGGCCGCCTCGGCGACGACCTTGCGGGCGACCTGCTCGGAGTACTCGACGCCGAGGCCGGCGGCCGGGCCGACGAGGGCCGCCCTTGCCGCCGGGTCCTCGAGGCGGCCGAGCTCGGCGTAGGAAAAGAGGCGGTCGGCGTAGGGCTTCGCGGCCCAGAGCCTGACTCGCAGGTCCGGGAGGCCGGCGCCGACCATGGCGACGGGGAGGGCATCCCTGCTCACTGCCTGCAAGGCGATGCAGATGGCCGAGAGCGACGAGGCGTCGAGATTCTGCATCTCGTCGACGAGGAAGAGCGCCCCCATCTGGTTCGCCTGTGCCACCCGGCCGATCTCCTCGAGCAGCTCGACGAGGTCCTGCTCGGGGTCGCCCGAGTCGGCCACTCCCGAGGCCGGGACGACGTCGAGGCGCAGCTCGACCGAGCCGGGGACGGCGACGGCGAACGCCTTCACCACCGCGAGCGCCCGCTCGACCCGCTCGCCGGCACGGTGCCGCCTGCTCATGTTCGTGAGCAGGCGGGCTGCCATGCGGGCGAAGGTGACCCGGAAGTCCGGTTGCGATCCGACCTCCTGCACGTCGCTCGTCGCCCAGCCAGCCTCGCTCGCGAGGACGTCGAACTCCATGAGCAGCACGGTCTTTCCGACGCCGCGCAGGCCGGTGTAGACGAGGCTCCGCTCGAGCGA
>JAKATT010000030.1:5296-9342 GCA_021818615.1 Actinomycetes bacterium | reverse complement strand
CGCCGGGCGAACCGCTGCCCGAGGGCGTCCGGGTCCCGAGCAGGGACCTCGGCGAGAAGTGGATCGTCTGCCAGTCGATCGGCATCGCCCGCCGTTATGGATGGTCGATCGCCGTCGGCAAGGAGGACGTCATCTGCCCTCTCGCCGCGGCCGCGTTCGGCTTCCGGCGCCCGAGCGCCCGCCTCGGCGCCGGCGAGGCGGCCCTCGGCATGTACTGCAGCGAGCCGGCGGCCGCCGCGGCGCTCGAAGCCTCGACGTGGAGGTTCGAGCCTTTGCGTTACGAGCGCCTCTGCGTGGCACCGCTCGCCCGGCTCAGCTTCGAGCCGCACGTCGTCGTCGTCTACGCCAACAGCGCCCAGGTCATGCGGCTCGTCAACGCCGCCCTGCAGGCAGGCGGCGGCAGGATCGAGAGCTCGTTCGGGGGGCGTCTCGACTGCGCCGAGCTCGTCATCCAGACGATGGAGACCGGCCGGCCGAACGTCGTGTTGCCCTGCAACGGCGACCGTGTCTTCGGGATGGCCCAGGACACCGAGATGGCGTTCTCGTTCCCGGCAGGCTGGGCAGACCGGATCGTCACCGGGCTCGAGGAGACCCACAAGGGCGGTGTGCGCTACCCGGTCCCGGTGGCGATGAGGGCGACGGTGACCATGCCTGCGAAGTACCAGGAGCTCTTCGCCTCACTCGTCGAGGAGGACGGCGCAAACGCCTGACTCCGGCCGGACGCAGCGAGCGGGCCGGCCTCGACGCGCGAGGCACGCCCAGGGCTGCGCCGGGTGCGCCCCTCAGGCGAAGGGCACTGTGTCGGAGAGGTGGGCGCCGCTCTCCGAGACGGTGCCGGGTCCGGCCGGCCCGGCCTCGAGAGCGGAGGTGGCGCCGTCCGGCCCGGCCTCGAGAGCGGAGGTGGCGCCGTCCGGCCCGTCCTCCGTGCCGCTCGCCGGCACGCCCAGCGGTGACGCCCACGGATCGCTCCCCGCACTCCCTTGACGAGCATCCGCGGAACGCTCCCGCCACAGCAGCCAGCCGGCGAAGAGCGCACCCACGCCGACAAAGGCGAGCGACGCCATCTCGACGGCGACACCCCCCCTGCCGTGCGGCAGCCAGATGTACTCGTCGAAGAAGCGGGAGAGGCCGTAGAGGCTGGCTCCTACGGTCACCACCAGACCGAGCGGGCGGCCACGCCTGCTGACAAACCTCTCCACCTGGAGGACGATCAACCAGATCACGAAGCACTCGATAGCCTGCAGGATCGGGACCGGCACTCGGCGGCCCACCTGCCCGGCGTAGTACATCCCGTACCAGGCCGTCGTCGGCCGCCCGCCGCCGGCGACCATGAGCTGCGGGCCGAGCAGCCGGCCGATGGACCAGGCGAGGACGAGGACCGGCGCCACGAGGTCGAGCGCGATCGTGAGCCTCAGCTCCTTGCACCAGCGCCTTGCGGAGATGATGCCGGCTGGGACGCCGAGGGCGAGCCCGCCGAAGCTCGACAGCCCTCCGTGCCAGACGGCGAGGATGTCGCCGGCGTTCTTCGCGTAGAAACCCCAGTTGGCGATGACGTGAACGGCGCGGGCCCCGACGATCGAGGCGACGATGATCCAGATGAAGGCGCGCCCGAGCCACTGGTCGGGGTAGCCGTGGGCTCGCAGGCGCCGGGCGAAGTAGCGATAGGCGAACCAGAAGGTGAGCGCGAGCCCGATCCCATAGGTATGGACCTCGAGCGGCCCGATGTGGAACGCGACCGGGATGGGCTTCACGATCGCCTCACGCCAACCAGTATCGCCGATCCGCGGTGCGCTCCGGGCTCGGCCGAGCCCGGAGCGGTCGGCGGCCTCAGGCGAGCCGCTCCACGATCATCGCCATGCCCTGGCCGCCGCCCACGCACATCGTCTCCAGCCCGACGGTCCTGTCGGCGTTCTCGAGGCCGTTGATGAGCGTCGTCATGATGCGGGCGCCTGTCATCCCGAAGGGATGGCCGAGGGCGATCGCCCCGCCGTGGACGTTGAGCCTGTCCCACTCGATGCCGAGGTGTCGTGCGGAGGGGATGACCTGGGCGGCGAAGGCCTCGTTTATCTCGACGAGGTCGATGTCGCCTATGCTCATCCCGGCGCGCTCCAACGCCTGGCGGCTCGCCTCGACCGGCCCGAGCCCCATGATCTCGGGGTTGAGAGCGCTCACGCCGCTCGACACCACACGGGCGAGCGGCGCGAGCCCGAGCTCTCCAGCTCGCCTGTCGCTCATGACGACGACCGCTGCCGCCCCGTCGTTGAGCGGGCAGGCGTTGCCGGCCGTCACCCGGCCGTCGGGACGAAACGCGGGCTGCAGCTTGGCCAGCACCTCGACCGTGGTGTCGGGCCGCGGGCCGTCGTCCCTCGACACCTCGGTGCCGTCCTCGAGGGTGACTGGCGTGATCTCACGCTCGAAGAAGCCGTTCGCCTGGTTGGCCACCGCCCGGTTCTGCGAGAGGGCGGCAAACTCGTCCATCTCCTGGCGGCTCACGTTCTCGTACTCGGCGACGTTCTCGGCGGTCTGTCCCATCGCGATGTAGATGTCGGGCAGCCCTTCTGGCGCCGCCCACTCCCCGGCGCCGCCCTCGGCCCTGCGGGCGGTGCGCGCCTCCGCATCGGCGAAGACAGGGTTGTGAGTGCCCGGGACGCCGTCCGAGCTGCCGCTGAAGAAACGGCTCGTCGTCTCGACGCCGGCGGCGATGAAGACGTCACCCTCACCGGCTCTGATGGCGTGGGCGGCCATCCGGATCGTCTGAAGCGACGAGGAACAGTAGCGGTTGACGGTGACGCCCGGGCAGGCGTCGAGCCCGGCGAGCAGTGCGACCACCCGGGCCACGTTGAAGCCCGCCTCACCCGCCGGCTGGCCGCAACCGAGCATCAGGTCCTCGACGAGGCCGCCGTCGAGCTGGGGCACCTTGGCCATGAGGGCCTTCACGATCTGAGCGGCCAGGTCGTCCGGCCTCATGTCCTTGAGGGACCCCTTGAAGGCTCGGCCAATCGGGCTGCGGGCGGTGGCGACGATGACGGCTTCAGTCATGCGAGGAGTGTAGGCATCCGTCCCGAGCGGCCGCGAGACCGCGCCGGAGGAGCTGACAGACGGCGAATTGTTACGAATTGGGTCAGTTGCATGACAGGTCCGACGGGGAGGTGACGATCCTCCCCACTCGCCTCAGCAACAACAGCAGCCACAATATGACGTTCGAGCTGCCGCCAGTTGGTTGACTGATCGTGAACGGCCTGCCTAGTTTCCAGCGCCGTGCCACGCGGCCGGGGGAGCTCTCCCATCCTGCGCAGGGTGCGCGGCTTCCCGCTGCTGTGGTCGATCGGCGGTGCTGCGCTCATGTCGGTTGCGCTGACGACCGCACCCGGCGCCTTCGGGGCGCTCGGGCTGCGCTCGGGCGCGGCGCACGGCTCGCTGCTCAGCGCGACCCTTCCCCGCCGGACGGGCCGGGCCGGCCTGCCGTCTCCCCCGGAGCTGGTCGGCACCCGCTCTCCTCTTTCCGCCGCCGGCGCCCCCGCGGCGAGCGCGACCGGGATCGCGCCTCCTCCTTCGGGCCCGGCGGTCGGCGTGGCTGCCGACCCTTCCGGTCCTGGTGCGTGGGTGCTCGCACGCAACGGTGCCGTCGCCGCCGTCGGCGGGGCGCCTCGCCTCGGGTCACCTGATCTGCCGAGCCGCTCCGGCGGTGCCGTCGCCATCGCCGCAGCGCCGGGCGGCCGGGGTTACTACGTGATCGATGCCAGGGGTGCAGTATTCCCCGAGGGCGGCGCACGGTGGCTGGGCTCGCTCACACGGGCGCGCCTCGACGCCGCGGTCAGCGGCATCGCCGTGACGCCGGACGGCCGCGGCTACTGGCTCGTCGATGCGCTCGGCGAGGTCTTCGCCTTCGGGGACGCCACTCTCGCCGGCTCGCTCATCGCCGCCCCGCCAGGTTCGAGCATCGTCGGCATCACGGCCGATCCTCGAGGCGGTGGCTACTGGCTGACCGCCTCGGACGGCGAGGTGTTCAGCTACGGCGCGCCCTGGCTGAGGTCGCGCCGGCTGGC
>JAKATT010000030.1:0-4777 GCA_021818615.1 Actinomycetes bacterium | reverse complement strand
TGCATGCGGGTCGTCCGCCGTCGAGGTCGCGATCTCCGACGGGGTGATCGTGCAAGAGGGCATCTACGGCTTCGGCCCTGATGCCCCGGTCCTCCTCGTCGAGCGGGGTCCGCTCACCGGGCGCTACGTCTACTACGGCCATGCCCTGCCTGCCCTCGTGCCGGTCGGGACGAGGGTGCGGGCCGGTCAGCCGATCGCCGAGGTGGGCTGCGGCGACGTCGGGTTCTCCAGCGGGCCGCACATCGAGATCGGCGTGAGCGTGCCGGGCGGACCGCCGTGCTGCCCGGCATACGGCGAGACGTCGGCCTACATGGAGCAGATCCTTCTCGCCTCCCTGCGCTAGGAGGAGCTCGTTCCCTCACTACCATCCAAGACGTGAGGGAACTCGACCGGCGCACCTTCCTCAAGGCCGCCGGAGCAGCCGCCGGCGCAGCCGCCGGCGGCTTCGGGCTCGCCGGCTGCTCGCCTTCTGCTGGCCGACCGGCTGCGCCTCCGAGCTCTGGGCGACGCCGGCAGGTGGGTGCCTCGCAAAGGAGGAACGTCCACCTCGACGCCGAGGGCCTCCCAGTCGCCGGCTGGCTCGTCGAGGAGAACTCGCGGCCCGGCACGACCGACTGGCTCGTGCACGGCACTCCGCTGCACGGCGTGGAGGGCTTCTGCAACCTGACGAGTGCCGGCCGGGGCGACGAGGTGACGCTCTACGTCAACTCCTCTGCCGCCTATGTCACCGTGAAGGCGTTCCGGCTCGGCTGGTACCAGGGCAAAGGGGCGCGCCTCGTCGCCGACCTCGGAGAGCGCAGGGGCACGGTCCAAAGGGCGCCGACCTTCACCCCGGAGATCAACATGGTCGAGTGCGACTGGCAGCCGACCCTGCGCTTCGGCGTCGACGGCTGGCCGCCCGGCTATTACCTGTTGCGCCTCGGCACGTCGAAGGGCTGGTCGCAGTGGGTTCCGCTCGTCGTACGCGACGACTCGAGCCGGGCGGCCGTCGCAGTGAAGAGCTCGGTCAACACCTGGCAGGCCTACAACCTCTGGGGCGGGTACAGCCTCTATCTCGGCCCGGTTGCCGGGGGTGGCACCGACATGGCCAACCGGGCCAGGGTGGTCTCCTTCAACCGCCCCTACCCTCCCGGCTGGGAGGACGGCTCGGCCGATCTCTTCGGCAACGAGTACCCCTTCGTCGCACTCGCCGAGCGGCTCGGTCTCGACGTCACGTACTTCACCGACGTCGACTTGCACGAGCACCCCGAGAGGCTGGCCGACCACAGCTGCCTCGTCAGCCTCGGCCACGACGAGTACTGGTCGGCGACGATGCGCTACTCGTGCCAGAAAGCGCTCGAGTCAGGTTTGAACATCATGTTCCTCGGCGCGAACGCCTGCTACCGGCACATCCGCTACCAGCCCTCCGTCGCCCCGCCCGGGCTCGACCGCCACGAGGTCTGCTACAAGGACGCCCTGGAGGACCCGCTCTACGGGAAGGACAACGCCGCGGTGACCGCCAACTGGCCCTCAGGCCCGGACCCGCGGCCCGAGTCACAGCTGATCGGCATCGAGTACCAGGCCTTCCAGCCGGCCGGCGCCCCCTTCGGCGACCTCGTCGTCGTCGACCCGTCCTCGTGGATCATGGCGGGAACCGGGCTTCGCTCCGGTTCGGTCATCCCGGGAGCAAACGGCTCGGAGTTCGACCGCTACGTGCCTGGGCCGCCGTCGCCAGAGGACGTCCAGATCCTCTGCCACTCGCCGATCACGAGCGTTATCGGGCCGAGCGCCTCCGACATGGCGTACTACACCGTGCGCGGAGGAGGCGGCGTCTTCGCGAGCGGGACCGCCTCGTTCGTCAACCGGCTCTGGGCGAACCCCGGAGCTCTCCCGCAGCCCTTCGCCCCGGCGGCGATCCCGAAGGTCACTGCCCCGCTCACGAGGATCACCACGAACCTGCTGGCCGAATTCGCCAGGGGCCCCCTCGGTGCCCGCAAGCCTTCGCAGCCGAACTGGCGGCACTTCTACGCTGCCGGCTCCTCTGCGCCGCCACCGGTCGACGTCGGCGGGGGCGCCGCCTAGCCCCAGCGAAGCGCCCCCGGAGGCTTCGAAGGCGCCCCCGGACGCGAAGGCGCCCTCGGACGCGGAGCTGCCCCGGGTAGCCGGTCGGCTTGCACCTCCGTACTTCCCGGGGCCAGGCTCCAGGCGATCGTGCTCCCTCGCAAGGTAGGTGCCTGGCGGCTGCCCACCTGCGCCCGGTGCTCCGGCTCCGAAGAGCCGGTATCTCGAGACGGGTGCCCTTTCACCTCTCTCGGCAGAGAACGCCTGGTCCCCGTTTCCTCGGGCCTCCCTTGCGGGGGACCTCCGGTCGTGGCACCTGTCACCGGCTTCCGGCCTCCCTTGCGGGCGACCTTCGTCCGGGACCGCCCAGCCGCTCGGACACCCTTGCGGGTGAGCGGGCGATCCAGGCTTCCCTGAGCAGTTCGGACACCCTTGCAGGTGCCCGATCAACCCGGGGGACACCCGGTCGTTCAGGGCTTCCTTGCGGTCCCCCCGACCTTACGAGTGCTGCTCAAGGCTTCCGGCAGTCCTTGCGGCCTGCCCTGTTCCTCTTGCATGGCGTCTCCGTCCTTGGTGGAGCCACTCTGCGCCTGTTGGTGGGCACGAGTCAAGCGCTTCTGACGATATTCCGAACTTATCGACAGACTTCTTCTGCTATCCACTGCTCGTCCCCAGTGTCGTCCACACCTGGCCGAACGGAGCGCCGCCGAAACGGTCGACGGAGACGAGCTCGGCGACGCTCTTGCGCCTCAGCTGGCGCACTTGACGCTTGGGGTGACCCATGGCGATGAGCCCGGCGACTGCGAATTCCGCCGGCACTGCCAGCAGGTCCTTCACCCTCGGCTCCTGCCGACAGATCACCGTCGTCATGACCGCGCCGAGGCCCTCGTCGCGGGCCGCCAGGAGCAGGTTGTGGGCGAAGGGGTAGACCGAGGCGCCGCCGACGATGCTCTGGCGGCCGAGGCCGTTGTCCGTGACGGCCAGCGAGGGCAGGTGGGCGAGCAGGATCACGAGGACGGGAACCTCCTCGAGATGGTCGCCGAACGGGTCGGGCCGCGGCACCTGGCGGGCTTGTCTCAGGTCCACCGCAGGTCCGGGCCACAAGTTGTGCTCGCGAGGGGCAAAGGGCACGAGACCCTGTTCGACGTGGGCCCAGTACTCCCGCCACCCGAGCCGGTACGCCTCCCGGATCTCGATCCGCAGGTCGGGATCCTTCACCACGACGAGACGCCAGGGCTGGCGGTTGCCACCGCTCGGGGCGAAACGCGCCGAGTCCACGATCCGTTCGAGGACCTCGTCCGGCACAGGGTCGCTCGTGAACTCGCGCGTCGCCGGGGTCGTCCTCATCACCTGGGTGAGCTCCATGGATGGTGTCTAGCCCGGACTGGCCGGCTCCGGCCGATCACCGCCGGCGCCCGGCGGCAGCCCGTCACCGCGAACGGCCCGCCGGCAAGTGCAATACTCCCCGCCGTGGCGAACACGGGGGCGCCAGCCGAGACCAACGCGGCACCGGCCGAGACCAGAGCGGCACCAGCTCTCGAGGTGAGCAACGTCGGCGTCCGCTTCGGCGGGCTGGCGGCGCTCGACGGCGTCAGCCTGTCGGTCGCACCGGGCGAGATCGTCGGGCTCATCGGGCCGAACGGTGCCGGAAAGACGACGCTGTTCAACGTGGTGTGCGGTTTCGTCCGTCCCGACGAGGGCACGATCGCCATCGCGGGGCGCACCGTCTCGAGGCTGCGGCCCAACCAGCTCATCGGGCTCGGTGTCGCCCGGACACTCCAGGGCGTCGGGCTCTGGCCCCACCTGAGCGTGGTCGAGAACGTCATGACGGCGCTTCACACCCGCAGCAAGGGCGACGTCGTCTCGGCCCTCGTCGGTCTCCCCCGCTCGTCGCGAAGCGAACAGGAGCTGAGGCGCCAGGCCCTCGCCGAGCTCGGCCGGCTCGGGATCTCCGAGGTCGCCGATCGGTTGCCGGGCGCGCTGCCCTACCCCGTCCAGAAGCTGGCCTCCCTCGCCCGGGCACTTGTCACCCGTCCTCGTCTGCTGTTGCTCGACGAGCCGGCGAGCGGCCTGTCGGAAGCCGACATCGAGGCGCTCGGCCATCTCGTGCAAGGTCTCGGCGAGGAGATGGCTGTGCTCCTCGTCGAGCACCACATGGACTTCGTCATGGGGTTGTGCCACCGCCTCGTCGTCCTCGACTTCGGCAAGGTGATCGCCAGCGGCTCGCCCGACGAAGTGCGGACCGACCCGGCGGTGATGCGTGCCTATCTGGGTGAGGAGGTCTCGTGACGGGGAACCTCGTCGTCGCGAGCCTCTCGGCGCGCTACGGGCCGATCCGGGCCCTGAACGAGGTGAGCTTCGAGGTGCCCAGCGGCACGATCACGGCCGTGCTGGGGGCGAACGGCGCCGGCAAGACGACGCTCCTGCGCACGATCACTGGTCTCGTCTGCCCCTCGGGCGGCACGGCCCGCTACAACGGCGTCGACCTCGCGAGCATCCCGACCTCCGAGCACGTCCGTCACGGCGTCGCTCACGTCCCCGAAGGCCGCGGGGTGATCCAGGAGCTGACGGTCGAGGAGAACCTTCGCCTCGGCGGGCTGTTCCGCCGGGACCGCGCCGGCATCCGCAGCTCGATCGACGAGGTGCTCGAGCTCTTCCCGCCGCTCGCCGAGCGCAGGCGCCGCTCCGCCCACACCTTGTCGGGAGGAGAGCGCCAGATGCTGGCGGTCGGGCGAGC
>JAKATT010000038.1 GCA_021818615.1 Actinomycetes bacterium | reverse complement strand
GCTGTGTCGGGTCGCGCTTCAACGCCGTGCGCGAGACGAGGATCACCTGGACGCTCACCCAGATGGACGTGGACACCGGGCCTGTCTTGATCGCCGCGACGATCTGGGACCCTCCCCGGACGAAGGGTGCGTGGTTGCGGCTGGCCTCGTAGACGGATGGGATCGTGGCGTTCACCGCCAGGAGGTTCGAGGGCGTGTCGGACCCGTAGCACAGGCGGATATCGCACGCGTGCCCTGTCTTGGCGTTCGATGTGGCGTAGTCGAACGTGGCCCGGACGATCCAGGCGTCGAACCCCTGGGGGACGCGGTAAACGACGGCTGTCCCCTTCCCCGTCGCAGTCGTCGTGAAGGACGCCGCGGGGACCCGGAGCGTTTCGCCCGCCCGCTCCCGCTCGACCTCCCGCCAGAGGTCACCCAAACGGCTGACCTCCTTTGCCATGTCCTCTTGGCTCAAGAGTGTGAGATGGGCACCGGCCCGAAGCTCTACCTGCATAGTGCTCCCTTAGATAACTA
Source organism: Actinomycetes bacterium (assembly GCA_021818615.1). Lineage (GTDB taxonomy): Bacteria > Actinomycetota > Acidimicrobiia > Acidimicrobiales > Bog-793 > JAKATT01. The sequence continues at coordinate 9,073 of JAKATT010000038.1, read as the reverse complement.
CGACTTTGCCGTAGACAGTGGCAGCGCCTGCGGTCATGGCGGTGGATTGGGTGACTTGGACTGCCGTACCGGGCGCACATGATCCAGCAGCAACGTTAAGCGGGTGTTTGCCAACTGTGGTGGCGGTTGTCGTGCTGGTCTGCACTACATCGCTTGCGTCCGTGTATGTTACTGCGATGGCGCCTCCCGTGAGTACTGCGCTGACTTCCTTGATACAGACAGCGGAGAACCAATGCGACCGTCCATCTGTCGGCACTCTTACTGTGAGGATAACTTGGTTGCCGTTGACGAGTGTCACGCCGCTCCCCGTGGTGGCGTCGCCGATCGGCAGCCCTGTCACCGCCGCACCGGTGATCTTCGCCTTCCCCGCTGTTGTTGCAAGAGTGATCCGTGTGCCTGCAACGAGGGCGGCGTAGGGGACCTTGGCGACGGTCGGGTCCGGGTATGTTCCCCCGAGGTCGCCACCAGCGGCACCCTTGGGCGATCCGCCGCCGCCGCCACCAGTCGGGTTCCAGCCCATAAGTAGTGCCGATGGTACCCTGGATGCATGGCCGACATCGGGACCGCAGAGCGCCGGGGCCTCGCCAAGCGCAACGACGCCCTCCTCGACGGCAGCTACCCGATCCGCAATTGTCGGGATCTCCACAACGCCATCCAGGCATACGGCCGGGCCCCTGCCGAGCATCGGGCGGCCCTGCGCCGCTTGATCGCCCGTCGAAAGCGCGAGCTGGGCTGCGACCAGCCGATGCCCGCCGAGTGGCACCTGGACGACGGCGAGGGCCACCACCACGTCATCGTCCGATCATCCTCCAGGGATTCCAGGGACGCTAAGATGCGTCCCGACGAGCAACCGAGCTACCGGATGAAGCCCAGGAGGCCCAAGCGTGGCGACCACTAGCAGGTCCCGGTCCAGGCGGGACGACGACGACGACCGGGACGACGACGACGACGACCGACCGCGGCGCCGGTCCCGCGGCCAGAGCCGGGTGACCGTGATCGACGGCCTCGACGCTGACGAGATCTTCGAGCGGTTCTTCGGGGACGCAGACGACGACGACGACGAGCCCCCCCGCAAGCGCCGCAGCGGCGGCGGGTACTTCCGCCAGAAGTGATGAACCCCCTGGCGGCGTTCCTCCGCGACATCGCCGAGGCCCTCGACAGCCTTGCCGACAGGATCGAGCCCGAGACGGGGGCCGAGGAGGTGGGAACCGCCGCCGATGCCCCATCCGTTCTTCCCTCCGACGACGCCGGGGCATCGGCGCCCACCTCCGAGCCGGTGCCCGGCACGTCCCTGCCAGAGTCCCCGACACCCACCGGCTGACCGATGCCGTTCGGAAAGCAGGTCGTCGCCTGCCCGTACTGCGGGCTGGAGATCACCAACTCGAACATCGCCAGGCACATCAAGAGCAAGCACGCCGAGGAGCGGGACCGGGAGCGAGACGACGTGGCTGATGGCGAGGAGTTCACGAAGGACGAGCAGCCCCAGGCCCGACGCGGGCGTCCCCGCCAGACGGCCAAGAAGGCCCCGCGCCAGTCGTCGGGGGCGACGATTCCGCTGCGGGTCCAGCTCGAAATCCCCTACAAGCTCGGGGCCACAGTCGCCCAGGCGCGGGGCTACGCGATCACCGCCGCGGCCCTGCGCCGTCAGGCGCCCGAGTGCGCCGCGGCCTGGGACGACTTCTTGTACCGCTGGCCTGCGGTACGCGAGATGCTGGAGAAGGGTGCCATCGGGGCCGACGTGCTGCGCCTGTTCATGGCCCATTGGCCGATCCTCCAGGCGGTGCGGGAAGAGCAGATGCGGCGGGTCCAGATCGAAAACGCGTATGGCGACCAGGCAAGCGGAGACGTCCCCGCGGCTGCTTGACGCCCTCGACGCCTCGACAATCGAGGTCGTGAGCTGGCGGACGCTCAAGCCCACATTCATCGAGAAGTGGGAGCAGGGCGAGCACCTCGTCCTCCTGGGCAAGACCGGCCGGGGGAAGTCCACCGCCGCGATCGACTTCCTCGAAGGGCGCCGGGAGCAGCGCCACGCGGCGGTCGTGTCGTTCGTCACGAAGAAACGGGACCAGACGAACGCGGCCCTGGTCGAGCGCGGCTGGCACCGGACGACCGACTGGCCGCCCACCTACGCGGCCCGCAAGTCCGGCAAGGTGATCCTGTGGCCGCCCTACACGCGGGCGAGCACCTACCCGAAGGACGTCCGCCCCGTCTTCCTCGAAGCCTTAGACGAGATCATGGAGGAGGGCAACTGGACCCTTTTTCTTGACGAGGCGTCCTACATGGTGCAGAGCCTCAAGCTGCGGACCAGCATGGACGAGTTCTTCACCCAGTCACGCTCGAACGGGATCACCCTCCTGGCGGGATCCCAGCGCCCCGTCTGGGTGTCCCGGTCGATGCTGTCCCAGCACACCTGGGTCGCCTGCTTCAAGATCGGGGACTCGACAGACGCCCTGCGGGCCGGGGAGGTCCTCGGCAACAAGCGCCGCTACGCCCCGGTGATCGAGGCCTTGGGCACCCACCAGTTCCTCTTGGTCGAGACGGTGAGCGACGAGGCGTACGTCTCGGAGATCGGTTCGTGATCCGTCTGGAGCTGGGCGCGGGCAGTGCCGAGGCCGGGTGGACCTCCGTGGACCGCTACGACCCGCGGGCGACCGTCCGGGCCGACTTCTCCCGGCTGCCGTACCCGGACGGGTCGGTGGACCACATCCGGTGCAGTCACGGCTTGGAGCACGTCGGCTGGCGCGAGGTCCCCGGCGTGCTCGCCGAGTGGCGCCGGGTCCTGTGCCGCTGGGGGACACTCTGGCTGATGGTCCCTGATCTCGACTACGCGTGCCGCCATTGGCTGGACCACGAGGCGGACGGGGAATGGTCCCTCATGCTTCTGTTCGGTTCCCAGGAGCACGAGGGCCAGTACCACCGCTGCGGGTTCGACCGCCGCACCCTGCATGCGGCGCTCGTGTCCGCGGGGTTCGAGGTCCGCCACGTCGCCCCGGCCCACAGCCACGGCCAGGGCTGCCTCGTCGCCGAGGCGTTCGTCGCGTGACCTGTCAAGCGCCCCCTTTGCGATGTGCTCTGTTGTCATCGGGCTACGACTGCGACGGGTGCGGGAGGTGCGACGGTCTCATGCACCGTTGCCACGTCAACGGAACGCCCGGTCACTGCCGCGAGGGTACGTGGACTGTAGAAGGGTTCGGCTGTCCAACGTTCGAGGCGTGGCTGGAGGAGCACGCGACAGACAAGGATCCTCCCGAGCCACCGGAGTGCCCCGACCTGGCCGCGTGCAAGTCCCGCTGGGTGCACGTCGCGTGAGACTGGTCTCGTGATCGTCGCCGTGGCGGACGGGGGCAAGTTGCACCCCCGCGTCATCCCGGCGATCACCCGCCAGGGCTATACGCCGCTCCAGCTCGTGTGCAATCCCGCGCCGGGCCCGGCGTCGTACCCCGGCTGGCTCGCATCGCTCCTCACCCTCGGGCGAAACGTCTGCATCATCGAGCACGACGTGGAGTCTCGGCCGGGCTTCCTCCGCGACCTCCAGGCGTGCCCGGAGCCTTGGTGCTTCTTCGCCTACGACTTCTCGACCAGCTACGAGGACACGATGGTCGGGACCGGCTTCACGCCCCTCGGGCATACGCGCTTTCGGGCCGGGGTCGGGACACTGATCGCGGACCTGCTCGACTCCGAGGAGTTCGGGTCGGCATGGGACGGCCGGGACAAGCTGATCTCGGCGGCGCTCGCCGCGTTCGTCAAACCCCACCGCCACCGGGGGAAGGCGATCCACTGGCACAGGTACTAGGTCCGCGCTGCATGACGTAGCCTGTCGGACCTTGCATGGTACGTGCAAAGACCGCGGGTGCTGTGGCATAGTGCCGACCGTGCACGTACACATCAGTGCCATCGCTGCGCTGGTCACCTTCTTCGGCTACGTCGTGCTCCTCGGCACGCTGTGGCGGCTCGGTGCGGCGCACCTCGTTGCTGCGACATCGCCCACGGCCAACGGCCTTGGCAAAGCGATGTTGCTCCAGTACTAGGGAGGATCGGATGCCCGTCGCGACGCAGAGCAAGCCCCAGGCGGGAGGGGGTGGCGCCGTCCCGTTCCTCGAAGGCTCGTGGAGTTATCGCGAGTTCATGGCCCAGGACACCCACACCCTCGGCACGACCTCTGCGACATTCAGTCACCAGATCACGCCGGGCGGGTTCCTGCGCGGAGTGTCCCTGTTCATCTCTTCGGCGACAGGGGTGCTCGGGACCTCGGCGGCGCTGGTGACAGACGCGCCCTTCTCGATCTTCGGGTCGATGTCGCTCGTCAGCATCGACGGGACCGACATCCTCTACCCGATGAACGGCTACTCCTACTATCTCGTCAGCCGGTTCGCCCGTCCGTGGGACATGGACCCGGCGAAAGAGGCGAGCGGGTTCTCGAACACGATCAACCCGAAGTTCCGCCTGCGGTTCTTCGTGGAGGGCCGGATCACCATCGGCGTGCTGCCGAACACCGACTCCCGGGCGCAGTACCGTTTCCAGTACACGCTCAACCCGCTCACCGCCGCGGCCACAACCCAGAACGGGCTCGTCACAAAGTCCACAGGCGTGACCGCGCCGAAGGTCACAATCACAATTTTCCTAGAGACGTACGCGCAACCCCCGCAGGTGGACTACGCGGGGAACGCCATCGTGCAGATCCCCGATGGCCTCACCCTCCAGCGGTTCTGCTCGCACCAGTCGGGGACACCGACGAACACCGGCACGAACACGATCAAAGAGAACCGGGTCGGCAACCTGATCCGCCTGCTCCTCCTCGCCGTGCGCGGCTCGAACGGAAAGCGCGTCAACCTGACGTCCAACCCGATCCGGTGGCGCCTCGATAACACCCAGCTGCTCACCGAGTACCGGACAGTGCGGACATACGAGACGGACCGCTTCGGGTCCCAGCAGTCCGCGACCCAGACGGGGACGAGGCCGACCGGCGTCTACCCCTACTTCCGGTTCCACAACCCCGGCCAGATGGACGGGGACTACTGGCTGGCGACCACCGAGGCGTCCTACCTCCAGTTCGAGCTGAACGGGGGACCGGCGTCGGGGACGCTGGAGACGATCACCGAGGACCTGGCCCCGGCCGGTCCCATCCCTGCGTACCTGCGGGGGCTGTAGTCGATGGCGGCGCGTGGATCGGGGATCGGGGCCTCACTCATGGGCGGGCTCGGCGTGGGCAGCGTCGGGGGTGCCTCCACGTCCACGCGCCCGTCCACCATCTACGGCACATCGAAGCGAAGCCTAGGAGGTGGGATGCCGACCCACTACTGGCTGTGGATTCTCGTCGCGCTGGAGTTGGGGTTCCTCTTCTTCCTGCGCCTCGGGCCGTTCGCCCGCTATCACGGCGGCTGACAGAAAGGGAATGGCATGTCGCACTGGGTGTGGCTTCTCATCGGGTGGCTCGTCGGGTCGTTCTTCGGCCTCTCCCAGCTCCTCGGACTCTTCAAGAAGACCACGGGCGCGTAAGCGGGGGCGGCGTGCTGTTCGTCGCGCTCATCACCCTCACCGTGTCCTATTCGATGATCTACGCGGCGCTGCACGGCAACTGGCAGTTCTGGAAATTCTGGCTGCCCGGTACCACGCCCACCGCGTCGAGTGCTCCGACTCCCACCGCGGCGGTCGCGTGATGGCCGGGACCGTTCAGGAAAAGGCGCTCGCGGCCGAGTGGCTCGTGGTCGTGCTGGTCGAGGCCGGGGACGCCTTCAACCGCACCTCGACGTACACAGCGCCGACAGGGGCGAGGCGGCTCAAGATGCCCCCGCCCTCGCGCTTCATCGCCACGATGGTCGTGTACATGATGCTGGCCGCCGCCGCCCTCTTCGGTGAGGCGCCGGGGAAGGTCGCAGCGGGGCTCGGCGGCCTCGTCGCCCTCACGCTGGTGCTGGTCCCGCCCAATCCCAAGGCATTGCCGGGAAAGGGCAACGAGCCCGCCATCGTGAGCTTCTTCCAGTGGCTCGACAAGATGATGAAGGACCCGCCGAAGTCCCCGCCGTCGATCACAACGCACTGGGCGACACGACCGGCCCCGACACGCTCGACACCGGGTACCTACACACCCCAGACGGGGAAGTCCACGCCGAAGCGGGCGCCGGGCTACCCGGTCGGACAGGGAGGACAGAGGTAATGGACGAAGTAGCTGACGTGCTGTTGGCGATCATCCTGGTGGGCGGCATCCTCGTGCTGACCCGGCCGGGCAGCCAGGGACCGGGCCTCGTGAAGGCGCTCACGACAGGGTTTTCCTCAAGCCTCAAGGTCGCGACGGGCCAGTAATGGCGACCGGGTTCGGACAGGGCGGGAGGGCGAACGTCCTCCCCGGGCGCGAATATCCCGAGTACGGATCTTCGACCTACCGCGACCTGACAGAGCTGGCCGGGGGCCAGCGTGGCCTGGCCGCCCTGCCGTCGCGGGTCACCGCCCCGAACGGACCCGCCCCCGCCGATCCCCGCTTCGCCCGCTCGGGCGCCCGCGGCCCGGTGTCGTTCCACCGCGGCGCGTTCGTAGAGGACGCGGGCGCCCCGCGTCTCGCCGTCGATGGCGAGCTGTACCACGATCACCTGCCGTGGTCCCGGCCCGCGGTCCCCAACATCGCCGGGCTGCTCGGCTACATCCCGCCGACGCCGATGCCCTCGTGGACGGCCAACACGGACGCCTACACCTCCCAGCCCGTCTCGCCCATCCCGCACTCGGCCAAGCGGCTGGCGAACCGCATGGTGCGCGAGGAGTTCGGCTCCTCGCGCGAGCTGTTCCCTGGCGGATCGCTCGCCCGGTTCGTCGCGGGCATCCAGCGGGGCTACAACGTCCAGGGCCGGCGGTGGGTGTCCCAGGCCAAGACGCAGAACCCCTCGCTCGTGAACCGCTCGCGTTACGCGATGGCGGGCAGCTACGGCCAGACGACCCGGACCCTCAACACCGCCCCGACGAACCTCGCACAGACGACAGGAATGGGGGCCTACTGATGGCGACGGCACCTGCACCCTCGGGCGGCGGTAAGGGACTGATGACCAAGGTCGGCCCGCTCCCGGTCATCGCGTGGATCGGCCTCGGGGTCGTGATCTATCTCGTCTTCTTGCGCAAGAAGTCGTCCTCGACCTCCACCGCCTCCACCACAGGGACCACGACCGTGGCACCGACACCCACGGCCACGATCACCTACCCGACAGGGGGGAGCTACACCGGCCCGGTCGGCGGTGCGGCCCCGCCCGTCCAGGGCGGCGGGGGCGGGGGCGGCGGACCGTCCACGCCCGGCGGCACAGGTTCGCCCACGCCGGGCGGGGGGGCCTCGGGTCCCTCGGGCCCTGCGGGCATCTGGCAGACGGCCCCGACCTCGGGCGGGTTCAGCTACGCCGGGACCAGCTACACGCCCATCTCGACCTACCAGCAGACCCTCGCCGACTTCTCGTCGGGGACGCCCGTCTACTTCCGCACAACCTCGACGGGCATGGCCGCGCCGATCACCGAGACACAGTACGTGGCCGCCGAGCACGGGGGCACACACAAGTACACCCAGTACACGAGCTACGCGAGAAGATGATGCAGGCAGGCCCGATCCCCCTCTCGCGTGCAGCCCCCCGCATGCAGCTCCCCGGTACACAGCCGTGGGTGCCCCAGTGGGGCATCCCGGTCCCGAAGGACCTCGCCCCCATCCCCGGCCCGCGCATCGGCACCCGCGACCACGAGAAGCTCGGGTACCAGTTCGCCCCAGGCCAGGGTGCGGACACGCCCGGCGCGGGCGGGGCAGGCGTCCCCGGCGGGGAGACGGCGCCGGTGGAAACCTTGTGGTTCTGGAACGGGTACGTGATCCCCCAGTCGAAGTGGGGACCCCACCCGCCCGGCACGGTCGGCTGGATCGGCTCTCGCAGATCGGCGCCGTAGTATGGCCGCATCCTGGTGGCCCAGGCACCTCACATGGGTGCGCGTGTGGCTCGTCGTCGTGATCGTGGGCGGCGTGTTCATCGCCATGCACGGGATCGGGCACCAGTGGTCCACGCGGACCTGCAACATCTGTCGGCTGATGAGCGCGGGAGGCTGAGATGGAGGGCATGGACGGATCGGCTGCGGCCGTCGTCGCCATCTACGCGGCGCTGACCTACGACATCATCTCGGCGACCAACTCGTCTCCGCAGACGACCGAGATCAACGCGGCCAAGCGGGCCGACACGCTCATGAAGTGGGTGGGGATCGGCCTCCTCCAGGCTGCGGGGTTCGTGCTCTTGGGGGTGCTCTTGACAAAGCGGCGCTGGCCGCCCCTTCTCGGCGGCGGTGTCGCCATGATCCTCTTGTGGGCACAGTACGACCATGCCAAGCGTTCAGGGCTCGCCAATGGCGGGGCCTCGACGGAGACATGATGTGGACTGGGGACCCGTCGTGATCGGGGTGGGCGGAGCGGTCGCGGGCTCGACGGTCACCGAGCTGTTCGAATCGCGCCGACGTTCCCGAAGCGACCTCCAGGTAGAATTGAGCGACCTGCGAGGGGAGATCACCGTCGCAAAGGAACAGTTGCTCTTGCGCAACGCCGAGCTGACCGCCCTCAACAACCGCATCCAGGACGTGCTCGACCGGATCAACGCCGACCATCAGCCATGACCGCGTTCCCCGTCACGGCCCGGACCGCGACCCCCGACCAGCGGGCCAACGCCCAGGCGGTCGTGGACCTGTTCTGCGGATGCCTCGAAGGCGACGGGATGCGCTGGGTGATGGAGGGCGCGGCGTGCGGGGTCGTGATCTACGCCGCGTCCCAGGTCCTCCCACCCGAGACGGCAGCGATGGTCGCGTTCTTGGTGGGCATCTACGAGTGTGCACGGATCATCGCCTATGCCAATCAACCGCCCGTCCTCGATGCCGAGGTCGTAGAGTCTCTGTCCGTGGAGGCACGACCGCCGGTCGCCGCGATCGAGGAGGGAACCGATGCCAAGTGAGGGCGAGCCCATCATCCCCACCTGGGTCATCTGGGTCGGCGTCGGCCTCACCGTCGCCGTCGCGGGGCTCGTCGTCCTGTGGTACCTCAAGCACCCCGGCGAGACACCGTTCGCCGTCATCCGGTTCG
>JAKATT010000061.1 GCA_021818615.1 Actinomycetes bacterium | reverse complement strand
CAGCACGGAGGTGGGATCTCCTTCGCGTCGGCTGCCGCCCTCACGCTCGGGCTGTGCACAGTCCCCGTCTATGAGATCTACAAGGCGGGCGAGGATCCGCACTGGCTCGATGGGCTGGACCTGTTGGGCGAAGCCGGCCTCTCGGCTGCCGTGATCCCGCACTACAACAACGCAGAGGGCGGTACGCACGACACGCGCTTTTGCTATCTCGGAGAGCGCCGCCTCTCGGCTCTGGAGGAGCAGCTCCCCGAAGGTGCCTTCGTGCTCGGCATCGACGAGCACACCTCGCTCACGCTCGATCTCGACGCGGGGCTGGGCACCGTAGGGGGAAACGGAGCCGTCACGCTACGAGCCCGCGGTCGCTCACGAACGTTCCCCTCCGGCACGGAGCTCTCGATCGAGGAGATCACCGCGACGGCCCGCCTGCTCGCCGCTGGCAGGTCCGCCACCTCCGGCGTTCTTGCTCCCGCGGCCGGACCGGAGCCAGGGGACGAACGCCAGTGGAGCAACGCTGCGAATGCTGACGGGTCACCCAGGCAAGCTGCGCCGTGCTCCGGGTCGCCGCTCACGGCGCTCGTGCGGGAGCAGGAGACAGCGTTCTCGGCCGCGCTCGCTCGGCAGGATCTCACTGCAGCTGTCGGTGCGATCCTCGAGCTCGAATCGCAGATCACCGGATGGGCCAATGACATCCCGGCCGGCGACGCCCTGGACCGTGCCCGAGCGAGCCTGCGATCTCTGGTCGTAGAGCTCGGCAAGTGGGGCGACACGGGAGCGCGCGACGTACGGGAACTGATCGAGCCCTTCGTCGAGGCATTGCTGGAGCTGAGGGCTCGGGCTCGCTCGTACAAGCGTTTTGACGAGTCCGACTGGATCCGGGAGCGCCTCGGCGAGCTGGGCGTCGCGCTTCGCGATGGTCCCGAGGAGACCGAGTGGCGGCTCGACAAGCAGGCGGGTGCCGGGCGGTAGCTTTGGGTGCCGTGCCGGTCGGCGCATTGCCGGACCTGCGCAGGCCCCCATCGTCTAGCGGCCTAGGACGCCACCCTTTCAAGGTGGTAGCACGGGTTCGAATCCCGTTGGGGGTGCCAGCCACTTTTCACTGAATGCCCGGTTCAAGGCCATGACGCCCATCAGCGCCTAGTGCCGTCTACTCCCACCTGTTGCCGTCAGTTCCCGTATGCATCGCGCACGAATCGCGCACGCCCGCGGCCCAGCTCCCGTGAAGATCGCGCTTGGAGCGTCCGACGAAGCGGTGCGGGCAGGTCAGCGGCACAACGGCGTCACAGGCTCTCGGTACCTTGGGCTGCCAGATCGGATCACGCCGGTGATCCCCTCTCGACTCTCAGCCTCGCCGTCCGGGTGTGGCATGCGCGGTCCCTCGCCCGCTCCATGCGGGCCTCTCTGATTGCTCACCCTGGCAGAGCTGCGTCCTACGAGCTGCAAGCCCTGAAGTGCACTCGCTGCGCTCGGGGCTGTTCCGCTCGGCCTTGCCCTGCCTTTTCGGGTGCATCAGATCAGCACCGTATGGAGGGACTCAGCAATGACCGCAAAGAACAACCACCCGGAACTCATCGAGAAGCTGGCAGAGGGGATCAGCAACCTCACGACGTCCGAGGAGTGGCAGCGCCACCTCGACTTCCAGTCCAAGTTCCACCGCTACAGCTTCAACAACGTGCTCCTCATCGCTGCCCAGTGCCACGAGGCAAGCCAGGTGGCAGGCTTCAACGCCTGGCGGAAGATCAACCGCTTCGTTCGCAAGGGAGAAAAGGCCATCTGGATTCTCGCCCCCATGGTCTACAAGAGCGCCGATGCCGAAGACGGCGGGGACGAGCGCATCATTCGGGGCTTCAAGTTCGTCCCCGTGTTCGACGTCGCCCAGACCGACGGCGAAGACCTTCCCGCCATCTGCAACCGCCTCGACGGCGATGACCCCGCCGGGAACTACACGACGCTCCTTGGCGTCGCCCGCTCCATCGGCTTCAGCGTCGAGGACCACGAGTTCAACGGCACGACGAACGGCGACTGCAGCCACAGCGAGCGTCGCATCCGGGTCGAGACCCGCAATACCCCTGCCCAGCGGGTGAAGACGCTCGCCCACGAGATCGCACACGCCCTCCTCCACGAGAGCTTCGACAGCCGGGCGCTCGCCGAGCTGGAAGCCGAGTCCACGGCATACGTCGTCTGCCAGGCACTTGGGATCGACAGCAGCGACTACTCCTTCGGCTACGTCGCAACCTGGACCGGTGGCGGCGAGCAGGCCATCGCGGGGATCAAGGCATCCTGCGAGCGCATCCAGCGCGCCGCAGCGACCATCCTGCGGGCCTTCGAGCCCGCAGCACAGGAGGAGGCTGCGTGAGCCGTCTCCTCCTCACCACTCCTTGAGTCGTGCCAGCTCGTCGTTGACGTGGTCGATCCACGACCCGACTTCTTCGGACCGTCCCGGGGCGGTCCAGCCGAAGAGGAACACGATGCGCTCCATCGAGCCCATCATTGCCTTCAAGGCTCCATCGACGGCGGAGAACGTCGCACGAGGGTTCGGACCGGCGGCGTAGACCGGCGTTCCGTCTGAAAGGGTGCCGGTATCCGGAATGAGCCGCCACAAGCCCGCCAGCTCCGCACGAGCCACGCCCGAGTAGATGTTGTAGGCACCCTGGTAACCGACGTCATCGGTGAAGCGCTTCACCCTCGCGGTGTAGCGGGGACGGACCTCCCCCTCCAGCTCGTTCCCGTTCTGGCCGAACGGCTGCAGACCCAACTCGTCGCCGTACGCTTTGACTGCAGCGACCGTCTCCGCGTGCCAACCGACGGGTCCCCTCCAACGGCTGCGATGGCCACCTCCAGCTCCTTGGCGCTGTTCCTCCGGAGGAGCTGCATCCGGCACACCCGCTGCCTCGCAGTCAGGCCCAACTCGAAGACCCACCAGACAACCGATGCGGCCTCGAGCGAGGTGCGGGTCAACGCCTCGACTCCAGGGGCCGGGCGAGCGCTCCCCACCAGCGGTGCCATGCAACGCGCCATCTCGACGGTGAACTTCGTCGCCATCTGGCCGAGCTGATATGCCGTTCGCACAGGGCGATCCCCCCAGGGACTGCCGTCGCGCCTTACTTCGGCGCTCGCGACCTCGATCGCAGCAGGGGACCCGGGCTCGAACGTCCACAGATCGTGGCCCGTCCAGACGTCCACCCTTGCAGCCGCGTCCTCCAGGAGCTGGCCGAGCCCGTCATATAGCGTCACCTTCCGAGTATCCCATCGCGGCTCCCTTCATGACCGGGCGCTTCGGTGGTGAGTCGTCGTGCGCATGCCCCTCCTTCACGTCATGTGGATCGTCTCCGAATGCCATACGGGACGCGAGCGTCCCCGGTAGCAGGCCGCCGCCTGTCCGCTGCAAGGCCCAAGAGCGAGAAGCCGTACCGGCTTGACCTGTTCCGCTTGGCAGTCGGCCCGCTTGTCACCGTGGCATCGATCCACACAACAGGAGGTGCAGCAATGCGCAGCAAGACAACCACCACCAAGAAGAAGCAGACTGCTTCCGTCCAGAGCCGGGGAGACTCGGTGAACCAGGTGACGCTCATCGGGCGCCTCGTCGCAGCTCCGGAGCTGCGGGCCCTCTGTGTCAACCTCCTGTGAGGCAGATCGGACAACCGATTCGTTGAGCTGAGAGGGCGGGGAAGGAACTCCCCGAAATGACCATCACGACCAATCACACTCTTGACGCGCGCCACGATGGCGCGGTGACCAATGACACCGATCCGGACCCTGAGGTCCCCGAACGTGCCCGGGGACCTCGCCGCTTCCCGGTCGCCTACAAGGCGAGGATCCTCGCCGAGTACGAGACGCTGTCCAAGGCCGAAAAGGGCGCCCTCTTGCGCCGCGAGGGCCTGTACTCGTCCCTGCTCACCGAGTGGCGCCGTCAGCGCGACCAGGGCGCCCAGGAGGCCCTGGGCCGCAGTCCCGGCCGCCAGGCGGCCGATCCCCGTGTCAAGGAGATCGCCCGGCTGAAGCGTCGGGCCGAGCATCTTGAGTCCGAGCTCGGCAAAGCCCGAAAGGTGATCGAGATCCAGGGAAAACTCTCCGCACTGTTGGAGCAGCTCGCCACCGACAGCGCATGGGGCGAGAGGGGCGAGACGAAGTGATCGACGAGGCCATCTGCGAACTGGCCCCGGTCGTCGGTGTGAAGGCGGCGTGCGCCGCACTCGGCGAGCCCAGGGCCCGCCACTACCGCCGGCACCGACAAAGCCCCGCACCCCAGCGTCCCGAGCGGGTGGCGACCCCTCAGCCCCGGGCGCTCAGCGCGGTGGAGCGAAAGGAGATCCGCCGGGTCCTCAACACCGAGGAGCACGTCGATGAGGCGCCCGCCACCGTCTACGCCAAGCTCTTGGACGAGGGCATCTACCTGGGGTCGGTCTCCACCATGTACCGGGTGCTGCGAGACAACGGCGAGGTCGGCGACCGTCGACGCCACGCCACCCATCCGGCACGCAAGAAGCCCGAGCTCGTGGCCACCGGTGCTGACGATCACGGAATTCCCCCACCAAACTGACGTTCCGCACTTCTCGATTCGGTTTTGGCCCCCCATCGCCCCAGGTGAACGAGGCGAGTAGGCGATCAGCCGCCTCTGGCCTGACGGAGGAGGATCTCGCCAGCTTGCGCTGAGAGCTCCTCCATCTCGGCGACGATCGCGTCGAGGCGTCTCCGGTTGGCGATCCAGGAGCGGTAGAGGTCGGCCTGGGCGGCGTCGAGGCGCCGGCTCAACGTCTTCCCGCCGATCGCTCGGCTCCACTGGTAGTAGGGGCCGTGGCGCTGGGGCGGGTTCGCCTAGCATCGACAACCGGGTTTGCCGCATGAGGTCTCGCGCACGACGAGGCTGCCTGGGCTGATGAAGCCGACCTCCGCGAGCCGGCTCGCAAGCACCCGGTACTTCGCCTCGTAACCCTCGAGTCGACTCGCCATCGCCGTCCTTCGTCCGAGCATCCGCGCTTCGCGATCTGCCAGCACCTACGCCGACCGATATCGAGAGCGATGTCAAGGAGGTGGCCGTGGTTTCTCCGGGAGGCTTCGAGCTGGACAGCAAGCAGGTCGGCTGCCTGCCGATCGTCAAGCACTTCTTCAACCGGATCGGCCTCGCCGAGACGCTTCTTGCCTACCTCCCGAACGACGATGCACGGCTACGTCTCGATCCGGCGGTCGTCATCGCGTTGGTCGTGGCCAACATCGTTGTCTCGCATCGGCCGCTCTACGCGATCTCCGAGTGGGCCGGTGCCTACGACCCGGGCCTGCTCGGGCTCCGAAGCGGCCAGGCCGCGGCGTTGAACGACGACCGGGTGGGGCGGATGCTCGATCGGCTCTTCGACGCCGATCGGGCGAGCCTCGTCACCGAGACGGTGCTGAAGGTCATCGCAGAGTTCGGGATCGGGCTCGACGAGCTGCACAACGACTCGACGACGGTCACGGTGACCGGCGCCTACGATCACGCCGACGGCTACAGAAGGGGCGGGAAGCCAACGCCGGCGCTGCGACATGGCCACAACAAGGAAAACCTCGTGTTTTCATCTGATGCATGATTCTCGCGTCGGTGCGCCCTGCCGCTGAGCAGGGAGAACGCGTTCGGCCCGTACTCGACGGATCCCGGAAGGTCCCCCTTCACCTGGAGATCCACCACTTTGCCTGCAGCTGATGCTTGACTCCTGCATCGGACCCACTTCATCAGATGCAAGGAGGCAGGATGGGCCTCGAAGCGCTCGGACCAAGCGACCACCCCGGTGATGAGGCGGCTGCGCTCTTCGAGGAGATGCTCCTCGGTTGGCGCCACCAGCAGCTCTCGCGCAACCTCGCCCTCTCGAGCATCGACACGGGCGCTCGGACCGTCCGGCGCTTCACTGCTGCGACCGGCCGCCTCCCGTGGTCCTGGGCGCCCGCAGACCTCGAGCGGTGGGTCGCCGGGCTCCGGGAGCGCCACGGCGTGACGCGCTCGACGGTGCGCGCCTACGAGCTCTCGCTCCGGAGCTTCCTCGCGTACGTCTGCGATCCCACCTACGGCTTCGCGCGAACCTGCGAGGTCCGTTTCGGCGCGGTCCCCGTCCAGATCGTCACCGCGATGAACCTCGCCCGGCACCGGGTCGAGCACGAGACGAGCCCGAGACGCCGGCCGCTCAGCCGGCCTGAGTGCCAGGCGCTGTTCGACGCGGCGGATGCCCGTGTCGAGGCGGTGCGGCGATCGGGCCGCAAGGGAACCGCGGCGGCGCTGCGGGACGCGACGATGCTGAAGGTCGCCTACGCGTTCGGGCTCCGGCGCCGGGAGCTGCTCATGTTGGAGGTCGACGACCTCACCCCGAACCCGAAGGCTCCCGAGCTCGGTCCCTATGGTGTGCTCGCCGTCCGCTACGCGAAGGCGACCGCGGGATCAGGCCCTCGGCGCCGCAGCGTCCTCACCGTCATGGACTGGTCGACCGAGGTGCTCGCCGAGTGGGTCGAGCACTGCTGGCCGCTGCTCGTCACGCCCGGCACGGTCGGTCCCGCGGGTCTCTTCGGTCATCATCCGATGGTCCTCCACTGGTCGTGGAGACCCGCGGATGCTGCTTGATTCCGAGCCCGATCCCTATCGCTAAGTCAGGCGCAAACCACCGCCTCTCGCAGGGGTTCCCAAACTCAGGGGGTGCATTCTGGCAGCCAGGTGCTGCCGGCGTTGTGCGAGACGCCCTCGGCTACCTGCAGGAGGTCCGGCTCGGCCGCGACGAGCGACAGATGCTGCGCCACTATGAGCGGGCGCTCTCCAGCTCTGGGGCGTGAAACCAGGGCTTGTGTGGCGGTTTCTAGCGATCGTCGCAACACGTGACCGAACGATGGCAGCGTAGACGAGGTCAGCGGACGTGCTCGCCACGAAGAGCCGCCGACCCGCTCCCTGCCCGACCGGTTGGCTACCGTGATGTGCAGGCTCGACTGGGTGGGCGTGGTCGCGATCGACGGGCACGGGGCGGCAGGAAAGTCGACCCGCGCCGCAGCTAAGTACACCCCGACATAAATACAGTGACGTAACTACACTGACGTAATCAGGGGTTCGAGGTAACGTAAGAGTTCCCCACGGACAGGGCCCTGCCGGCCTTGAGGAGCGTCCCCGCGGCGGCCGCCCTCGAGACTTTCCCCCCTGAGGTGGTCGTCGCCGTCAAGTCCTTGGCCTGCGAGCTGCCGAGCCGCCTCGGTGTGCCGCTCAGCCGGCTGTACGTGCCCGACATCCGAGAGGAGGTGATCGAACGAGGCATCGTCGCCGAGATCTCCGGCGCCACCATCTGGCGCTGGCTCTCCGAAGACGCCATCAAGCCGTGGCGGCACCGCTCCTGGATCTTTCCGCGAGATCCCGACTTCGAGACGAAAGCGGCGCGCGTGCTCGACCTCTACGCGAGGCAGTGGCAGGGACGCCGGCTCGGCAAGCGCGACTTCGTCATCTCCCCCGACGAGAAGACCTCCATCCAGGCCCGCGTCCGGTGCCACGAGAGCCTCGCGCCCGGGCCACGGCGGTCGGCACGCGTCGAGCACGAGTACGACCGGGGCGGCGCCCTGCAGTACCTCGCCGCCTGGGACGTCCATCGCACCAAGGTGTTCGGGCGCTGCGAGCCGGCCACCGGCATCGCGCCCTTCGGCCGGCTTGTCGAGCAGGTGATGACCACCGAGCCCTACGCATCGGCGCGGCGGGTGTTCTGGGTGGTCGACAACGGCTCGTCGCAGCGCGGCAACGCCGCCTGTGCGCGGATGACCAAGCGTTGGCCGAACGCGCAGCTCGTCCACCTCCCCGTCCACGCCTCGTGGCTCAACCAGGTATGGAGATCTACTTCTCGGTGCTCCAGCGCAAGGTGCTGACGCCGAACGACTTCGTCAACCTCGCCGAGGTCGAGTCGCGACTGGCCGCGTTCGAGCGTCGCCACGAGCAGGCAGCCGAGCCCTTCGAGTGGCGGTTCACCCGAGACGACCTCGCCCTGCTCATGGAGAAACTCGCCAACAAGCCGGACTACCTCGCCGCTTGAGGCGCTCGATCTCGCGCTGGATACGTAATCGAAATTACGACCCAGAGCACTAAGGACGGGGTTCTCGGTACCCACCGGCATCTGCCACCGGCGTGCTGCACGAGCCGGTGAGGTAGGCGATCACGTCGCGCGCACCCCAACCCTCGGGGTGGCGCCGCAGGAGCGCGCGAGCGCCATCGAGGTCCGCGCCGAGCGTCGCGATCGGGCGCTCGGCGGCACCGTCATGACGCTTCTGACCGAGGCCGACCGTCGCCATCAACGCATTGCACAGGCAGACACGGCGGACGGTCTCTGACCGAGCCCCTCCCTTGCGGACGTAGGCATCGATCGGTTCGGCCGGGCAGCGATAGCCGACCGTACCGTCTCGCTTCATGTAGGGAGTGCGAAGGTAGCTGAGGTCACATAGCCGCCGCCGGCGCTCGTAGACGGAAGGATCCGAGAGCGTCCCGCCGAGCTGTGCCACCTTGAAAGGAAACCCGGTTGGTGACGCGAGCACGTCGGTACGCACCTCCAGCTGTCCCTCACGGAGATTGTCGAGCAGCTGCTGACGTAGCGACACGGACAGGCCAGACTCGCGGGACAGAGCAAATGGCGTACCCACCTGGACGCCGTTCGCCCCGACCGCGCGGGCAGCTACGACCCGGTCGGGCTGCGAGTAGCCGCCGGCGAGCCAAAACGGTAGGCCGAGCGCGACGAACTGTGCCGGGTCCGCAACGTCTCGTGGCCCATAGACGGGCTCACCACGTCCGTCGAGCTGCAACGCCCCGCGAGGTGGCGCATTGTGTCCGCCGGCGATCGCGCCCTCGACCACGAACCCGTCCGGACGCGTCTTTTCGTCGCGCGCGAGAAAGGTCGCCAACGTGCTCGAGGAGACGATCGCGAGGAAGAGCGGCCGGAAGAGGTCGGCGACCCGGCGACCGAGGAGGGCTAACGGATCGAAGAGAAGCCCATGACGGGCTTGGCCCGCGCCCGTTACGTCGATCGGGAACTCGACGCGCATATGGCGGGAGAGCGTGTCGAGCAGCAAGGGAAGCCGCGCCGGTATCCCCGCACCCACGAGGACGACGTCGACCCCCGCCAGCATGGCGCCGTAGGCCGCGGCCGGTGTCGCGAGCTGGACTTTCTCCAGAAAGTTGATGCCCACCGCCGCCCCGCGGGCAGCCTGCCGCGCGAGGTGAACCTCCACGAAGGCCGCCAGGACGGCGAGGCGCTGCCGGTCCGGCGAAGGCTGCAGGGTCAGTCGGGGCACGGGTCGGTACGGCTGGTCGGTCGCCAGCCCGTCGCGGACGAAGTAGCGGGACAGCACCCGGGCGGCGATCTCCGGGACGGGGAACTGCGACAGCGCCTGTCGCAGCTGGCCATCCCGATCACCGTCCTGCAGCCGTCGCGCCAACATCGCGTCGAGCGCGACTCCTGACACGACGCCGAGGCCGCCCGCACACCCGACTGCTCCGGCGAGCTGCCACCCCGAGACACCGATGCCCATACCGCCCTGGATGATCAATGGGTGCATGGCCCGTGCTCCGGGCTCATGTCCACGCAGCTACTGATCATTGCGGGATCGCAGCACGGCCTCGATCGTAAGTTCAATCGCGATCG
>JAKATT010000051.1 GCA_021818615.1 Actinomycetes bacterium | reverse complement strand
GCCAGAGCAGTCCTCGAGCTTCGACATCGTCGTCATCGGCGGCGGACCGGCAGGTTACGCGACCTCCTTGTACGCAGGAGCGGCCGGATTGTCGGTGGCCGTAGTCGAGAAGGAGAAGATCGGCGGCACCTGCCTGCACCGCGGTTGCATCCCGGCAAAGGAGCTCCTCGAGACAGCCGCGGTGTACCGCACGGTCTCCGGCGCGAAAGAGTTCGGGGTCCTGGCGAGCCAGCCTTCGGTGGACTTCGCCGTGAGCCAGGACCGCAAGAAGAAGGTGGTCGACCAGCTGCACCGTGGGCTGTCCGGCATCATGAAGCACCGGAAGAACGAGGTTCTCGAAGGAACCGGCCGGCTGCTCGCCGACAAAGTGGTCGAGGTCAGCGCGCCCGACGGATCGTCCAGGCGCGTGACGGGGCGCGACATCGTGCTGGCGACGGGATCCGTGCCGCGCAGCATCCCCGGGTTCGAGGTGGACGGCAAGCTCGTGCTCACCTCAGACGAGGTCCTCTCGCTGAGCGAGCTCCCGCGATCGGCCGCCGTGATCGGCGGCGGTGCGATCGGCTGCGAGTTCGCATCGATGCTCTCGGACCTCGGCGTCCAGGTCACCGTGCTCGAGGCCCTCCCCAAGCTCCTGCCCGGCTGTGACCGCGACATCGCCGACGTCGTCGTCCGCTCCTTCAAGAAGCGCGGCATCACCGTCCGCACGGGCGTCGCCGTGCACGGCCACGAGCCGGGCGCAGAGGGCACGGCCGTCAGGTTCGGCGACGGCGAGCAGGTCGTGGTCGACACCGTGATCGTCTCGGTCGGCCGCCGCCCTCTCTCCGACGAGCTGCTCGGGGACGGCACGGGTGTGAAGGTGGACGAGCGGGGCTACGTGGAGGTCGACGAATGGATGAGGACCGGTGCGGGCGGCGTTTACGCGGCCGGAGACCTCGTCGCGACACCGCAGCTCGCGCACGTCGGCTTCGCCGAGGCGATGCTCATAGTCAAGCAGATCCTCGGGGAGGCGGCAGCCCCGCTCAACTACGGCGCCGTGCCCTGGGGCATCTACTGCCAGCCCGAGGTCGCCTTCGTAGGCCTCACCGAGGAGGACGCTGCATCGGCCGGGATCGACGTAGTCGTGAAGAAGGACCCCTTTGGCGGCAACAGCCGGGCAAAGATCCTCGGCGAGACCGATGGGATGGTCAAGGTCATCTGCGAGCGCCGCGAGGACGGCCGTGCAGGCCGGCTCCTCGGCGTGCACATGGTCGGGCCATGGGTCACCGAGCAGCTGGGCCAGGCCTACCTGTCGGTGAACTGGGAGGCGACCCCGGACGAGATCGCCGCCTTCGTCCAGCCGCACCCGACGTTGTCAGAGTCGTTCGGCGAGACAGCTCTCGCCCTGGCCGGAAGGGGCCTGCACCTTGGCTGACATCACGATGCCGCAGCTCGGCGAGACGGTCACGGAGGGGACGATCATCCGCTGGCTGAAGCAAGTGGGCGACGAGGTGGCCCAAGACGAGCCGCTGTTCGAAGTCTCCACCGACAAGGTCGACTCGGAGGTGCCGTCCCCGGCGCATGGATACCTGACCGAGATTCTCGTCGACGAAGGCGCAACGGTCGACGTCGGGACGCGCCTAGCCGTCATCTCCGGCGCGCCCTTGGCCGGTGAGCCCGGCGGCAAAGGGTCGGCAGCTGCTCCAGTAGCCGTTGCGGCGCCTGTCGAGGCCGAACTTCCGGCCGCCGATGGCGACCTAGAGGAAGCGGCGCGGCCAGAGGCAGCAGCTTCGCCGGCAGGCCCGGTCGCCGCTCGCTCGCCGGGCGGCGCCGCTCTGCTCTCGCCGATCGTGCGCAAGCTGCTCAACGACCATGGAATCGACCCCGCTGCAGTCAAAGGGACGGGTCAGGGCGGTCGCGTCACCCGTGGCGACGTGCTCGCCTACATCGACGCGCAGGCTGCGGCACCGTCTCGGGTGAGAGAGGCGCCGTCGGAGCGCGCGGTCCAACCTGCGGCCTCGTTCTCGCCGGCGTCGCCCGGCGATCGGGACGAGATCGTGCCGTTCTCGAATATCCGGCGCCTCACCGCCGAGCACATGGTGCGCTCGAAGGCGACGTCTGCCCATACCCTCGTCGCGATCGAAGCCGACTACGAGGCGGTCGAGCGGGTCCGCCGCCACGACAAGGACCGCTTCCGCGAGGAGGAGGGGCTCGGGCTCACCTACCTCCCCTTCGTGGCACGAGCCGTCGTCGACGTGTTGAGGGACTTCCCGATGCTGAACGCGTCGGTAGGAGAGAACGCCCTCATCCTCCATCGGGACGTGCACCTCGGCATTGCCGTCGACCTCGAGCGCCAGGGCCTCATCGTCCCAGTCGTGCGTCATGCCGACGGGCAGTCGCTTCGCGGTCTGGCGAGGGCGATGGCCGATCTCGCCGAGCGGGCCCGCACCCGGCGGCTCTCGGCCGACGACGTCGTCGGCGGCACGTTCACCATCACGAACCCCGGGCCGTACGGCACGTTCCTCACGGCACCGATAATCAACCAGCCGCAGGTCGCCATCTTGTCCACCGACGGAGTAAGACGCCGGCCGGTCGTTGTCGAGACGCCTGACGGCGGCGAGTCCATCGCCATCCACTCTGTCGGCCTGCTGGCGCTGTCCTTCGACCATCGGGCGGTGGACGGGGCATACGCCTCGGCCTTCCTCAAGAGCCTTGCCGCCGAGATCGAGACGAGGGACTGGTCAGCCGAGCTGTGAGCGCCTCTGATCCGCTCCGGGTGAGGTGGCTGGGCAGGGTTCGCTACGAGGAGGCGGCAGCTCTGCAGCGAGCGCTTCACGCCGAGCGGGCCGGCGACTACCTGCTCTTGTTAGAGCACCCGCCTGTCTACACCCTCGGGGTGAGGACGCGGCCAGAGCACCTCCTTGCGAGCGTCGCCTCGTCGGGCGCCGGGGTGGTGCGGGCCGACCGCGGCGGGGACGTCACCTACCACGGCCCCGGTCAGCTCGTCGGTTACCCCGTGCTCGACGTGCCGTCCGGCCCGGGGTCGATCCCACGCTACGTGCACACGATCGAGCAGCTCGTGATCGACGTGCTCTGCGACATCGGGCTCGTCACCGGTCGCCTGGAGGGGTACCCCGGGGTGTGGGCCGGCCACGACGGGCCGGACCCGAGGAAGATCTGCGCCATCGGCGTGCGGGTGGACCGGGGCCGGTCACTGCACGGCTTCGCCCTCAACGTCACGACGGACCTCTCGATGTTCGGCCACATAGTCCCCTGCGGCATCGCCGACAAGGCGGTGACGTCGCTGTCGGCCGAGGGCGTGGCGGTGTCGCTGAAGGAAGTGGTCGACGCCGTCTGCCGGCGGGCCGGCACTGGCTTCGCGTTCGGCGGCGCAGAGCGCGAGCTCGACCGCCAGGACGTCGCCTTCACACAGGCTCAGGGCGCCCGACCAGGGAGGAGCCGCTCCGATGAAGAGGCGGCACAGGCGCGTCCTTCCGACCGCCACCTGGCTGTTGCAGGTGTGGACCTGAGCCACGCAGTCTTGCTGCGCGAGCGCAAGCCTGACTTCTTGAGGGCGCCGATGCGCCTCGGCGGCGAGGTGCTCGGCCTCCGCTCCACGCTGAAGGGGCTCGGTCTCGCCACCGTCTGCGAGGAGGCCGGCTGCCCGAACCTCTCGGAGTGCTGGGCGGACGGCACGGCGACGTTCATGATCAACGGCGAGCGCTGCACCCGGGCTTGTGGCTTCTGCCTCGTAGACACGCGCCGTCCGCTTCCTCCCGACCCGGGCGAGCCGGCGCGCGTCGCGGCGGCCGTCGAGGCGATGGGCCTCGCCCACGCCGTAGTCACCACTGTCGCACGAGACGATCTCGCCGATGGTGGTGCGGGCGGTGTCGTGGCGACGATCGAGGCGATCCGGGCGCATTGCCCAGGGACGGCAGTAGAGGTGCTCATCTCCGACTGCAAGGGCGAAGAGTCGGCTCTCGGCGCCATCTTCGCCGCCCGTCCGGACGTGCTGAACCACAACGTCGAGACAGTGAGCCGCTTGCAGCGGGCCGCCCGCCCCTCCGCCTCCTATGCCCGCAGCCTGGCCGTGCTCGCCCGGGCGAAGCAGGCCCGGCTCACGACCAAGTCGAGCATCATGGTCGGTCTCGGCGAGACGATCGGCGAGGTGCGCTCGACCCTCGCCGATCTGCGCTCGGTGGGTGTGGACATCGTGACGATCGGCCAGTACCTGCGCCCGAGCGCCGGCCATCTCCCCGTGGCGAGATGGTGGACGCCCGCGGAGCTGCGCGGGCTCGCTGCCGACGGTCTCGCCATGGGGCTCAGCCACGTCGAGGCGTCGCCCCTCACCCGCTCGAGCTACCACGCCCGCCAGGCAGCGATAGCCGCTCGATCAGGCAGCCTCGTCACGGCAGGCGGGGAGCGCCCGTGACGTCGGGCGGTGCCATGCTTGCCCGCAGTGCCCGGTTGGCGGCGGTGCGGGACCGCATGAGGGAGCTTTCGGTAGAGTGCCTCCTCCTCTCCGTCGGGGCGGACCTCCCCTGGCTGACCGGCTACGAGGCAATGCCGCTCGAGCGCGTCACGATGCTCGTGCTGCCGGCCGACGACGAGGCAACCCTTGTCGTGCCCGAGCTCGAGGCGCCGCGGGTCGCGCATGACGCCCGCCTGTTCGCCATGCGGCCGTGGAAAGAGAGCGAGGACGCGATCGAGGTGATCGCTGCCCTCGTCGCCGGCCGCTCTCGGCTCGCGATCTCCGACCGGACCTGGGCAGTCCACCTGCTTGCTCTCGAGCGGCGGCTTCGCGCGACCAGCTGGCGAGCTGCGAGCGAGGTCACGTCGCCGCTCAGGTCGGTGAAGGACCCCCTGGAGATCGCCGCCCTCGCAGCGGCCGGGGCAGCCGCCGACAGGGTCGCCGGCGCGCTCTTGTCTGGCGAGATCCCGCTCATCGGGCGGAGCGAGGCCGACGTCTCGGCCGAGCTGGGCCGCCGCCTCGTGGCCGAGGGCCATGTGAAGGTGAACTTCGCCATCGTCGGGAGCGGGCCGAACTCGGCCAGCCCGCACCACGAGCCGGGCGCCCGCCGGATAGAGGCGGGTGAGCCTGTCGTGTGCGACTTCGGCGGCTCGTTGCAGCTCGACGACACCGTCGGCTACTGCTCGGACATCACCCGGACTGTTGTCACCGGCGAGCCTGGCGGCGAGCTCAAGGAGCTGTACGCCGTCTTGCAGGAGGCCCAGCAGCTCGCAGTGCAGGCCTCGCGGGTGGGCGTCGCCTGCGAGGCGGTGGACGCCGCCGGGCGCGAGCACATCGCCCGGGCGGGCTACGGCGACGCCTTCATCCACCGTATCGGCCACGGGATCGGCATCGAGGAGCACGAGGAGCCCTACATGGTCGCCGGCAACGAGACCCGTCTCGTCGCCGGCCACGCCTTCTCGGTGGAGCCCGGCATCTACCTGAAGGGGCGTTTCGGCGCCAGGATCGAGGACGTCGTCGTCGCCACGAAGTCCGGTCCGCTTCGCTGCAACTCGGCCGACCACCTGCTCCACGTCGTCGCGACCTGAGCCGCCGCCTTGCGACAACGGGCGATGGGCGCCGGCTCTCGGTAGCCTGCCCGATCGTGGAGGGGATCGACCAAGAGCCGACGAGCGCCTGGCTCGCGGAGCACGTGGGCCTCGAGCCGCCGCTCGCCTTCGAGCTCGTCGCCGGCGGCCGCTCGAATCTGACCTACAAGGTGACCGACGCAGGCGGGAACACCTGCGTCCTGCGACGGCCTCCCACAGGCCATGTGCTGCCGACGGCGCACGACATGGAGCGCGAGCACCGCATCGTCACCGCCCTCGGTCCCACAGCGGTGCCGGTCGCCCGCGCGCTCGGCCTGTGCAGCGATCCCGAGGTGAACGGAGCACCCTTTTACGTGATGGAGCTCGTACGCGGCCACGTGCTGCGAGACGCGGCGAGCGCCGAGAACGAGCTCGACGAGGCCGGACGGAGGCGAGCGAGCGAGTCTCTCGTCGACGTCCTCGCCGACCTGCACGCGCTCGACGTCGACGCGGTCGGCCTTGGCGGCCTCGGTCGGCGCGAGGGTTACCTGATCCGGCAGCTGCAGCGCTGGCACGGGCAGTTCGACCGCTCGCAGCCGGCAGGCTCCGAGCGGGTTGCCGTCATCGACAGGGTCTACGAGCGTTTGGCATCCGGCATTCCCGACCAGGGACCGGCGACCATCGTGCACGGCGACTACCGGCTCGACAACGCGATGCTCGCCGACGACGGAGAGGTGGCGGCCGTCCTCGACTGGGAGATCTGCGCGCTCGGAGACCCCCTCGCAGACCTGGGCCTGCTCATGGTGTACTGGGCGGAGCCCGGCGACGCCACGACGGCGCTCGGGTCGGCTCCCACCGCCGTGCGCGGCTTCGCCTCCCGGGCGGAGCTGCGCGACCGCTACGCCCGGCGAACCGGCAGGAATGTGGACGACCTGGACTACTACGTGGCGTTCGGGTACTGGAAGCTGGCGTGCATCCTGCAGGGCGTGCTGTTCCGCTATCTCGGCGGTGCCACCGGAGGTGACCGTACCGGCGACATCGAGCTCTTCGCCCACCAGGTGCAGGCGCTCGCCGAAGCGGCCGAGCAGGCCGCTGCGGGGCTGCCGGCATGAGTGACGACCACCCCCTGTTCCGCCTCACCGGCGAGGCTGCACCGCCCGAGCCCGTCCTCGTCGTCGTGCTCGACGGCTGGATCGACGCCGGGCTGGCCGGGACGACGGCGCTCGGCGCCTTGAGCGAGAGCATCGAGCTCGTGCCGTACGCCGTCTTCGACGGCGAGGACCTGATCGACCAGCGCTCACGCCGACCCCGGCTCGAGATAGACGACGGGGTGCTCGCCGGGCTCAGCTGGCCCGAGCCTGTCGTCCGGGTCGGGAGGGACCGTCTTGGCTCCGGCCTCGCCGTTCTCTCGGGGCCGGAGCCCGACTTCCGCTGGCGCCGTTTCGCCGCGGCGGTCGTCGAGCTCGCCCAGGGCATGGGCGCCCGGTTGATGGTGGGCTTCGGCGGCTTCCCCGCTCCTGCACCGCACACCCGGCCAGTGCGGCTGGCCTCTACGGCGTCGTCACCGCAGCTGGCGCAGCAGGTGGGTTTCGTGGCGGGGAGCATCGAGGTTCCGGCCGGCGTCCAGGCGGTACTCGAGCAGGCGCTCGCCGCGGCCGGCGTCCCGTCTGTGGGCCTGTGGGCGCGCGTGCCGCACTACGTCTCGGCGATGCCGTTCCCACCGGCGGCGATGGCGCTCCTCGACGGCCTTGCTTCGATCTCGGGGCTCGTCATCGATACCGAGCTCTTGGCCGACGCGGCGGAGGCCGCCCGGGTCAAGGTCGACGAGCTCATCGCCGAGAGCGTCGAGCACGTGGCGATGGTGCGCCAGCTCGAGCAGGCCGTCGACGAGGCGGAGGGACGTGGCCCCGACATGGCGCCGGGCAACGTGCCTTCTGGCGACGAGATCGCCGCTGAGCTGGAACGCTACTTGAGGGGCGAAACGGGCGAAGGCTGAAAGGCGCGAAGTAGCGTCCCGGCATGCTTGTTGACGGAGGACTCGGCTTCGACCCGGAGAAGATCGGCGACCACGCCCGCAGGATCGAGGAGGACGGCTACGACGGCGCATGGTCGACCGAGACCGGGCACGACCCTCTGTTGATCCTCGCCCAAGCGGCTCCGCACACCGAGCGCCTCCAGCTCGGCACAGCCATCGTCGTCGCCTTCGGGCGGAGCCCGATGATCACTGCCACCATGGCGAACGACGTGCAGCTGCTCTCGAAGGGGCGCCTGCTGCTCGGGCTCGGCTCCCAGATCAAGCCCCACATCGAGAAGCGCTACTCGATGGCGTGGTCACATCCGGCAGCCCGCATGCGCGAGTACGTCATGGCCATGCGGACGATCTGGGCGTCGTGGAACGACGGCACGAGGCTCGACTTTCGCGGGGACTTCTACACTCACACGCTCATGACCCCGTTTTTCTCGCCGGGGCCCAATCCCTACGGGGCACCTAAGGTCTTCCTCGCTGCGGTCGGTGAGCTCATGACCGAGGTGGCCGGGGAGGTCGGTGACG
Organism: Actinomycetes bacterium; assembly: GCA_021818615.1. Classification (GTDB taxonomy): domain Bacteria; phylum Actinomycetota; class Acidimicrobiia; order Acidimicrobiales; family Bog-793; genus JAKATT01. The sequence goes on along the minus strand of JAKATT010000051.1, from coordinate 1,555 downwards.
GCCTGCTCGTGCATGGCTTCACGACGGAGCGTTACCTGCGCGAGGTGACGCTTCCTGCACTCGAACGGGGTCTCGCGAAGGGCTCGAGAGCAAGAGGCTCGTTCGAGGTGAGCTACCCGGGTATGGTCGTGACGGGGAACGACGAGGAGATGGGGCGTGCCGTCCACGCGGTGAAAGCCCAGATCGCCTTCTACGCCTCGACGCCGGCCTACCGGGGCGTCCTCGAGGTCCACGGCTGGGGCAACCTCCAGCCAGAGCTCAACTCGCTCTCGAAGCGAGGCGAGTGGGACCAGATGGCGGGCCTCGTCACCGACGAGATGGTGGAGACGTTCGCCGTCGTCGCCTCGCCGCCCGAGGTGGCTGCGGCGGTACGGGCCCGTGTCGGCGACGTGATCGACCGCTTCTCGTTCTACGTGCCCTACGAGCTGGCCGCCGACAGCTGGGGCGAGGTTCTGGCGGGGTTCGGCAAGGTTCGGCCAAATCAAGGCCGCGGGGGCGACCGGTAACCTTCTCTCATGTCCGCCGGCTACGACGTCAAGGAGGTCGAGGAGCGCTGGCAGCGGCGCTGGGCCGAGGAGGGCACCTACCAGGTAGACCTCGACGATCCTCGCCCGAAGTGCTACGTGCTCTGCATGTACCCCTACCCGAGCGGGCCTGCCCACCAGGGCCACGTCCGCAACTACACCTTCGGCGACGTCCTCGTGCGCTACGGGACCATGCGGGGAGACGCCGTCCTGTCGCCATTCGGCTTCGACTCCTTCGGCCTGCCGGCCGAGAACGCCGCCATCAAGGGGGGCGTCCACCCCCGCGCCTATACCGAGGAGCGAATCGCCGAGCTGAAGCGGTCGGTGCAGCGCCTCGGCGCCGTCTACGACTGGCGCCGCGAGCTTCGGAGCCACGATCCCGACTACATCAAGTGGAACCAGGTCATCTTCCAGGAGCTGCTCTCCCGCGGGCTCGCCTATCGGGCAGAGGCGCCGGTCAACTGGTGCCCGGGCTGTCAGACGGTGCTCGCCAACGAGCAGGTGCTGGCGGACGGGACCTGCGAGCGTTCGGGCGACGTCGTCGAGCGGCGCCAGCTAGAGCAGTGGTTCTTCAAGATCACCCACTACGCAGACGAGCTGCTCGAGGCGCTGGAGGCGCTCGATTGGCCCGAACGCGTGAAGGTCATGCAGCGGAACTGGATCGGGCGCTCCGAAGGCGCCCAGTTCCGCATGCAGGTGCAGGGGCGCGAGGACCTCGAGATCGAGGTGTTCACGACCCGGCCCGACACCTCGTTCGGCATGACCTACGCCGTGCTTGCTCCCGAGCATCCCCTCGTGGAGGTGGTCACGACCGACGAGCAGCGCGCCGCCGTCGAGGAGATCCGTGAGCGAGCAGGGCGCTCGACCGACCTCGAGCGGCTATCGTCGGAGGGCGCGCCCGACAAGAGGGGCGCCTTCACCGGCGCGTACTGCATGAACCCGTTCAACGGCGAGCCCGTTCCGCTCTACGTGGCGGACTACGTCCTTGGGAGCTACGGCACGGGCGCAATCATGGCGGTTCCAGCCGAGGA
>JAKATT010000059.1 GCA_021818615.1 Actinomycetes bacterium | reverse complement strand
GATCTGGCTCCCTTTCGTCCGTGCAGGCCTCTCAGGACCCGCTTCACGTCCGAGAAGACATGCTAGCGCGACCGCGCCCGGCGCGCCCGGCGCGGGCCGGCGCGGGCCGGTCAGCGAAGCGCCAGCTCGTCAGCGCCGAAGGTGACGGCGATCGGCTCGAGCACCACCTGGCGGGGACCGTCCTCGACTCGCCCACCCACGACGGCGTCGTAGCCGAGGCTCCCTGCCAGCTCCCGCACCGCCTCGCCGTGGCCGGAGGCGGCGAAGAGCGCCAGGCCCACCCCCTGGTTGAAGGTGCCGTACGCCTCGCGCTCGGAGAGCCCGGCGGCTTCGGCCACGAACCCCAGCACCTCCGGCACCGCCGGCAGCTCGCTCACCCGGTAGGAGAGCCGGCGCGCGGCGCGCATGAGCTTGCGAAGGCCATGACCCGTGACGTGGCTCGCATAGTGCACCTCGACCGACGGGTCACGCTGAAGGGCCTCGACGAGGCGGACATAGAGCACGCTCGGGTCGAGCACGGCTTCCCCGTAGAGGCGGCCGCTCGAAAGCGGCGCCCCCCACCCGCCCTCGATCTGAGAGGCGACGCGCCGGGCGAGTGACGCCCCGTTCGCGTGCAGGCCGCTCGAGGCGACGAGCACGATCTCGTCGCCCGGCTCGAGCCGGCTGCCGAGCCACGAAGGCGCTCCGTCGGGGACGACACCGAGCGCGCTTCCCGCCAGGTCGACGGCGTCCGGCTCGACGATGCCGGCGAGGGTGGGTGACTCGCCCCCGACCCAGGCGGCTCCAGCCGCTTCGCACGCCCGCCTCCATCCCGCCACGAGAGAGCGGTGGCGGGTTCCCGAGTACCAGGAGGCCGAACCGGTGGCGAAGTAGGCGTTGAGCGTGAGCGGGAGCGCCCCGACGCAGCAGAGGTCGTTGACGACTGCAGCGACCGCGTCGACGCCGACGTCGGAGAAGCGGTCCACGCCGAGTGCCGCCTCGACCTCTCCGGCGATGAGCGACTTCGTCCCGAGGCACTCGAGCACGACCGCGAGGCGGAGCGGCCCGATCTCGAGGAGGCTCGCCGGCTCGCCTATCGACTCCTCGACGACCCTTGCTCCCCGCCGGCGCGGCAGGTCCATGGTCGCCGCGGCAGCCTCGATCGCCCGCCGCTTGGCGGCGTCGAGCACGAGGTAGTCGACGCCGCTCGCCCGATAGGAGCTCTCCGCCCCGTCGGGCGGCGGCCTCATATCGCCGGCTCCCGCCCGGGGCGAACCTCGGCGGCGACCGCAGCTAGGACGCCGTTCACGTAGCGGCCCGAGTCCTCGGTCGAGTACTCCTTCGCCAGCTCGACGGCTTCGTCGATGACGACCGCCACCGGGACCTCAGGCTCGCCGACGAGCTCGTAGACGGCGAGCCGCAGGATCGCCCGGTCGACGTTCGGCATCCGGGCGACGCTCCAGCCGGTCGCGTGGGCGGAGATGAGGCGGTCGATGGCTTCCAGCTGCCGGCTCACACCGGTCACGAGGCGGGCAGCGTACTGCTCGGGAGGGACCGGCAGCTCTTCGAGCAGGGCGGCGGGCACGAGGCCCTTCGTCTCGGCCTCGTAGCAGAGCCCGAGGGCCCGCTCGCGCGACCTCCGGCGTTCGCCCCCCTCGGCACGGGTTCCGAGGCGCTCAGGCGCGGGTGAGGTACTCACCGCTGCGGGTGTCCACCTTGATGCGATCCCCCGGGTTCACGAACAGCGGTACCTGGACCACGAGGCCCGTCTCGAGGGTGGCCGGCTTGCGGGCCCCCGACACGCGGTCGCCCTGGATGCCGGGCTCGGTCTCGGACACCGCCAGCTCGACGGCGGCCGGGAGGTCGACGTCGACGATCTCTCCGTCGTACATCTCCAGCACCGCCGAGTCGCCCTCCTTCAGGTAGGGCGCTGCGCCGGCGAGCGAGGAGTCATCGACGGTCATCTGGTCGTAGGTCGTGTTGTCCATGAAGACGTACTGGGGGCCGTCGCGGTAGAGATACTGCATCTCGCGCTTGTCGATGAGCGCCTGCTCCACCTTCTCGTCCGCCCGGAACGTCCGCTCCACCACCGCTTTGGTCCGCAGGTTGCGCAGCTTCGTCCGGACAAAGGCTCCCCCCTTGCCCGGCTTCACGTGCTGGAATTCGACGACTGAGAACAGGCCGTCGCTCAGCGCGAGGGCCATGCCGTTGCGCAGGTCGTTGGTGGAAAGCGGCATCAGAGGATGGTGTCCTTGGTCGACTTGGTGAGCGTTCGGGCGCCGTTGGCCGTGACGACGAGCGTGTCCTCGATCCGGACGCCACCCGTTCCGGGCACGTACACGCCGGGCTCGACAGTTACGACTGCGCCCTCGTCGAGGATATCAGCGGACCCCCGCGACAACGCCGGCGACTCGTGGATCTCGAGGCCCACCCCGTGGCCGGTGCCGTGGACGAAGAGCTCCTCGCAGCCGGCGCGAGAGAGCGCCTCACGGCAAGCCCGGTCAACTTCGTCGCCGCTCACTCCTGGGCGCAGCGCCCGCACGCCGGCCCGCTCGGCGATCAGCACGGCATCGACCAGATCGGACATCTGCGACGAGGCAGGGGATCCCACGCAGAGCGTCCTCGTCATGTCGGAGCGGTAGCCGTCGATCTCGGCGCCGAAGTCCACAACGACGAGCTCGCCCTCCTCGATCCGGCGCTCGGACGGCCGGGCGTGCGGCAGCGCCGCATTCGGGCCCGAGGCCACGATCGTCTCGAAAGAGACGTCGTCGGCGCCGCGAAGGCGCATCTCGTAGTCGAGCTCGAGTGCGAACTCCTGCTCGGTCACTGCCTCGCGCAGGCGCTCCTTCACCTGAGCAAGGGCGACGTCGGCGATCTGAGCAGCGAGCTCGATGCGCGCCAGCTCGCCCGCGTCCTTCACGACCCGCAGTGCCTCGACGACGTCGCGCGTGGCGATCAGCGAGGTGGACGCGCCTGCCGCTCCGCCGAGCGCCCCGGCGAGGCGGCGCTTCTCTGCCCAGGCGATGTGCTCGGCCTCGAGACCGAGGCGTGCCACGCCCTTCAGGGTGGTGTCGAGCACCTCGAGCTGGTGAGCGGGTCGTCCGATCTCGAGCGAGCACTCAACGCCGGCGGCCCTCAGCTGCGCGGAGGACTGCTCGGCGTACCTGCCGTCGGTCAACAGCACGGCATCTCCAGCCCGCACGAGCAGCATGCCGGCAGAGCCGGTGAACCCGGTCAGGTAACGGACGTTCACGAGCTTGGTGACGAGGAGCGCATCGCATCCAGCCTCCGCCAGCCGTGCGCGCAGGCGTCCCATGCGGCTGGCGACGTCCATCTCGGGCAGGCTCGATCGTTCGTGGCCGTTCGGCATCGGCGGCATGCTAGAGGGGCCCCGGAACCGCCTGAGCCCGGCTGCACTTCCCGGAGCTGACCGCCGATCGGAGTCCCGCAGCAAGCCTTGCCGGGCCGGCCGGCCGTCTCGTCGTCAGCCTCCCTCGCGCTCTGAGAGCAGTCTGGCGGCCGCCTCGACGGCGAGCTCGTAGCCGAGGCCGCCGAAGCCGGCCACGGTCCCGTCGGCGACCGGTGCGATGACCGACCGGCGCCTCCAGCGCTCACGGGCGTCGGGATTCGACACGTGCAGCTCGACGACCACGCCGCCGAAGCTGGCGAGAGCCTCCGAGAGCGACCAGCCGTAATGCGTAAGGGCGCCGGCGTTGACGACGAGCGCCGCCGCACGGCCGCGCGCCTCGTGGACTGCCGCCACCAGCTCGGCCTCAGCATCGCTCTGGACGTGCTCGAGCGCGTAACCAAGCTCCTCGGCAGTGTGGCGCGCCCGCATCTCCTGCTCGGCAAGGGTCTCCCGGCCGTACACCTCGGGATGGCGCTCGCCGAACAACTGCAGGTTCGGGCCGGACAGCAGGACAATGACAGCGCGGTCGCGGCCGCTCATGGGAGAGCCTCGGAGCGCAGCTCCTCGAGCACCCTGGCCACGAGAGCAGGCTCGACGCCGCCGACCGCCTCGACGCCGGCGGGACCATCCAGCACGAAGGTCAGGTCGTGCTGCGACTTCTTGTCGCGGCCCATGTAGGCGATCAGCTCCTCCACCTCAGCCCCAGGCGGCAGGCGCGACGGCAGATCGTAGGAGGCGACGAGCTCCTCGTGGCGCCGGACGCGGGCGTCGTCGATCCGGCCGAGCGCACGGGCGAGGTGCGCCGCGAACACCAGCCCGACTGCGACGGCCTCGCCGTGCCGCAGCACGCGGCGGGTGGCGGTCCCACCGGGCTCTCCAGCGAGGCCCGCGCCCTCGAGCGCGTGTGCCAGGGTATGGCCGTAGTTGAGCACCATGCGCCGCCCGCGCTCTCGCTCGTCGGCGGCCACCACCTCGGCTTTGCAGGTGACACACGCCACGACCTGCTCCTCGAGGCTGAGCCGGTCGAGGTTCTCGACGCCAAGGAAGGCGTACTTGGCGAGCTCGCCGCGGCCCGAGCGCCACTCCGCAGCCGGAAGGCTGGCAAGGGTCTCGGTGTCGCAGATCACCCCGCAAGGCTGCCAGAACGCGCCGACGAGGTTCTTGCCCTCCGGGAGGTTCACGCCCGCCTTTCCCCCGATCGCAGCGTCGATCTGGGCGAGCAGGGTCGTCGCCACGTGCACGACCGGCGTGCCTCGGTGCCACAGGGCTGCCGCCAGCCCGGCGACGTCGGTCACGAGGCCACCCCCGACTGCGACCACCACGTCGGAGCGGGTGAGCCCGGCGGCGGCAAAGACCCTGCAGCAGGAGTCGACCGTCGCAAGCGACTTGGCGGCTTCCCACTCCGCGATGTTCACGACCCGGGTCGGCAGCCCGGTGTGCACCTCGACGGGGACAGAAGCTTGCGTCACGACGACGGCACGCTCAGCCGAGGGCGGCAGCAGGCCAGTCAGCTCGCGGCGGGCGCCAGGGCCGACAAGCACTTGGTAGCCCCGCTCGCCGAGCTTCACTGCGACGGCGGTGACGGTCATGGCGACCTCCCGGCGCCCTGGCTCCGGCGGCAGGGATCCTCGAGGAGCCCCCGCGCCAAGCGCACCACACGCTCGGCAGTCTCCAAGGGCTGACTGCCGTCCACGTCGACGACCGCGCTCGCCAGCTCGCCGTAGACCGGCCGCCGGGCGGCGTCGAGGCGCCAGATCGTGCCGGCAGGATCGTGCTCGAGCAGCGGGCGGCCCACGCCCGAGCCGACACGGCGCGCCAGGGTGAGCGGTAGGGCCCGGAGCCAGATCGTCGCGGAGTTGTCCCGGATACGCCGACGCGACTCCGGGTCGAAGACCGCCCCACCTGCCACGGCGATCACCGAAGGGACACCCGAGGCGAGCGCCGCCGCCAGCACCATCTTCTCCTCGGCACGAAAGGCCGCTTCGCCGTGCAGCTCGAAGAGCTCCGGGACGCTGAGGCCACTGCGCCGGAGCACCTCCTCGTCGGAGTCGTGAAAGGGTCGGCGAAGCCTTTTCGCGACCAGACGGCCTATCGTGGTCTTGCCAGCTCCCATCATGCCGACGAGCAGGAGGTGGTCATCCACCGAAGAGCCGGGGACGGGCGACCGACGGCGTCTCGTGGAGCGCTTTGACGTAGGACTCGGCGTTGCGGACGAGCTCGGCGACTGAGTCACCTCCGAACTTGCGCAGCGCCTCGCCTGCCAGGACGAGTGCCGTCATCGTCTCGGCCACGACGCCCATGGCGGGCACCGACGTCACGTCCGTGCGCTCCTTGAACGACACGGTCGCCTCCTTCGTCGAGGTGTCCACCGTCGCGAGCACGGGGCGGTTCAAGGTGGCGAGCGGCTTCATGGCTGCTCGCAACCAGATGAGCGAGCCGGTCGAGATGCCTCCCTCGATGCCGCCGGCCCGATCGGTCCGGCGCACGTAGCCGGATCGGCCTTCGTCCCAGTAGATGGCGTCGTGGGCGCTCGAGCCGCGCGCCTTGGAGACCGCATCGCCGATCTCCACCCCCTTCACCGCCTGGATGCTCATCACGGCCTGCGCGAGGAGGCCGTCGAGCTTGCGGTCCCAGTGGACGTGGCTGCCGAGACCGACTGGGACGCCGTAGGCGAGCACCTCGGCGCTGCCGCCAAGCGAGTCGCCCACTTTGGCGGCAGCCTTCACCTCGGCGACCATGGCCGCTTCGGCCGCCAGGTCGAGGCAGCGGACGGGAGACCGGTCGATCCGCTCCAGATCGGCCGGCAGCGGACGCACGCCCTCCTGTGCCTCCACGGCGCCGAGAGCCACGACATGGCTCAGCACGGAGATCCCGACCTCGGCAAGGAGCGCCTTTGCCAGGCAACCGGCTGCCACCCTGGCGGCCGTCTCGCGGGCTGAAGCCCGCTCGAGCACGTCCCGCGCGTCCGCGAAACCGTACTTAAGCATGCCGGGTAGGTCGGCATGACCGGGCCGTGGGGTTGTCAGCAGCGCCAGCGGCTCCCCGGGCTCCGGCGACATCTCCTTCTCCCACTTCGGCCACTCCGTGTTGGCGATCTCGATAGCGACCGGGGAGCCGAGCGTCCTGCCGTGCCGGACACCGCCGAGCAGTAGGACCTCGTCGCGCTCGAAGCGCATGCGCGGTCCGCGGCCGTAGCCGAGGCGGCGCCGTGCGAGCTCGCCAGCGACCTGTTCCGCCGTGACGGCGAGCCCAGCGGGCAGCCCCTCGACTACGACGACGAGGGCCCTTCCGTGCGACTCGCCCGCCGTGAGGAAGCGCAGCATCCCCCAACGCTACCGCCGTCTCCGCCAGGACCCCGGAGCCTGCTAGCCGGTATGGTCGGCTGCCGTGACGAACGATGACGCAAAGACGCCCCCGTCTGCGGTCGTGCCGGTGGACCCGAAGGCTGTCGGCACGGCGGCGACCTTCGACGTCGAGACGCCGGACGGCCCGATGCCGCTCTTCGAGGTGCAACCGCTCGGCGGCGGCGCCCGTCGGGCCGTGGTGGTGATCCAGGAGGCGTTCGGCGTCAACAGCCACATCGAAGACGTCACGCGCCGTTTCGCGCGTGAGGGCTACTTGGCGGTGGCGCCCCACCTGTTCCACCGCACTGGTGGCGGGACCATCCCCTACGACCGCATCGACCTCGTCGCACCGCACTTCGAGCGGCTGAGCGACGACACGCTCCTCGTCGACGGCGACGCGGCGCTCGCCCATGTGAGAGGGCGGGGCTTCGAGCCCGAGCGGATCGGCCTCGTCGGCTTCTGCATGGGCGGCAGGGTCTCGTTCCTCGTCGCGACGAGGCGCCGGATCGGTGCCGCCGTCGGCTTCTACGGCGGTGGGATCCTGCATGGGCGAGGTGAGCGCCTCGGACCGCTCGCCGAGGACCTCTCCGCCATGAAGACCCCGTGGCTCGGTCTCTTCGGCGACGAGGACCAGTCCATTCCGGTTGTCGAGGTAGAGGAGCTGCGCGCTCGGCTCGAATCGGCCCCAGTCGACACCGAGATCGTGAGGTACCCTGCTGCCGGCCACGGGTTCCACTGCGACCAGCGCGAGTCCTACCACCCCTCCTCTGCCGCCGACGCCTGGCAGCGCACGCTCGACTGGTTCGACGGTCACCTCGCCTGAGGGGCGAGCCGGACCGGGCGGGGCGGGGCGGGCGGGGCGGGCCGGGCAGGCCGGTCCGCCACTACTTCTTCGACGGCTCGTAGTACGGGTTGGTGCCGGACGCGTGGTCGGTGACGTCGACAACCTCGCGCACGGCGGGAACGGCGTCCTGGATGGCGACGGCAATGCCCTGGCTGAGGGTGACCTTTGCGAGCCCGCACCCCTGGCAGCCGCCGGACATCCGCACGTAGGCGGTACCGTCGTCGAAGGCGACGAGCTCCGCCCAGCCGCCGTGCATGGAGATCTGGGGGTTGACCTCCTGCTCGAGTATCTCGAGGATCCGCTGGGCCTCGGGCGTCGAGAGGTCGACAGGCAGCCGGTCGGCGATCGAAGGTCGCTCGGGAGCAGGCGAGTTCGGGTTGAGCATGACGAGGCCCTGCTCTCCGCCGCTGGCGCCGACGTCGAGCGTCGCTCCCTGCAGCTTGTCGACGCTGCTCGCCGCCAGCACGAACGTCAGCTCGCCGCTCGTCTGCACCGCGTCTCCCGGCCCGGCGTCGCCCGCGGGCTGGAACCACATGTCGTAGGTGAAGGCACCGCTCGCCGCGCCGCTCACCTCCAGCCAGAGGGCGAGATCTCCGGAATTCTCCTCGCTTGACCTGATGTCGAGGACCATCTGGCGCGCCGGCTCTGTGACCCGCAACACCTCTTCGCCCTCCAGCACCCCTTGACCGTTCGCGTCCACGGCACCAGGCTAGACGTGGCCGCAGCGCTCTGCGGCCGCTCCGACACGGCATCATGTGCCGGTGACGACGGTGTTGCTGATCCTGCCGACCGGTACCTACCGGGCGCCGGCGTACCTCGCAGCCGCCCGAGCACTCGGCCTCGACGTCGTGACGGGTTCGGAGCGCGCCCAGGCGCTCGCCTCGAGGATGGCAGAGCACTTCGTGCTGCTGCCCTTGCACGACCCGGAGGCGACGGCGGATGCAATCGTCGCCTATGCCGAGGGCACCCACCTCGACGCCATCGTCGCGGTCGACGACACCGGGGCGATCGGGGCGGCGGCGGCGGCCGAGCGCCTGCGGCTCGTCCACAGCCCGCCGGCAGCCGTCCGCACGACGAGGGACAAGATCGCCATGCGCAGGGCCTTTGCCGCAGCAGGGCTGCCGCAGCCCGCCTTCGAGGTGGCCTTCGACGACGACGAGGTGGCCGCGGCGACAGCTCGCATCGGGCCCCCCGTCGTTGTGAAGCCGCCCTCGCTCGCCGGCAGCCGGGGGGTCATACGGGCCGACGACGTCGCCGGCGCTCTAGAAGCCGCCTCGTTCGTCCGCCGGATCCTCGCCGACGCCGGAGAGCCGGCCGGCTCCCCGCTCCTCGTGGAGGAATTCGTCCCCGGGGCCGAGGTCGCCGTCGAGGGGCTGCTCCGCCAAGGCGAGCTCTCGGTCATAGCCGTCTTCGACAAGCCCGAGCCGCTCGACGGTCCCTACTTCGAGGAGACGATCTACGTGGCACCGTCGTCGCTGCCGCCCGAGCTGCTCGGCAAGATCACGGCCGTCACCGACGAGGCGTTGCGGGCCATCGGGCTCACCGACGGCCCTATCCATGCCGAGCTGCGCGTGCCCGGCGTCCGTGTTCCCACCGAGGACGCGCTCGGGCCAGCGGTCCGGCTGCTCGAGGTGGCGGCCCGTACGATCGGCGGACACTGCTCGAGGGCCCTGGAGCTGCGGGGCGGCGGCAGCCTAGAGCAGCTAGTGCTCGCCACTGCGCTCGGGGTACCCGGGCCAGAGCCTGTCCTCGCCCGGGCTGCGGGGGTGCTCATGGTCCCGATTCCCCGCTCGGGCTTCCTCGCCGAGGTGAGCGGCATCGAGGCCGCGAGCAAGGTGCCGCACGTCACCGGCGTCGAGATCACCGTCCCGCGAGGCAGGTTCGTGAAGGCTCTGCCCGAAGGCGAGCGCTATCTCGGCTTCGTCTTTGCCACAGCAGGTACGGCGAGGGAGGTCGAGACGGCGCTGCGCCGGGCCCGGCAGCTCCTCGTCGTCGACGTCGCCGAGGGACAGGCGCCGGCAGCTACCGTGACCTGAGTGCGGGTCCTGTTCCTCTCTACCTACGAGCTCGGCCACCAGCCGCTTCAGCTCGCAAGCCTGGCAGCCGTCGCCGGCGC
>JAKATT010000206.1:4777-9885 GCA_021818615.1 Actinomycetes bacterium | reverse complement strand
AGCCACATGTCGTAGCGCTCCCGCTGAGTGTCGATGAACGGCAGCGTCGGATGTGGCGACAGGCTGTAGTCGAACTCGGCAAGGAGCATCTTGCCCCGGGCCGTAGTGAACGGGCAGGCCGCGTAACCGTCGTAGCGGGACGTCGGCTCGCGTCCTTTGAGGGTGGCGAGCACGTTGCGGACAACAACTGGGGCCTCGGCGCGGATGGCGGCGCCCGTCTTCGAGGTGGGCGCGTCGCAGGCGTCACCGAGAGCGAACACCTCGGGGTAGGTGACGTGTCGCAGGCTATGGCGGTCGACTGGCACCCACCCGTAGGGGCTCGCGCCCGAAAGAGGGCTCTCGCGGACGAACTTCGGCGCTCGCTGGGGCGGGGCAGCCCACAAGAGGTCGTAGTCGAGCCTTGTGCGCGACTTGCCTTCGGGCCCCGTTGTCTCGAAACTGGCCGTGCGGAGCTCGGGGTCTACCTCGACGAGTTCGTGCGAGAAGCGAGGCGAGATCCCATAACGCTCTACGACGGCCTCAAGAACGCGCGCGAATTCGGGTACGCCGAAAATCCCCCCTGCGCCGGTCGCGTACGTCACGTCGACGGCGCCGAGCATCCCGGTGCGCCTCCAGTGGTCGCATGCAAGGTAGGCAGCCTTTTGCGGCGCTCCGGGACACTTGATCGGTGAGCCGGGAGCGCAGAACAGTGCTCGACCTCCCCGGAAGCCTCGGACCAGCTGGTCGGTCTTCGGGGCGAGCTCGGCTATGTAGTTCGTCGCTGCGAAAGGGGTCGCCATCGCCTCGGCGAGCCCGGGCACGGCGTCGAAGGCGAGCTCCAAGCCGGGGCAGAGCACGAGAACGTCATAGCGAACACGAGCGCCGGCCGCCGTGAGGACTACCCGATTCTCCGGATCGAGCTCGACCGCGGCGTCGCGCACCCAGGCAACGCCGCGGGGAACGAGGTCTGCCTGGCACCGGCGGCTCGACTCGACGGAGACCACTCCTGCGCCGACAAGAGTCCACAATGGCTGGTAATAGTGGAAGGAGGCGGGGTCCACCAAGGCAATGTCGTCCTCGCCGGCTCGCCGCAGCCGGGCGGCGACGCTAATGCCGGCACTGCCGCCGCCGACGATGACGATCCGGTGGTGCATCAGCTTCTCCTCACTTGTCCGGTGGTACAAATCATGACTGATCCACTCAACATTACATCTCCAAGATGATGGGCTGTCGAGTCCTTCGTTCAGGCGGGCCGTTCGCCCGCAGAGCGGCTCCAGCCACCGCCCGCCTGCGCCCGGCTCCCGGCAGCTGGCGTAAGCCGCCAGCGAGCGCACAATGAGAGTCGCCTCGCCGTTCCTCGTCATGGCAAAGCCGGTCGGGCCCTTGTGCAACCTCGACTGCTCCTACTGCTACTACCTCGATAAGAGGTCCCTCTTCCCCGCCGGTGAGCGCTTTCGCATGCGCCCCGAGGTGCTCGACACCTATATCGCCGCGGTCATCGCCGCCAGCCCTGGTCCCCTCGTCGGCTTCGTATGGCATGGTGGCGAGCCGATGCTGGCCGGACTCGACTTCTACCGCCATGCCACAGAGCTACAGGAGCAGCATCTCCCAGAGGGCTGGCGCTGCCTCAATACACTGCAAACCAACGCGACCCTCCTCGACGACGCTTGGGGCGCCTTCTTGGCCAAGCACCACTTCTCGGTTGGGATCAGCCTCGATGGACCAACACGCCTGCACGACATGGGCCGCCGCGACCGCTTGGGCCGCCCTAGCCACGCCCGGGCACTACGCGGTCTGCAGATCCTGCGGAGCCATGGGATCGAACCCGACGTGCTCTGCGCCCTGCACGCCCGCAACTGCGCGCACCCCCTCGAGGTATACCGGTACTTCCTCGACCTCGGGGTGACCTGGCTCCAGTTCCTACCCGTCGTGCGGCGAGACGCGGCAGGTGCGCTCGACCCGTGGTCCGTCCCGCCCGAGGCACTTGGCGAGTTCCTCTGCGCGGTCTTCGATGAATGGGTCCGTCACGACATAGGGCGCATTGCGGTGCAGAACTTCCTCGAGTGTCTCCTCGTCACGAGCGGTCAGCCTGTCAACCTCTGTGTCATGGCAAAGACCTGCGGGCGGGTCCTCGCCCTCGAACATGACGGGTCTCTTTACGCCTGTGACCACTTCGTCGACGACGAGCACCGCCTTGGAAACGTGACTGTCGACGACCTCGGCGGTATCGTCGAGTCGTCCGGTCAGGTGGCCTTCGGGCAGGCCAAGCACGACGCTCTACCCGCCCGCTGCAGGACATGCCCGGTCGGCGCCTTCTGCCACGGGGGCTGCCCAAAGGACCGCTTCGGCGGCGCGTCCGGCGGCGAAGGCAGCCTCAATCACCTGTGCGAGGGCTATCGCCGCTTCTATAGTCACGCGCTGCCTCACCTCGAACGAATGGCTGCCCTCGCACGTAGCGGACGATCGCCTGCGGGGATCATGGGCGAGCTCGCGGTGACCGAGCATGACGAGCGTCGCCGATGGCAGAGGACTTCGCGCAATGCCCCTTGCCCGTGCGGCAGCGGTGCGAAATACAAGCATTGCTGCCTACCGTGGCGGCGCTGAGCCGATGTGAGTCGCTACCTTCGGGCGGCGGACGCACGCCAGCGGTCGCGACCGGTGGAGGTCGCTCCCATTGAGCCCCGACGGCCTACGTGCGTACCGCTACGACGCCTCGGCGCGCCCGCACGACCACGCTCACGAGGACGATCCACAGCAGCACCACGATGGCGAGCAGCACGCCGACGACCGCCTTGCCTATAGCGCCGTCAGGACGTGCAGCCTCGGCCATCCTCGCAAGCGGGTGTACTGCGCCCGCAGCGACGTAGCTCGTCGTGGCGCTGGCAACGGTGTTGCCGGCACTGTCGGCCGCGGCGGCCACCAGAGCCTGGCGACCCGCGAACGTCGGCTTGTAAGTGAAGCGCGCCTCGCCTGCAGAGTTGGTCGTCGCCGAGCCGAGCACGAGAAGAGGCGCCCCGGAGAACTCCTCGAGATGCACCGAGAAGGTGACCGTCAGCCCGCGCAAAGTGGCCTTGTGACCCGGTGAGCTGGCTGCTTCTTTGAGCGTGGCGAGCAGTACGATCGCCGGCGAGTGGCCGGCGGCGCTGCGAGCCGTGAGGCTGAGGCGCGGTGAGGAACTTGCAGCTGCCGCCGGACTTGCGGCCGCGCCGAGCATGATCAGTCCGGCGAAGAGCAGGCCGGAGAGCGCCGTGGCGGCGCCTGCCAGCCGCTTGGACGTCGGCTGCCATCCTGACCGGGTCATCTTGCCCAGCCATCGGGTCGCGGAGACTGTACGCCAAGACCGTCGTTCGCGGCCTGGCCCGAATCTGGCCATCGATGACCTCCTGGCAGTTGGCGGAACCCGCTCTGCGCACTTCCATCGCTGCTCAGGGCGACGGGCGTGCACGCTGACGTCGGTGGGACAAGAGGCCGGTACGGGCGCTCGGCAGGGCGCAAGCGCTCTGGGCCGGCTGTGATCTCGATGGCCTCGCTGAGCTCCTCCTCGTAGGACTCGAGCTCCTCCATCTCGGCGATCGGCAGGACCGGGACGAACCGGAAGAGGACGAGCAGCAGAAGCGGGATCGCTGCAGTGGCGGCCAGGGTGATCGAGATCGGCACCCAGGTGAAGTGGTAGCTGCCCCAGTTCCCGGCCAGCACCCCACCAGAGGCGAGCGAGGAGTGGACGAGCGGCTCAGTGGCGGGCGGGACGACGATGACAAGCCGCTTCACCCAGAGGGCAGCAACGACGAGACCACTCGCAGTGACCACGCCTCCGATTGTGCGCGTCTGCCGAAGAGCCATGATCACCAGCGGGAGGACACCGGCGGCCACGAAGTAGATCCAGAACGGTATCCAGTAGCGGCCCGTGAGGTCCTGTCTCACCCAGGCTGCAAGCCCCGAGGTTCCTGAGTAGCCGTCGATCAGGTATTCGGTGAAGGTGAGGTAGAGGTAGACGGCACCGAATGCGGCCATGATGAAGCCGAGGCGGACGAAGTGACGGGGATGGATGAAGGCCTCGAGGTGGAACAGCCGGCGGAACGCCGCGATTGTGACCACGACGAGGGCGATGCCCGAGTAGAGCGCCGCCACCACGAAGTAGACGGGGAAGATCGTCTCGAGATAGCCGGCCCTTGAGGAGGAGGCAAAGGCGAAGGAGAGCACCGAGTGCACCGAGACGGCCATCGGGATCACCATGATCGCGACGAGGCCGATCGAGCCCTCGAGGAGGCGCCGCTGTGAGGTGGTGACTCCCCGGTCGGCTCCCAAGACCCTGTAGAGGGTGCGGCAGAACCGGGCACGGAGCCCCTGCTCGCCGGCGAGCCGGTCGGCGGCGACCTGCAGGTCGGCGACAAGAGGCAGGTAGAAGAAGACGATCGTCGCGAGCAGGTAGGTGCTCACAGCGAAGAAGTCCCACAGGATTGGTGACGAGAGGTTCCAGTACGGGGGCCAAACGAGCTCCCAGATGCGCTGTGGGCTGCCAAGATGCGGGAGGATGAAGAGCATGCCTATCGGGAGGGTGACAAGGGCAGTCGCCTCGGCGATGCGGGTGAGGGGAGCCCGCCATCCTGCTTTCGTAAGTCGCAGGATCGCCGAGACGACCGCCCCGCCGTAGCTGACCCCGATGAAGGCAACCAGGTCGGCCTCGTAGACGGCCCAGAAGGCTTGGTCGCTGTAACCGGCCACGCCGAGTCCGTCTACTAGCTGAACCGCCCAGGCAACGAGGCCGAGCACGACAACGGCACCAAGCGCAATGACGGCCGGCCACCACCACCGGGGGTTCTCGAGAATGGGGCGCATCGCGGCAGCTCTGATGTGCTCTCGTGCCTCGGCGATATCCTCCCCGTTGGGGCCGGACACCGTTGCCGTGCTGACCTGCTCGTCGGACATGCTCCTTAGCTCCTTTTTCAAGTTCCTAAGCCGCCTCGTCGCGATACCGCACAAGCAGTGAGCCTGGCCGGTTCGGGTCGGACGGCTGCGTCTGCAGGCCGGTACAGAGCGAGGGCAGCGAGCACGAGGAGGGGTCCCGTGTTCGGATCGGTGCCGGTGCCCGTGAGGATGCCGCCCATACCTTCGCCGAGGATCCAGATGGC
>JAKATT010000206.1:0-4592 GCA_021818615.1 Actinomycetes bacterium | reverse complement strand
AGAACACCGAGCCGAGTGCGCTCGGGGAGAGGTTCACCGGCTGCAGGAGCAAGCCTGCGCTCCCTACCCAGAGAATGCCCCAACAGATCCTCGTGCAGCGCTCTCCGAGCAGCCCGTGAGCGGCTGCGCTGATCGGGCCGGAAACCCGCAGCTCATCTCGCTTCGGCCAGGCGACGAGCCCGACGAACAGGTACAGGAGCACAGCTCCCGGCGCGCCGTTCAGTGGGGAAGCTCGACCTGTGAGAAGACCTCCGAGACCCTCTGCCAGCCACCAGACCGCCAGCGACCACACAAAGGAGGCCACCAGAGCAGCCCTGACCGTGCGACGCACCAGCAAGCCGAGGCCGATCAGCAGCTGGGTGAGCGCGAACAGTGCGTTCCAAAGAGCGATGTGCGGCGCGAGGAAGTCCGCTATAGAGACAATGGGTCCAGCGACCACAGCTGGATTGCCTGCAGCGCTCGGTATGAGCACCGTGGCGACAAAGCCGCGTCCGAACATCGCCGGCTGCAGCTGCAAAACACCGTCGAGGACCCACAAGAGCCCGAGCGCAACCTGCACGCGCCGCTGGCGGGAGGCTGCGCGCACGCACCCCAGGAGCGATCGCAAGAACTGCCGAGACGACACAGCTTGGCGCACCTCAGCCGGCCTCGGCGTCTGCATCGACGTCCTGGCCGTGACCGAGGATGTAATAGACACGGGGATGGGTCCCGTAGGACTCCTTGAACTTCACCGCGTCGTTCTCCGCCAGGAAGCTCGAGAGCTTGACGGTTGCGCCGAGCCCGTTCACCGCCACGTCGCTCTCGAGGTCGCCGAGGTAGAGCGTGCCCATCGGGCAGCTGGCGATGCACTCGGGCAGCTTTCCTGCAGGCAGCATCGCCGCGCAGAAGATGCACTTGCCGACCGTCCCCTTCACTTGGGGGACCGGCCAGGCCGGCTCCTGAGGGAAAGGCTGGCGAGGGACACGCTCGGCGTCCTCCCAGTTGAAGTAGCGAGCCTGGTAGGGACACGAGTTCATACAGATCCGCGTCCCTATGCAGCGCGACTGGTCGACCAGCGTGAGACCCTCGGGCGTCCGGATGTTGGCGCTCACCGGACAGACCGGAACACAGGGCGGGTCCTCGCACATCATGCAGGGTCGGGGCATGAAGTAGCTCTCGCCCGCTGCGTTGGTCATCGAGAACACGTCGATCCACGTCTGGTCCGGGTGCAGGAAGTGAGCAGCCTGGCAGGCGGTGGTGCAGAGCTTGCAGCCGTTGCAGTAGCGAAGGTCGATCACCATCGCCCACTGGTGGGTGGCGACGCCCGAGGAGCCGCTGACCGGAGTCGGAGTCGCGCCTGCTGCGTCGAACCCCGCCAGGCGCTCTCCTAGCGCACCGAGGGCGATCGCCCCGACACCGCCGGCGACAGCGCTACCGAGGAAACGCCGACGCCCGATCCGAGTCGCCACGTCGAGAGCGCTCTTCTCACCCTCCGGGCACCCAGTTGCACAGCTGAAAGGCGACAGCTCCTCGCCTTCTCCAGACACAGTCTGCTTTGCGGACCGTCGTCTCACTGGATCACCCGCACCTTTCCCTCCATCCAGGACATGGTCGCCATCGGACCGCCCATCAAATTCGGACCGGTGCCGCACGGGGCGTAGCACTGCCACACGAAGCTGCCAGTTCGTTCCGGCACGAAGCGGGCCACAACCGTGACAGTGCTTCCCGTCGGCGCGGCCGGAATCGGCAGGTTGAGGCCGAGCCCCACGACGGTGAAGGTGTGAGCGACGTCGGCGTTCGGGATGCGTCGCACCGCTCTGCCGTCGACCGTCTCGGTTCCACCGAGAGTCCCCTCGACGTTGTCGTACATCATCTGCGCACCTGTCAAGGGGGCGGTACCGTCGTCGTAGCTCTTGATCTTCAAGATCACCGTGTCGCCGGCCTGCACGCTCCAGGAAGCGTTGGTGTACCGCGGACCGAAGGCGGCGTTCGTCAGAAGCTCCATCGACTCGGTGACAGTGCGCCGGGCTGGAGCTGGAGTGACCTTGGAGGAGGTCAGCTGGCTGGCTGCGGCACGCACCCCGGTGGCCAGCCCCGCCACCACGGCGACGGATGCCCCGAGACCCGCCAGCACCGCCACGAGCGAGATGACGACCATGCCAGCACTTGACACCGCCCGTGACCTGCCAACCTGCCCGCTCATCGCGATCCTTCCATCTGTCGGGAGTCGAACTTCGAAAGTGCCCTCTGAGGCGACCGGCCGAGTATCTCGTCGAGAACCCGATCGAGCTCCTGTTCGAGAGGGTTGCGTCGGGAAGCGCCGCGGAGTGTCTTCACTGCCACGGCGACGAACACGCTCACGTAGACCACGATGGTGAGGAGAGAGAGCACCACCAACACCGCTGCCAACACGCGTAATAGCTCGTCCACACCCCCATACTCGGCTGTACCCTCCTCACGGGAAACCAGGAGACCACGGGTTGAGGAAACGAGATTCCACGGGGGTACAGCGTGAACACCCGGGGGTGGGCAGGGTGATCTCACGCTGGCGGGCGACCTCACAAGGTCCCAGACTGGACAAGTGAGTGACGGGACCATCGAACCACGTGACCGGGAAGCCTCCCAGCGACGCGACACAGCCGGATCCGCCGCAACAAGCAGGGCGCCGATCAGGGTGGCCATCGTGGATGACCACGGTCTCGTGCGCGAGGGTACCGTCCAGCTGCTCGAGCAGGAGGCCGACCTCCAGGTCGTTGGCCAGGCAAGCAACGCTGAGCAGGGGCTGGTGCTGCTCGAGAGGCTCCGGCCCGATGTGGCGCTCGTCGACGTCAACTTGCCGGGCATGAGCGGCCTCAGCCTCGCCCGGGAGGTGGCAGCTCGCCGGCTCGGCTGCCGCGTGCTCATCGTGAGCGCCTATGACGACTACGCGTACGTGGCCGAGGCGCTCGAGGCGGGAGTCGGCGGATACCTGCTGAAGAGTGCGTCAGCGAAGGAGCTCATCGACGCGGTACGCGCAGTGAGCGACGGAGTCGTGGTCCTCGACGCCGCGGTCTACTCCCGCTTCACGCGCAGGGGGCGCAACGCCTCGGTCGCCCACCGGGGAGCCGGCACGCTCACCCCGAGGGAGACAGACGTGCTCTCGCTTCTGGCGCGGGGTCGATCGAACAAGGAGATCGCATCCGAGCTCTCGCTCGGGTTGCGAACGATCGAGGGCCATGTCTCGAACCTGCTCTCCAAGCTCGGCGTCTCCTCACGCACCGAGGCCGTCGCCTACGCGCTCTCCCGTCACCTCGTGTCGCCCACGAGTAATGACGACGCCGGCCCGCTCGGCTGAGCTTCGCGCCGTCTTGCGCGGCGCGCTCCACCCCCCTCTTCGTGATGGGCGCTTCTGGGTGGTGCAGGCCATGGTGGTCCTCCTGGCGGTTCTTCACCTCCTGGTCGACATGAACGTCTCGATCGACACAGGACCATTTCCGGGCGGCATTCCGGTCGCGCTGCTCATCGTCCCCGTCGGCTACGCCGCGCTCCGCTACGGTCTGGCCGGATCGGCTGCGACGGGCATCTGGGCGACGCTCTTGTGGCTACCTGACCTGCTTCTTCCCCACGATCAGGGGCACGCGGCCTCCGACCTCGTCAATCTCGTGCTCGTCGACGCAGTGGCCTTCTTCGTCGGCCGGCAGATCGAGGCCGAGCACCTGGCCCGCGCCCGCATGGAGGAAGCCACCACAAGGCGCCTCAGCATCGAGGCCGGCTACCGCCAGCTCTTCGAGTCGAACCGCGCCCCGATCCTCGTGCTCGATGCCGGCGGCGTCGTCACTGACTCCAATCCTGCAGGGCTGGCGCTCTTCGGTCGACAGGCAATCGGCACCTCGGCTTCCACCCTGGTCGGCTGGCAAGGCTCGCTCGCTTCTCTGGCCGGGCAGGTATTGGCCCTCGGCGACGGCCGGGACTACCGCTTCGGGCTGGTCGGCCTCCCACCCGGAAATTCTCTTGTGTCCAGCCAGCTGATCCTCGACGACGTGACAGATGAGCGCAGCGAGGGCCGGCGGGCCACGCGCTACGCCGCACTCGTTGTGGCAGCCGAGGAGGACCAGCGACGGCGCCTTGCCCGGGAGCTGCACGACGAGCCCCTCCAGCTCTTCTTGCACCTGGCGAGGCGGCTGGAGAATCTTGCCGGAGCATCAGGAGTTCCAGGCGCGGTTGCCACTGGGCTCGTAGAGGCGAGAGCCCAAGCACTCGAAGCGGCCATGCGACTTCGCCACCTCGCCCGGGACCTTCGCCCGCCGGCACTCGACCAGCTCGGCCTGGTGGCGGCGCTGTCAAGCTTCCTCACAGAGGTGGAGGAGGAGAGCGGCCTCGAGGTCCACCTCGACGTAACCGGCGAGGCGGCTCGCCTCTCCCCCGAGCTCGAGCTCGGTGCCTTTCGCATCGTCCAGGAGGCGGTCCGCAACACCGTGCGCCACGCACGAGCTCACCAGGTCCGGGTCACGGTGAGCTTCGGCTCCGACAGGGTCTCGGTCGTAGCCGCCGACGACGGTGACGGCTTCGTGCCAGAGGAGGCCGGCGAGATGGCCCCCGGTCACCTCGGCCTCGTCGGGATGGCCGAGCGAGCA
>JAKATT010000138.1 GCA_021818615.1 Actinomycetes bacterium | reverse complement strand
GATAACAGAACACGATTGCCCGCGCAAGCCGGCCCTGCTCCGAACCGGAGGGCTCTCACCTATGTAAGACACCTATACTCTTGTGACGATGAGGGTCGATCGCCAGCCACGGTGCCGCTGCCGGGTCGGCCCGGGCCGCTTCGAGGTCCGGGCCCGCATCGAGCGCTTCGCCGAGCCGGCCGTGCTGCTGTTGCTGGCCGAGGGCCGAAGCCACGGGTACCAGCTCGCGGAGGATCTCGAAGAGCTGCTCGACGAGGGCCGGGTCGACTTCGGCAACCTCTACCGGCTGCTGCGTGCCCTCGAGGAGGAGGGCCTCGTCGCCTCGACCTGGAGCGAGGAGGCCCCCGGGCCCCAGAAGCGCGTCTACGAGCTCACCGGCGAGGGCGCAGCCCTGCTCGATGCCTGGGCGGCATCGCTTCGAGCCCGAAGCGAGCGGATCGGCGCGCTGCTCGGACGCTACGAGGCCCTCGAGGACCCCGTCCATCCCCGAGGCGGCGGGATCCGCCAGGGAAGCAACCGAAGTGACGACCAAGGAGGAGAGCCATGATGAGGACGATGGGACGAGACGACGTCGAGGGTGGCCCTCGGGGCCATGGTCGCGGCTGCTGCGGCGGCTCCGGCTGCTGCGGCGGCCACGGGCGAGGTCCGCACCTCGAGCGTGAAGAGGACACGGCGAGCCGGCGGCGCCTGCTCGAGGAGCGCCGGCGCGACCTCGAGGAGGCCCTCGCCGAGGTGACGAGCGAGCTCACCGACCTCGGCGCCGAGCGTAGCTGAAGCCGAGCGTCACCGAGGAGGCGGGCCCGACGGGAGCACAGCGGCCAGGGCCCTCGGTGTTCCAGGAGCTCGCCGACCGCTACGACGCCTGGTACGACAGCGCGCACGGGCGGCTGCTCTTTGACCTCGAACTCGCCTGCCTGCGCCCGCTCGTGCCCCCGGGGCCCGGTCCCCGCCTCGAGGTCGGGGCGGGCTCGGGGCGCTTTGCCGCCGCGCTCGGCTTCGAGGTCGGCCTCGATCCTGCTCGGGCGCCGCTCCGCGTCGCCGCCGGGCGCGCCGTCGCCGTCGTCCAGGGAGCCGGCGAGCACCTGCCGTTCGGTGACGGCACCTTCGGCGCCGTGGTCCTCGTCGTCACGCTCTGCTTCGCCGACGACCCGGCCGCGCTCCTCGGCGAGGCGAGACGGATCCTCGCCCCCTCGGGCCGCCTCCTCGCAGGCGTCGTCCCGCTCGACAGCGCCTGGGGCCGTCGCTACAAGGCGCAAGGACGCGCCGGCCACCCCTTCTACCAAAGCGCCCGGTTCCTCACCCTGGCCGAGCACCGCCGCATGCTCATCGGTGCCGGGTTCACGATCACCGGCGCCTACTCCACCCTCACCCAGGCCCCCAGCGACGAGCCGGTATGGGAGCAGGCGCACGACGGCGCGGTCCCCGGCGCCGGGTTCGTCGCCCTCCAGGCGAGCCCGTAGCTACCGCTTCACGGGGCAGGGATGTTTGTGCACCTGCTGCTGGCGGCGGTGCGCTCTTCGAGGCCCGCCCCTCGCCGGGCATCATCGGGCTCACGCCGCCTCGACGACTGCAGCGGCACCGTCGGCGTCCGGCTTGTGGCGGCCGCCCACGCTGAGAAGGGCTTGGACGAGCAGCTGGGGCCTTCCCCACAGCGAGTTGGCGAAGATGGAGGTGACGCTGACGGCCATGGCGGCCATCGCCCACACGGGGTGGAGCAGCCCCGTGGCGGCGATGGGGATACCGATGCCGTTGAAGGTGAAGGCGAGCGCCACGTTCTGGCGGGTCTTTCGGTAGCTGCGCCGGGAGGTCTCCCGGGCTGCGAGCACCGAGGTGAGCCGGCTGTTCAAGATGATCACGTCGGCGGACTCCATGGCGATGTCGGTGCCTCCGCCCATGGCCACCCCGACGTCGGCCTGCATGAGAGCGGGCGCGTCGTTGATGCCGTCACCGACCATGGCGACCCGTCCCGATCGCTGCAGGCGGCGGACGACGTCGGCCTTCTCTCGGGGCAGCAGCCCGGCGTGAACGGCCTCGATGCCGGCCCGGGCGGCCATCTGGGCGGCGGCCCGGGGGTTGTCCCCGGTGAGCAGCACCGGAGTGACCCCGGCCGCTCGGAGAGCAGCCACCGCGTCAGGCGCGTCGGTGCGCAGCTCGTCGCCGAGCGCGAGCGCGCCCAGCAGCACGCCGTCCGCGCCGACGGCGACCACGCTGCGTCCGGCCTCTTCGAGCGCCTCGATCGCGTCGGCGAGCGGCCCGGTATCGATGCCGTGCTCGACGAGGAGCGCAGTCCGTCCGACCACGACGTGTTGGTGGCCGACCGTCGCGGTGACGCCTCTGCCCGTCGCCGAGGCGAAGTCAGCAGCCGAGGACAGCGGCAGGTCGCGCTCGATTGCGGCTTCGACGATGGCGCGCGCCAGGGGGTGTTCGGCGGGTGCCTCTGCGGCCGCGGCGAGCACGAGGACCTCGTCCTCGGACGCCCCTGGGGCGGTGAGGACGTCCCGGAGGGCGGGGCGGCCCTCGGTGAGCGTGCCAGTCTTGTCGAACACGAGGGTCGTCACCTGGCGGAAGGCCTGGAACGCCTCGCCGGTACGCATCAGGATCCCTTGACCGGCGGCCTCTCCGGCTCCTCGCACGATGGAGAGCGGCGCGGCGATCCCGACCGCGCAGGGGTAGCCCATCACGAGCACCGACAGCGCGGCGAACACCGCCCGCTCGACGTCGACCGACCCCGTGATTGCCCAGCTGCCGAGGATCCAGCCGACGAGCGCAAGGGCGGAGACCGTGAGCACGCTCGGGGTGTAGACCCGAAGGATCCGGTCGACCAGGTGCAAGATGCCGGGCTTGAGTGCCCTGGCGTCTTCGACCGAGCGCACCACCTGGGAGAGGAAGCTCCCCTCGCCGACCGTGGTCACCTCGACGAGGAGCGACCCGGTGGTGTTGACCGAGCCGCCTATCACCTTGGCTCCCGGCTCGACCTCGATCGGGATCGGCTCGCCGGTGACGAGGGACTGGTCGATCGCCGAGCGGCCGTCTTTGACCACGCCGTCGACGGGGACCCGCTCACCGGGGCGGACCCGCACCACCTCACCGACCCGGACGTCTGCGACGGTCACCTCGATCTCGGAGCCCTCGCGCAGCACCCGGGCCGTGTCGGGCTGGAGGTCGAGCAGGCGCTTGACGGCCTGGGAGCTGCGGGTCTTGACCAGGAGCGACAGCCACTCGGAGAAGACGTGGTAGTTAATCACGAGCACCGACACGGCGAAGAACGCGGCAGTCGGGTAGCCGACCGGGCGCAGGCCGAGGCCGATCGCCCCACCGCAGAGGCCGGCGAAGGCGCCGGCTTCGAGCATGACGTGCTGGTTCAAGATGCCCCGCCGAAGGCTCTGGGTGGCCATGACCAGGATGTGGTTGGCGAGTACGAAGGTCACCGCGGCGGCGAGGGCGGCCATCACCCAGGGGATGGCACCGTGGGCGGCGCGGGAGGCGTTCCAGGCGAGCGCCGCACCTCCGAGAGCCGCCGCGCCGACGGTGCCGCCGAGCGCGCGGCCTCTCCCCTGGCCGCCGAGCACCAGCCACGCCGCTACCAGCAAGAACCCGCCGACGAGGACTGGGATGGCGTAGACGGCGGGGTTGGCGACGTCGACGATCAGCGCGATGGCGGCGAGCGACGCGCCGATCGCGGCGAACAGCCGCCGGCCCTCTCGGACGAGCTCGGCCTCTTCCTCTTCGTAGGGGCGGAGCTTTCTCGGGTCCGAGATCCGGTAGCCGATGTCGCGCAGCGTCGCGACGAGATCGGCGGCGGAGATGCGCGACGGGTCGTAGTCGACCAGGGCCTGTTCGTGGGTGAGGCTCACCGACACCTGCGCCACCCCGTCGCGGCGGGAGAGGGCACGCTCGATGGTGCCGGTGCACAGCGAGCAGTGCAGCCCGCCGATGCGGGCCCGAAAGCGCGCCGTGCCGGCTCCGAGCTCCTCGTCCCAGTACCCGGTGGTGGGCTCGTCGCCGGTGTGGCTCTTGGTGGTCATGGTCATGGCGTCACGTCTCCTCGCGCTGCACCGGGACCATCGTTAGCACTTCCAGCAACTGGAAGGTCAAGGCCGGGCTCGGTCGGTTCGCCGGGAAGCTGTTCGCCGGGACGCGGTGGGCGGGGGCTGGCGTCGGGGACGGAGACGGCCGACCGCTCGTGGCGAAAGACCGGGACGGCGATCGCCGCCGCGAGGGCGGCTGCGGCGCCGAAGACGACCAGCGCCCCGGTGAAGCCGCCGGCTGAGAGCAGGCCCTCGAAGGCCAGGCTGCCGAGGCCGAAGCCGACGAAGAGGGTGAACACGTTGAACCCCATCGCCTGGCCGCGGCTTGCGGGCAGGTCGGTGACGATCCCACCGAGGGGCGGCTGGGTCATGTCGTAGCCCAAGGAGAGGGCGACGACGGCGGCCTGGACGCCGATGCGGGGCAGCGAGGTGGCGAGCAGCAGTACGCACAGGGCGCTCAGCGCGACCCCGGCGGGGATGATCCGGGCCCGGCCGTAGCGGTCGGCCAGGCGTCCGATGACCGGCCCGAGGAGGAACCCGGGGATGCCGTAGCCGAGAAGGGTGAGGCCAATGCCGGCGGGGCCGAGGCCGAAGCGGCGGTGGAGGTAGACCCCGAGCCAGGTGTAGACCCCCGACTGCACCAGCGCGTTGACGAGCACGTAGGCGTAGGTGCGACGGCCCCTGGCGACCCGCAGCAAGGAGGCGTAGCCGGCGATCACGGCCCGCAGCGCAGGTGCAGCAGCTGGGCGGGGGCTGGCCCGGAGCACCCCGGTGGCAGCGACCAAGGCAAGGAGCACCAGCCCCGCGGCGCCGACCGCCAGGAACAGCCCCGGCCAGCCGACGAGCGGCTCGGCGAGCGCCCCGCCGGCCGCCCCGGCGGCGATGCCGCCCGCCATCCCGCCGAAGAGCCAGCCAAGCGCACGTCCC
Organism: Actinomycetes bacterium; assembly: GCA_021818615.1. GTDB lineage: Bacteria > Actinomycetota > Acidimicrobiia > Acidimicrobiales > Bog-793 > JAKATT01. The sequence goes on along the minus strand of JAKATT010000138.1, from coordinate 4,726 downwards.
CGCCGCTCGTAGGGGAAGAGGTCACCGATGAGCGCCAGGGAGATGGGCACGACCCCGCTCGCACCGAGCGCGGTGGCCAGGCGCATGGCGATGAACATCGGAGCGCTGGTGCTGAGCGCGCTCAAGGCGGTGAGGGCGACGAAGGCCGAAAGCGAGGTGACGATCACGGACCTGCGCCCCACCCGGTCTGACAGCGGTCCCCACAGGAGCGTCATCACCCCGTAGGGCACCAGGTAGGCGGGCACCGCCAGGCCGACCACCCCCGACGAGGTGTGGAACGCCTGGCCCAGACGCACGAGGATCGGGGCGATCATGTACGCCTGGGCGAAGATCAAGAACGCCGCTGCGGTCAAGACCGCCAGCAGCCCCCTCGGCGCTGGCAGGTGGTCTGGCGGACGCGTCACGTCGGTTCCGACCTCCTCCTGTCCTTCTCCGCGATGAACTCAACGACAAGGCATTCCCGGTGCGAGGAAGCCAGCCGTCAGGCTAAGGCTTCCATCCACTGGAAGGTCAAGGCGGATCCTGTCGGCGAGCCCGAGAGGCGTCCATCGCCCGAAGAGGGGTGGGGAAAGGCGCCCGCTCGAGGTTTCGCTTCGGCCGGGATCCCTCTTGCTCCCGGCCGATCACCAGGCACCGCCTCGCGTCGGCGCGCAGGTCACCGAAGGGCGGGCCGGGTGGTCTCGGATGCGCGGGGCCGCTGCCGCGTCCAGGCGTAGGTGGCGGCCCAGATCGCGTAGCCGACGGCAATGGTCGCGTACATGAGGGCGTCGGAGCCCTGGGCGTACATGCCCCAGTAGAGCAGCCCACCGGCGACGAGCGCGGGGAGCGCGGCCGCGCGTCGGCGCAGCGCGAGGCTGACGGTGACCAACAGGATCGACACGACGAGCAGCTCGGGCCCGATGGTGACGAGGAAGCCGAGCACGCCCCCCGGATGGCGCGGCGCGGCGGCTCCGCTGGACGCGGCAGCTCGCGCCGCGGGGGCGGGTCCCATGCCGGCCATGCCAGCCATCGAGCCGCCGCTGGCCTGCGCGCCGGATGCGACACCGGCACCGGCCACGCCCACCAGTGGCAGCAGCATCGACGCCATGCACGCCAGGCTCCCGCAGGTGCCGGCGACCCCCGCGGCCGTCCTGGCCCGCACCGTCCCCAGGCGGCCACCGCTCGTGCAGCACGCCCGGGCGCCGGCCACGGCTGGCCCTGGTCACCTCATCGGCCATGGCTCTCCTCCTCACCTCCCTCGTGGCGCGGCGATCCGCTCTGCGATGCTCGCCCCACCATCGAACACCTTCTCCTCGGTGGAAGGTCAAGACCGCTCGTCGAAAGTCTGGACTCGGCCGGTCGACGACCGAGGTAAGAGGGTCGGATGAGGACCCCCGGGGGAGTCACCTGCCGATCCGATCGTCCCGCTCGCGCCTTTACATTCCAGTGACTGGAGGCTCTAGGCTCGCAACGACGGCGTCACGCACAGCGGTGACGGCGACGCCGAGAACCCCCAGAACCGGAAGGAGAGCAATGGCCGAGACGACCATCACCGTCGCAGAGATCCACTGCGAGCGCTGCGAGCACGCCATCGAGACGGCGCTGTCCCGTGTCGAGGGCGTACGCGCCGTGGTGCCCTCCGCGGCGCGAAACGAGGTGGCGATCCACTTCGACGAGGCGGCGACGAGCGAGGCCGAGCTGCGAGCAAGGCTCGTCGCTGCTGGCTACGACCCAGTCTCACCGGTCTCGTGAGCGTCGGCCGCACCGAGCGGGTGAGGGCGCCCGGAACTGGGTGCGGCACACCCACGGGCGTCGCCGAGGCGGGCCGGCCGTCAGACGATCGATACTCCGGCTCGATGGGCGGTCGGATGACGATCGGGGAGCTGGGAGCTCGGGTCGGGGTCAATCCCAAGACCATCCGCTTCTACGAGGACAGGGGCCTGCTGCCGGCCCCGGCACGGCGTCCGTCGGGGTACCGGGACTACGGCGAAGAGGACGTGACCCGCCTGTCGTTCATCCGCACCGCCCAGCGCCTCGGCTTCAACCTCTCGGAGGTCGCCGAGATCCTGGCGTTCAAAGAGCGCGGGGAGCGCCCCTGCGACTACGTGCTCCAGGTCCTCGATGCCCAGGTGGCCGACGTCGACCGGCGCCTGGGAGAGCTGGTTGCGCTCCGGGCCGAACTGGTCGCCTTGAAGGCCAAGGCCGACCGGCTGCCCGCAGACGACGAGTGCTACTGCCGCATCGTCGAGCACGCCGACCCGGCGCTGTCACACGCCCGTCGGTCGATGGGAGCTTCTTCTCGGGAGTTGGGATCACGTCGTGACCTGACCGTGGCCGGGTTTGCGCATGGTGACCCTCCAGAGGCGACGGGGTAGGTCACCCTCGGTGAACTCGGTGACGTCGAGGAGGTCGAACCCTGTCGCCAGCCGCTGGACGAGGCGGTCGTCGAAGAAGTGGACGATGAACCCGCCGCGCTCGTACATGTCGTCTCCCCGGGGGGTTCCGGTGCCGTAGTGGGCGTCGCCGGTGTGGCGCACGGTGTAGACGACCAGGCCACCGGGACGAAGGACTCGGTGGAGCTCGGCGGCGAGTTGTTCCAGCTGCGCGGTGGTGAGTGCCATGCAGAACAGCATGTGGCTGTAGTTCGCGTCGAAGGCGCCGTCGGCAAAGGGCAGAGGCTCGCGGACGTCGTGGAGGGCGACCCCTACCGTGTCGCCGGTCCCTGCCGCTGTGGCCTTGGCCGCGATGGCGTCGAGGGCGTCTTCGACGTAGTCGAGGGCGACGATCTCGAAGCCCTGGCGGGCGAAGAACAGGGTGTCGCGGCCCTGGCCGGCTCCCAGCTCGAGGAGTTGGTGGGCACCGGCCTCGGTGAAGCTGGCCGCGGCGGCCACGGCCGGCACGCTGGGGTCGGTGCCGTACATGTCAGGGTTGGCGGCGAAGGTCGACGCCCAGTGCCCCTGCTGGGCGCCGGCAATCGTCGGGTCAGTCATGGCTGTTGGACCGCCGGTCGCCGATGAACTCGGGTTCGGTCCGCACTAGCTGGTCGAGGCGGCGCTCGAACTCCTCCATGTCGATCTCCCCCCGGGCCCAGCGCTCACGAAGGATGGCGAGCGGGTCCTCCCGAGCCTGGGGCAGCTCACGGTTCGGCTCGGCGGGTGCGCGGTGGCCGCCGAGGCCGCTGAGCCACCCGTCGCGCCTGCCGCTTCGACCACGGGCCACCACCAGCATCATCACGACGCCGATGCTCACCATGACCAGGGGCATCACCATCATCAGGGGCCACCACTCCCCGGGGCCACCCCACATCACCGGTCGCTCCCCTCGGCTGCAGTTCGGGCGACCGAGGCCATCTGCTCGGCCATGGCAATCGCCAGCCGCTCTCGGGCAGGTGCTTCGAGGTTGTCGAACATCGCTCCCAGGCATTGCGGGAGCATGGCGGTGACGAAGGCGATCCGGTCATCGAGGGTCATACCGGCGAACACCGTCTGCATCATCTCGCCCATCATCGCCCGCATCTGGTCCGGAGGGACCACCTTGCCGGCCACCCGGCCCATCGCTTTACTGATCTCGGCCATGGCTCTTCCTCTCGTTGTTCAGCACACGTCGGCGACGTCGCCGCAGGCACCCGCCGGGTCCTGCTCGGGGACGCCCAGGTCTCCGAGGTGGCAGGTGTCGGCCACCACCTGGCGCCGGTAAGGGTGAGCACGGCGACCTCGCTGCCCCGTCCCGCCCAGGCAGCCAGGGTGGCACCGGGCCCGAAACTCTCGTCGTCGGAGTGGGCGAAGACGGCCAGCAGTCACGCTGGCCGTCCCGCCTCTGCCCACGGACCCTTGGGACCCATGGTCAGGCCTCGTTGATCTCGGCCAGCTCTTCCTCGAGCCGCCGCTTGTGCTCTTCGAGCGCCGCCTTGTGCTCTCGCCTGGTCGGCGGCCTGCCCCACCATCCTCCTCGGCCTCTGGCCCACGGCGGGGGTCCCCACCGTCGCCCCGACCACCAGGGAGGACTAGCACCCTCGACGTCTGCTTCACAGCATGGGGGCAACCCCACATGTCGCTACCGTCCTTTCTCCGCCCGAAGGCGGCTCTTGTCATCGATCGTGACGACCAGGGCCTGGCGCTCACCAGGGCCGAAGGTGGTCTCCTCGGGCGAAGCGCGCCGGCGGGCGGCCGACGCCTCGGCCAGCAGGGCAGCGCGGCCGAAAGCCGCTCTCGCTCCACACCCCAGGCGGCCTTGCCGTCTGGGGTTACCACGACGGGCAGCGACCGGATCTCTCGGCACCCCAGCTCGCGCTGGGCAGATTCGTCGGTGGTCACGTCGGTGACCTGCACCTCGAGGCCGAGCCGGTCGAGCCAGCGCCGCACCGTCGCGCACTTGGCACAATCTGGCTGGCAGAAGAGGCGCACCGTCCCGCTCATCGCGCGCCCCCAGGGACGAAGCCGCGCAGCGCGCGGAACGACTCGACCAGACCGTCGTCGGCCAGGCAGTAGAACACCTGCTGGCCCCGGCGATCGGCCACTACCAGACCCCGGTCCCGCAAGATCCGCAGGTGGTGCGAGACGGTCGGCTGGGGGAGCCCGGTGGACGCCACGATCGCCCCCACCGGCACGCAGACAGTCTCGAGGGCCGTCAGGATCCGCAGGCGAGTCGGGTCGGCGAGCGCGGCGAGCAGTTGCGCGAACTGCTGTGCTCCTGGCTCATCGAGCGGTCGCGCGGCGACCGCCACGTTGATCTGGTCCTCGTCCATGTA
>JAKATT010000151.1 GCA_021818615.1 Actinomycetes bacterium | reverse complement strand
AGGCATAGGCCGCGTCGATCTCCGCGGCACGGTGTCGAGCAAGGAAGGAGGCGAGGGCGGCGTCGATCAGAGCCGAGTCCGGCACGCCCTCTTCGACCTCGCGCGCCCGCTCGAGAAGCTGCTGGTCGACGGTGGTGCTGATCCGGATGCGGGGCATGCCACAAGTGTACTACTTGCATGCCACACTCCGGCCGATCTCCCCTATCGTCCGCTTGAGCTCTCCGCTCGGCCCGCCCCCGACCGCCGGGGCGAGGACAATGTCGTCTCGCTGAAGTTGCCCGGGCCTCTCCCATCCCGGCATCCGGTCTGACCTCGGGCATCTACTCCGGCCCTGCTCAGCTTCTGATCGCTTACGGACAGTACCCGAAGGACGCTGATGGTCGTTTAGGTACTTCGGTACTGCTGTCCTTGCGCCATGGGTCAGGCTCCGATCAAGGTCGACGAGGCGACGAAGGAGCGCATCCGCTATCTCGCCGCGCTCATCCACACCACCCAGGCCGACGTCGTGGACCGCGCCATCCGGGAGTACGCCGTCCGGCACGCCGATCTCGTAGGCAAGGGCATGGATCGAGCGCGCTCAGTCCTCGCCGCCGGAGACGCCGCCATCGCCGCTCACCTCCTCGACGTGCCCCTCGACGGCGTGCAGCGTGTCGCTGATCGCGCAGCAGATCTCCGTGACCCTGGTCCTGAGTAGGCACTCGCCCTCCCGGGAAGTCAACCGTCGAGATCTCCCTGCAGCTCCCTTCCGGGCTCCCCGAGTGCCTGGTCCACGAGAGCGAAGAGGCCGCGGCGGAGCCTCCGATCTGTGTGTACTGCCTCCTCGGCCCTGTCGCGGAGACGATCGTCATCGGTCGGCAGCAGCCGACCGGCCTGATGAAGTTCGGCGAACCACTCGAACGCGTGGTCGTCAGACCCGTCTTCACGTCGCCGTACGGCGCACAGCCACACCACGTCGCCGTCGTCGACCCGGGGTGGCACCTCTCTCGTTGGAGACCCGGAGGCGGAAGACCAGCGGGTGGTCAATCGTTAGGCCCCGCTTCTGGCCGGTCGGTGACGCCGGAGCGGTACGGCGAAGCTCCGCGATCCACGGGTCGTCGATCTCCCCCAGGTCGGCGGTCAATCCGGGGAGGGGAATGCCCAGGTCCTCGGCGAGACACAGGATCGTCGGCCGAGCTCCGCAGGTGTCGCTCGTATCGGCAGCCGATCGTACGCATCGGCCGCGACTTCGAGCCCCACTAGTCGGGAGAGGCTGGTGGGTGCGACCAGTAGGAGGAGATCGTTGCGGGCCAGGTGCATCGGACGCACAATCACATGCTGACCGTCCACGTAGCGGACTGGGCTGAGGGATCGACGCACGGGACCAGGTCGTCAGGCGCCGACGATCGCAACTGTGTGATTGCGCCTGCTATTGGTTTACTGGTTTCGCATCCCATCTCGACGGGCACTTTCGAGCGATGAAGCGCTATGGCCTGGCGCGCTCGGAGGGACTCGAACCCCCAACCTTCTGATCCGTAGTGGCATCCCGACTGTCCAGACGGTCTTGGCTGTCCATCGTGGCAGGTCACAATAGGTGTCGTGTCTTGGCCGTCGCCCTGAATCCAGCCCGAACGACGCCGTTCAGTAGCGAGTCAGTAGCGGATAGTCAGATCTCGCGGCGCATCCGACGAGCTTCTGATTCCCGAGTCCACATGGAGGCTGTTAGCGCCGTCCGGCCGGGCCGGCTCGCTCTCGCTCCCGCCCTCCGGTTCGTGTCCGCGGCGCCGGGTGCACGGCGAACCGGGTCACGAGTGAGATTGTCAACCTCGATTGGCCCCACCGTGCTCACGAGTTCTGGCCCCACCTGAGTTGACAGAGCTCTGCTACTTTCTCGGCCCCTTGGCTCTCGTGGCCCGCAGCCGGTAGGAGTCGGTGCCCGTCTCGACGATGTGGGCATTGAAGGTCACGCGGTCCACGATGGCGGCGACGAGGCGAGGATCACCGACGACGCTGCCCCACTCGGAGAATGGCAAATTGGTGGCCAACGCCACGCTCGCCTTCTCCTCGCGCTCGGTGAGAATCTCGAAGAGCAGCTCGGCTCCTTTCGTGTCGAGCTTCACGTAGCCGAGTTCGTCGAGGCAGAGCAGGTCGAATCTGCCGTAGCGGGCGACGAGCCGAGAGAGCCGGCGCTCGTCGGCCGCCTCGACGAGCTCGTTCACGAGCTGGGCGGCGGTGACGTAACGGACGCGCTTTCCCATCTCGCAGGCGGCGAGCCCGGTCCCGATCAACAGGTGCGACTTTCCCGTGCCGGAGTCGCCGAGAAGAACGAGCGGCTCTCCGGCGGCGAGGAACGAGCAGGAGGCGAGGATCGCGAAGGTGGCCGGGCTCACCGACGGAGCCGCGGCGAGATCGAAGTCCGAGAGCCGCTTCATGCGGGGAAAGCGCGCCTCGGCCACCCGCCGCTGGCGGCGGTGCTCGGTTCGCTCGTCGACCTCGGCCGAGAGGACGTCGGCGAGGTAGGCGAGGTAGGAGCTGCGCGTCCGGTCGGCACTCTTCGCGAGCGGCTCGGCCTCACGCCGAATGATCGGCATGCGCAGCTCCCTCGTCGCCGCACCGATGGCGGCGAGGGCGGCGTCGTTGGTCATCATGGTCGTCGTCACTGCTGTCCTTTCAGGAGCTGGTCGTAACCCTTCAAGTTCGGAGCGGGCCGGTCGTAGCGGCGGAGCGCCCCTTCGATCGGCACGATCGGGTCGGTCGCCTCACCGAGGTGGCGGCGGGCCTCGACGGCGACGACGGCGGCATCGATGGAGCCCAGCGCGGCGGCGGCCTCGATCCCGGCGGTGACGGCGGCATGCGGAAGGCCCCGGTGAAGGAGGAGCACCTCGACCATGGCCTTGGTCCCTTTCGCGTCACCGAGGCGACGGCGTGCCTCTGAGTAGAAGGCGTCGTGTTGCTTGGTGAACTGACCGGACGATCGCGCCTGGTGCAGCGCCGTCGAGCCGGGCATGGCACCGGGCTTCAGTCTGAACACCTCGAGGTAGTGGTCGAGATCGAGGACCTCACGCCCTTTGCCCACCGCCCGTTCGTGGGACGCGACCAGCTTTGTTCCCTCGAACAGCTCGACGGTCTCGGCGCCGAGGAGGACGCGCACCTTCCGCCCGGCGAGGTGGACCGGCACCGAGTAGTGGCACTGGCGGACGCAGACTCGCGACTTCGGGTCGACCCGGTTGTCCGACTCGAGGCGGACGTCAAAGGGTTCTGCCGGAAGCGACCGCAGCTCGGCTCGCTCGATCTCGAAGTGCTCACCCACGGTCATCGCTCGCCCGAAGATGTGCCGGTGCTCGTCGGCGGCGTCGCTTTTGGCACACAGCTCGTTCAGCTCCGCGAGCGAGTCGACCCGGGGCATCGGCACGAGCCGTCGCCGACGGAAGCGCCCCACCTCTCCTTCGACACCACCCTTCTCGTGGGCACCTTCCACGCCCGGGATGCAGAAGAAGGAGTCGAAGCCGTAGTGCGAGCGGAGCGCCACGAAACGGTCGGACTCGAGCCGGTTCCGGCCGCGGAGCACCTTCGCGACGGCATCCGCGAGATTGTCGTAGCGAAGCCGGCCGGCTACCCCGCCGAATGCCTCGAAGGCCCGCACGTGCCCGTCTAAGAACGCCTCCTGGCAGTCGTGCAGGTAGACGTGATGGAACCCCATGCCCGAGGCGCTGAGGCGCATCACGAACATCTTCCCGACGACGAGCAGGCCCCGCAGGTAGAAGCTCACGTCGCCGAAGTCGACCTCGGCCTCGGCTCCGAGCGGGTGGTGCTGGGAGACGGTCACTTCCCTGAGCGGCACGCCGGCGGACTGCTTCTTCTGCGCGACATAGCGCCGAACGGTCGACTCACCGACGTCGGCGCCGTGCTCCTCGACGAGTCGCTGGTAGATCCGACGTGCCGTGTGGCGCTGCTTTCGGGGTGCTGTCTTGTCGGCTTCGATCCAGGCGTCGATGAGCGGCTTCCAGGGCTCGAGCGCGGGAGAGCTCTTCGGGGGCGGCAGCTTCCGCTCAGGCGGGAGAGCTGAGGCGAGCGCCTGGCGCACCGTTCGCCGGTGCGTGCCGTAGCGCTTCGCCAGCTCCCGGATCGAGAGCGCCTCCCTGTCGTGCGCCTTCCGGATCTTCTCGAACAACTCCACTCTCGACCTCGTCATGCCCCACGATCAGGGTGACGGCGGCCGAGGTGGTGGATCCCGAGATGGCCCTCAGGGGTGGGGCCAAATCAGGTGAGCACGACGGGCCGAAGTGGGGCCAAAACAGGAGAGCACACCCACACGAGTCAATAACGGCGGAGGTTGATCTTGCCGCTACGTGGGCTCTGACGTCCCGAGCGCGTCGTCGAGCCGCGTGATGTACGTCGTGCAGATCACCTCAACGGTGTCGCGGTCCATCGCGAGGCGGAGGGCGTTGGACGCCATCGCGATCCCGCGACGACCGCGACGCCCGAACAGCTCCCGCAAGTAGCGAAGGCCCTGCTGGGTTGCTTCACTCGATACTTGGTCGGCGAGCAGCGTCGCGAACACGCACGCCAGCTCACCCGGCGACGTCGTCTGCATCAGGCGGACGATGTCGGACGCGTCCTTGTCTTTGATCCGCCCGGGTCTGCCTGCTTCGACGCGATCGCGGATCTTGTGTGCCTTGGCAACGAGGAGTGCCGCGGGTCCGGCAACTTCCGTCGTGACGGATCGAGTATCGCCCGCATCGAGCGAGCTGATCAGCATCGGCGAGTGATCGACGAGCGCGCCCTCCAGACCCACGAGGCGACGTGTCGACCGATCGCCGTGGCCGGGGAGCCGCGCCGCACGCCGGCCACGCCCTGGCGCGACGGCCTCCGGAACGATGAGATCCACGGAAACAAAGTCGGGCTTCCCGTCGATGATCACTGGCGTCACCCAGATCCCAGGCTCCTCGTGCCCGCTCTCCCGCACCGTCAGCTCAAAGTTCGCTTGTCTCATGGCGGCTTCGAGGCGCGGGTCGGCGCCGAGCAGGGACGGGTTGATCGCGACGTCGCCATCGATGGTGAACGGCGTGATAGCGAAGTCCGCGTCGCCCGTGCGCAAGTAGATCGCCTGCGCGCCTGCGACAACAATGGCCGAGCGGTGGGGCGCGAGCGCCAACAAAGCATTAAGCAGCGCTCGACGCGCAACGACGAATCGCGGATCGAGCGGCTCCACCGTCACGACGCATCATCCTTCTCGGCTGCGGCGAGACATGGCGCACGCCACACGGACTCGTTGGCAATCATCCACGTGAGCAGAGCGTCGCCCTCCGCTGGCATCCGGCCATTGCCGGTGAGGCAGTCGGCGGCAACTTGCGAAGGCGCCGCGTAGGAGATCCCATCCTCGCGTACTCTCCGACTCCACACGACGTCGTCGAACGGGCGCAAGAGCGCGACGTTGGCCCCACGATCAGCGGGAAGCAACGCGAAGTTCTGGGACATAGCCTCCAGATCCTGCACGTAGGCCACCAGAAGGGCCGGCGCCGCAACCGGTGCCCAGCGAACAGCGGCGAAGGATCCAGTGACCACGACGCGTTCCGCCTCAGGACCATTCGCAATGCGCCTGAGCAGCTCCGCAGGACCCGGCGGTGCCACGAACGTCGAGGACCGATTCGTCTTGAAGACGTCGTAGGTCTCCGTCCAGCGCCGGAGGAGTGCCGAGATGTCCGTCGAGGTCACGACGCCGCGCTTCCCCCGCTCGATCAGCGCGTCTTCATCAAGGGAATCGAGAAGCCGTGACGCGTAGCCCGGGTTCAGCCCCGTGGTCGAGGCGACCTCGCTCACGCTGTAGGGAGGCGAGACGTCTACGAGAAACCGAATCAGGCGGCCTGCTCTCGGGCCACGCACCCGAGCCTTCCCGCGCGGAGCTGGATTCGGGTCCCTGTCCGCGCCTTGGAAGCGCAAGAAGAGGGCTGGGCTGGGGACCTCGATCCGGGCGTTCCCGGTCAGGTCGATGTAGTTGATCCCCTCGGCTGTGAGGACCTCCCGGGTTCTCGGACTGAGCCAGGGAGCCACGACTAGGGTCACCGTGCCGAATGGATTCACCTGTCGGTACCGACGAGCCAGGCCGGAGAACAGCTGCTCCGCATCCTTGGGCATCAGGTTGCGTTTCGCTTCCACCAGGAACTGGACAACGCCCTGCTGTGTGGTGAGGTTCATGACCGCGTCGATCGCCACCGGTCCTGTCGGCGTCACGTTGGTTCGGTTCGAGACGGCCACCCCCCACGCCGGTGGCAGCACCGACTGGAGCCAGGCAACAGCCTGGTCCAGGAGCTCTGCTTCCTCGGAGGAGAGATTTGCTGTCATCGCAAGAATATTGTAGCAGAGACGACTTGCGCATAAATCGAGTTTTGCCAGGCTGACAAATCTAACTCCAGAACAAATAATTTTGCAGGAGTGGGGCCCCAGGCGACGATGGGCCAGCGACGTGCGACGAAGGGCACCGAGGCAAAAACGGCAGGTCTAGGTCGTGGCGTCCTCGCGAGGCGTGTCGGGCTCGACCTCGATGCGACGGCGGGACCAGGTGCTCGGCACGGGCAGATTGCTGTTGATGATGAGAACGCCAACGAGCGAGGGGTACCGGGGATCGTCGAGTCCGTGGAGCTTGGGTCTGAGCCAGTCGATGTAGTTCTCGATGACGCCGGGCGGTGACGTCTTGCGGGTGTGATCGAGGATCACCAGGACGGAGAGCTGGCTGCCCCGGCCGACGCCGTACTGCGTCGGCTGGCCGAGGTACTTCGCCGATCCCTCCACCGTGGCGGCGGTTCGCTTCTCGACTTTCAGCTCGGCAATGACGTCGTCGTGCAACAGGTCGTCGAAGCCGCCGGCCACGGCATCCCGTCTGGTGAGGCGGCCCTCCAGCTCGGGGTCCTCCCGGAGGAGCAGCTCCATCTCGTCATGGAACACCTCCTCGGTCACGTGCGTGCCGCGCATGAACGTCTTGGTGAACATGATCCGCTGTGCCGCCCGGACGCACGCAGCGAAGAGGCGGCAGAAGGCGCGCACGTCCTCGGTGTCGAACTCCGCGGAGTCGATCCGCCCGAACATCTCCAGGAGCCGTTGGTCGGTCTGTTCGTGATCGGTCACGACGTCCTGGCTCGGATCGAACGGGCGCAGCCGCAACCGCGTGCACCCGGCCACCTCGACGACCTCGTCGTGACCATCACCGATGAGGCGCACGACAAGCGGGCAGTCGATGGCCGGATCGCGGATCGGCTGCTCCACCGTGCTGCGCAGGTGATCCTCGCCGACGAGCGTGACGCCGGTGTCGTCTGCCTTGCCGTCGGCAAGAGTGAACTCGTACCGGGGAAGCGTCAGCGTGTCCCGATCGAGCCGGCTGATCGGCTCGACGATGCACGCCTGCGCCCACTCGGGTACATCGACCAGCCGCACCATCATCGCGAGCGTGTACAACTCATTGGGCCGTACCACGAACACGTCGGTGACGGGAACCTCACTCCGTGTCAGCACGCAGACCGCAAGCGGCTGCTCCGGTCGCGGCGACGGCTCGGAGCGGGGACCGAACCTTCCCCAGCGTGGGAGAAGGCTCGTTCCGACGACGCACACGGGCGCCGCTGCGGCACCGAGCCGTCGCCATGCTGCTTCGGCGTCCGCGGCCCCCGAGACTGTTGCGACCGCATTCAGGAAGTCCGAAAGACCCGTTGTCACACCAACATCGGTATCGCCATCGATCGTCGCCCGCAGGATCTCGGCTCGTCTCTTCGCCGCGTCGAGGAGCGACGGGGCGGTGCTGTCGGCGGCGCGTACAGCGGCGTCGTAGCGAAGCAGGACAGAGGCAATCCTCCACGCCTCCATGAGCCACTGACGCTGGTGTCCGGACGCGTGGGCCGGCTGCACCGCACCGGCGAGGCGATCGGCGGCACTTATCAGTCCGTCTGCCATAGCGGACGGATCGGTGACGACGTCTGTGTACAAGACGTCGGCGGCCGCTGCCATCGCGAGGACGCTGTCCAACAGGTGGCGCAGCGCGCCGTCGTCGAGCGCCTTATCGCGTGAGCCTTCCACCTCGGACACGGCTTGGCGCACCGCGTCGGTAGCTGCACGGACGGTCGGCGTGTCCGGCGACCCGTCGACGAGCAGTCGCGCCAGCTCTGCTCCTCGGAGGACGCATGTCGCGAGTTGCCTCCCAGGCTCCCCCTCGGCTCCGGGAGGCTGCCCTTCCTCGACGTGCCGCGCGACGACGACGGTATCGAACAACCGCCCCGCCGACTGCAGCAGTTCCACCGGTTCCAGCGCCCGCCACGTGAAGTACGGCACGTGGATGGTGCTCACACGTTCAACGTGATCGAGTGGAACGTGAGCGATGAGGCTGGGCTGATCCATGAAGGCGGCCAACAACGGCTCGTTGCGCTGGTTGTAGTAGTCCACGAGGTCGAGACTCGCCGCCGTCGCGAGTGCAGCGGTGATCCATGCGTTGCTCGTCCGAAGGCCGTCGGGCCACTGCGACGTGAGAAGTCGCTCCCGGTCGTGCGGACGGCAGTACTCGACATGCGCCAGTGCCACGCCATCCCACGCAACGGCGTTCGCCTCGTTGTCCAGTCTCGACGCCAGATGCCGGATCGCCCAGATCGCGTTCTCGACGACATCGGGATCCGTGTTCTTGTAGGTCACCAACCACGCTCCGACGAGCTGGATGAGGGTGGGAGCGAGTCGCGCCGGCAACCCGAGCCGGGGGAGCTGATCCAGCATCCTCCGGTGGACGACCACGTGCTCATCGGCGAGGAGCACGGGTGCAAGATCGCACAGGTCGTCGGGCAGCGGGTCGGTGACCCTCGCGCACGCCACCCAGAGGTCGATGCCCGCACTGCGAACGCCCGCATCGTCCGACAGCAGAGCGGTGTAGACGATCGGCAGAAGGTCGCGCAGCGTCTCGGGTGACGCCGCCTCTTCGAGTGCGTCGATCATGGTCGTGCGCACGGTGCGGTCGTAGGTGGCGTCGCCGGTGCTGGCTGTGCAGATCGGCAGCACCGCTCCCAACGCCCGTTGGGAATCGAATCTGGCGCTCTTCCCGACAGTCTTTGCCAGGTCGCGTCGCCGAGCGCTTCGGCGGATAGTTCGGGATGCCTTTTCCATCGCCTCCATCTGTTGTGCCATGAGGCTTGCGGCTGGATCGATCACAAGTGGCGGTGCCGGGCCGCACAGTGCGAGCACGTGTCCGATGAGCGCATCGACGTGATCGACGATGGCCGGAACATGACGCGCCACGCTCTCCAGCGTGTCGACGGCGTGATCCGCGGCCTCGTCACCCCAATCGCCACCGGCACGCTGGACGAGAAAGTCGAGCGCCTCCGTGATGGTGTCGCTGGGTGCATCCGACGTCATCCGGAACAGCCACGGGATCCGGGCCAGCTCCGCCTTCGTCTCAGGCGACGCACCCGCGGCGGCCGCCTCCACGATCGACCGCGTCGTCGTCGGTTCCGCCCGCCACGCCGTGGCCAGAGCCTTGAGTGCTGCCCCCGCAGGGTGGGCGTAGCCCCAGTACCCGGAGTCGTCACCTCGAATGCTCCTGCAAAGTGGCTCGCCCAGTGCGACGACTCGAGTCGCATCACTGGCCAGAACGACCTGCGCCGCATCGCCGGCAATGTGTCGCGTCCACTCGTCGTCGCTTCCAAGCTGCTCGATGATCCGCTGCGTCACGAGTGCCAGGTCCACCTCGGTCGCGGCCACCAGCCCTGCCGGTGCCGGTGGTGGTCTCAGGCGCTCGTCGTCATCGCCGGAGGCGAGGGTGATGAGCATGTCGATGACGTCCGGCAGATCGACTGGGTGCAGCTCCGGTCGCAAGTTGTAATGGAACGGCCGGCTCCCGTCAGCAGCAAAGACGTGGGTCGTTCACCATGGTGGCGTACGGAGCCACAAACAGAGGGGAGCCGACCGTGCCAGCAACCAATCCTACCCAACGAGGGTT
>JAKATT010000216.1:36561-50422 GCA_021818615.1 Actinomycetes bacterium | reverse complement strand
AGGAACCAGGTAGAGGAGTACGAGAGCTCGAGAGGCGAGCGGGGCGGCACGCTGATGGACACGGGCATCCCGGTCATCATCCTCACGACGCGAGGGCATCGCTCCGGCAAGCTGCGCAAGCACCCGGTCATGCGGGTCGAGCAAGACGGCGCCTACGCCCTCGTCGGCTCGAAGGGCGGCGCGCCCGAGGACCCGCTCTGGGTGCACCACCTGCGCGCCGACCCCTCGGCGGTCATGATCCAGGACGGCCCGGAACCTTTCGACGCCGAGGTGCGCGAGCTCGCCGGCGACGAACGGGCCGAGTGGTGGGGCCGCGCGGTCTCGGTCTTCCCGCCCTATGCCGACTACAAGGAGAAGACGGAGCGGGAGATCCCGGTCTTCCTCGCCACGAGGCGGAGCTGAGCCAGTCATCTGGCCCGGCAGCTGCGGCCATCGCGACGAGGTCGGCGGCCGAGGCCGACCGGAGCCCTCGAGCGTCGGTCCGGTCAGCGAGGCGCCGTGACGGCCCCCATCAGCTCGAGGCGGTTGCCGAAGGGGTCCTCGGTTAGAAGCGGCGCCTCAACGCGAGCGCCTCGTCGAAGATGACGGCCTGCCAGGCGGCCACAAGCTCGGCGCTCCGGCCCGCTTCCTAACTCCCTTTCCGGCCGATGGCGAAGACGCGCCGGTAGGTGAGCACGGTGCCGCCCGGTCGCTTCGGGTAGGTCCTCCGCAGTGCAGAACCGTGCTCCTCGACGAAAGCCTCGGCTTGCTCCGGATCGAGCGCCGTGAGCACTGGTCGAAGGGCGGTGCCCTTCATCCAGCCGAGGACGGCGTCGGGGCCCTGCAGGAGCTGGACGTAGGTCGTCTCCCAGGCGCTCGGTACCAGCCCGGCCCTGCCGAGCGCTTCGAGGTATTCCACCGGGTCGTGCGAAGAGGGCCACGGCCCGAGCCGGTCGTCGAGCAGCCCGCCAAAGCGCGGCGACTCCGCGAGATCGCGCAGCAGCACGTGTGCCGGCTCCTTGAAATTGCCCGGGACCTGGAGAGCGATCATGCCGCCGGGGGCGAGGAAGGCGGCGAGCCTCGGCCAGCATCTCAGGCGAGCTGTCTACGCCGACTACTCGCGCGGCGGGCCCTCAGCCTGCATGGCGATCGCCGGCAGGTCGCAGCTCGGCCATCGCCTCGGCCACCCGGGCCTCGCGCTCCTCGATGTCGCGCCTCGCTCTGCGTGGGCTCCAACGCCCCCTCGTCGCGAAGATGAGGAGGAGGAACGCGACCTCACCTCCGAGGCAGACCCACCACCAGTGCTGCCACTGCTTGGCGGAGTGCCGCTGGGCGGGGATGACGACGCGGGCGGCTTTCAGCAGCTGCACCAAATTCGAGGCCGCCGGCCCGACTTTGGCGATCTCGGCGTCCGTCACCGTCCTGCCCTGCTGGATCGCCGTCGCGAGCGGCTGGAAGGCCAGCAGCTGCGGCAGCTCGGGAGCGAGTGCCTTCGGCAGGCCGGCAGCTGCCGCCAGCACGTTGTGAGTCGTCTTGTACTTCTCGAGAATGAGGGAGAGCGCCTGCGGGCCCGGCTCGTTCGTAGCCTTCAGCTGAGCTACGACCGATGAGGGGACCGGCGGAGCCGCAGGAGCATGCGGGGCGAGCGACGGCACATAAGGCTGCGCCGCTTGGAAAGCCTGCAGCTCGCTTGCCGCCGCGCTGTTGTCGACGAGCGTCGTAGCCGTGGTGATGACGTGTGGCAGGACGAGGAACGACGCCGCGACCACGATGCGCAGGATCCACCCCCACACCGCGAGACCCGTCGCGCTGAGGGCGGGGTTGTGCGCCTCGACGGCCTCGGTGTAGCCCGCCATCCACGGCGTGTAGGCGATGCCGATCATCACTCCGAGGAGCACGACGACCACGACGTTGCCGTAATAGCCGACGTGCGCCTGCCCAGTCTGGTGGATGAGCACGAGGGTCATGACTATGCCGCCGATCGCGCCGGCGAGCATGAAGGGCTTGCGGACCTTGAACGCGTCGGAGAGCAGCCCGACGACGACAAGGGTGACGGCGTCGGCGACCCAGTACCAGGTGTTGATGCCGTTGGCCTCCGACGTCGTTCGGTTGAAGACGACGGCCCAGAAGATCGTGAGCACGCTCACCGAGGCGTAATAGATGAGCAGGAAGAGCGAGATGCCGACCGACGAGGCCACGAGGTCCTTTTTCAACATCGTCCTCAGCGGGTGCCGGGTGGCTGCGTCCACGTCGATGCCCGCCGCCCTCGCTTCGAGCAGCATGCGCTCCTTCTGGCTCACCATGAGCTGGTCGCGAAGCCCGGGCGCCAGCTCGCGCAGGCCGAGGAAGGCAATCACGACGACGGCCATGCAAACCAATCCAGAGATGACGAATTGGTCCTGCCAGGCGTGGAGGTGCGGAAGAGTGTGGTTGGCGACGAGGCTGGCGGCCAGGCTGCCGACGACCGGGCCGAGCGCCCAGAAGCCCATCGCCGAGGCCCGGCCGAGCTGCGGTGAGAAGTCACGCATGAGCGCCGGGGTAGCGACGAGGATCACTCCTTCGACAAAGCCGATGGCGCAGTAGGCCACGGCGAAGCCGAGCCTCGAGTGGATGCTTGGGACCGACAGCTGCACCGCCCCGATGACGGCCGTGCCGACGATCGCAAGATTCGCTCTCCCGATGCGGTCGGACAGGCCGCCGATGAACGCCGTGAAAGCACCGATGGCGTTCGAGATGACCAGCAGGTAAAGGAAGTACAGGAACGACATGTGGTACGAGGGCAGCAGCAGCGGAGTGACGGCGCCCTCCACGTAATAGAGGTAGTAGAGCGTGATCGTCGTGAGAGTGACGATCCCGAGGTATCCGAGACGAGCTCGATCCGACGGGTAGCGCTCCAGCGTTCGACCGATGAACGCCGTGCGAAGGCGGCGGGCGACGCCAGGCGGGCTCCCTGCGACCACAGCGCTCATGTGCCCCTCCTCGTCGTCGACATGCGCTTCCTCTCGTCTAGCACCTGCGCCGCGCCGTAGCATTCCTCGCATGGTCACTGCGATCGTATTGATCACGGCGGAGCCTGGCCGGGTGGCCGCTCTCGGCCAGGAGCTGGCGGACACGAAGGGCGTCTACGCGGCCTACTCCGTGGCCGGAGAGGAGGACCTCGTGGCGCTCGTGCGCGCCGTCGCGCACGAGGAGCTCGCCGACATCGTCACGAGCCGGATCGCGTCGCTCGCCGGGATCACCGGCACGCGAACTCTGATCGCCTTTCGCGCCTACTCGAGCGAGGACCTCGCCAACATATGAGCCACAGCCATCACGCCCCTGTCGCGAGCGGGCCGCCCGAGCGCTCATTCGCGGGCGAGACCACGGGGAGGTCGAGCACGCTCTGCGGACCGGCGTGCGGGCTCACCTCGACGGTGATGACGCCGGGGACCCGGTCACCCTGGTAGGCCTGATCTGACGCCGCTATCACGAGCTCGATCCTGTCGCCCTTGGCGTAGCGGTGGACGACTCCGGGCAGAGCGACGGTGAACTGTCCCGAGGCTGCGGCCAGCCTGGCGGGGGAGACCAGACGGTTGACGAGGGTCACCTTCCCGCTCGGCGACACGTCGTAGAGCTTGGCGAAGACGACCGGCTCGAGCGCCGGGTCGGTCGCGGAGGCTGCCGGGGCGGACAGCTCGAAGTGCAGGATCGGGATGCCAACCGAGTCGAGAGCCCTGCGCAGCGGGGCGGTCTCGAAGGAGGCGAAGGTACCTGGAGGATCGCTCGGCGGGATGTCCGAGAAGGGTGCCTCGTCCTGCACGCCCGAGGTCTCCGAGTAGCTGCCCGGCTGGCCTGCCGGCGGGTTCACGAACGACTCGCTCCCGGCGCTCGCCGCGCCGACGCGGCTGACGAGCGCCCCGCTGCCCGAGAGGTACAACTTGAGCGTGGTGCCCACCGGCCAGCTGGCGGCGGTGCCGTAGGCAGGTGCCGCGCTCTTCGCGCGGTCGTAGTGCACCCAGGGCCTGAAGTACTCGACAGCCGGGCCGGTCGACACTGCCTGGTGCTTCAGGTACTTGGCGAACCAGTCCATCGCGAGGACCGTTTCGTAGCCGTGAGCGAGGGAGGTGTAGCTGAGCTCACCAGGGGCAGGCGAGAGGTCCGAGTGGCCCCAGCTCTGCAGCACGAGCTTGGTCGGGTCGCCTATGGACCTGAAGAGCCTGTAGTTCGCGACCGCCTCGGCGATGTTGAACAGGCTGTCGTCCTCGCCCTGCCAGAGCATGACCGGGATGCGGATGTGCTTGTAGTAGCTCACCACCGAGTCGGCGCGCAGCATCGACACGACCGAGGTGCCGGGGTAGCCGTAGCCCACCGAGCCGAGGAACGCCGTGCAGATCCTCGGGTCGAAGCCCGGGCAGCTGGAGGGAGGAAACGGCGTCGCAGTCGGGTTCTGGAAGGGCTCGGCGAGGCCGTCACCGAAGAAGAGGGAGGCCCACTCCCACTTGAGGACGCCCGGAGCGGCCTTCGCCCGGTCGAATGCCGGCGAGGCGTTGTTCGGAGCGAGCGAGTAGGCGAGGTCGTCCCATGTGATGATCGGCACGATCGTGTCCACCCGCGGGTCGATGGCCGCAGTCGCGAACTGGACCTCGCCGCCGTACGATCCGCCGATCATGCCGAGACGAGGATCGTCCGTGCCGTCCTTCAGCACCACGGCCAGATCGCCGAGGTAGCTGATGAGCTGCGAGGCGGCCTCTCCGTCCCACAGCGGGCTGTCGAGCTCGATGTCGCAGCCACTGCCACCCATGCCGAGACCCGAATAGGTGAGCACGACGTAGCCCATACGCGAGGCGAGCTCGGCGAGCGGCACCTGATCGGTGTACGAACCACCGAAGCCGTTCGTCGTGAGGATCACCGGGTCGGGCCGCGCCGCGCTGGCAGCTGCCGGAACGAAGAGCTCGCCGAGGACGGAGCACGTCGTGGCGCGCTTCGGCCCGGTCTTCACGTCCCAGCGGTAGATGGTGGCCCGAAAGCCGCGGCCCTTCACCCCCGGCGAGTGCGACGTCACCTTGGCGGGCGGTGGGGGGACAAAGCCGGCGAACCGGCCGGAGTGCGACATCGGCCGGACCGGTGCCGCCTCTGTCGAGGCGGCGGCGGAACCGGTGCCGCCGCCGATCCCGGCGAATGCGAGCCCGAGGGCGACAGCGAGGGCGGGCGCCCGTGAGAGAGGTCGTCTGGCCATGTCCCGGGTAACGGTGCAGCGGGCCGGATCTTGCGCCCTGGGGAGCGGGCGCACAGGAGCGTGCCATGATCGAAGAAGGGAGCGAGGAGGTGGTGGCGATGCGTGTCGGAGTGCTGACCGGCGGAGGCGACTGCCCAGGGTTGAACGCCGCTATCCGGGCGGTCGTGCGCAAGTGCGAGGTGGGCTTTCGCGACGAGGTCGTCGGCTTCCTCGACGGTTGGCGCGGCGTGATGGAAGACAGCTCGATCACCCTTGACGTCGAGCGCTGCCGCGGTATCCTGCCGCGGGGCGGCACGATCCTCGGGACCTCGCGGACCAATCCCTACAAGATCGACGGCGGCGAGCAGGCGCTCCTCCAGACCCTCGAGCGCCGGGGGATCGATGCCCTCGTCGCCATCGGAGGCGAGGACACCCTCGGGGTCGCCAACAAGCTGGGCGCGTCCGGCGTCCCGGTGGTCGGCATCCCGAAGACGATCGACAACGACCTGTCGGCGACGGACGTGACGATCGGCTTCGACACGGCGGTACAGATCGCGGCCGAGGCGATCGACCGGCTGCACACGACGGCCGAGTCGCACGACCGGGTCATCGTGTGCGAGGTCATGGGCCGCCACGCCGGATGGATCGCGACCTATGCGGGCATCGCGGGTGGTGCCACCGTCATTCTCGTCCCCGAGGAGCCCTTCTCGCTGGACTCGGTGTGCGAGTACATCCGCCACAGGCACGCCTCGGGGCGCTATGCCTCGATCGTGGTGGCCGCAGAGGGTGCGAAGCCCGTCGAGGGCTCGCTCTCGGTGGCCTCAGGCGAGCCGGACCAGTTCGGCCACGAGCGCCTCGGAGGCATCGGCCAGACCGTCGCCGAGGAGATCGAGCGCCGCACAGGCTTCGAGGCACGCGTGACGATCCTCGGCCACGTCCAGCGAGGCGGGACGCCGAGTGCCTTCGACCGCGTGCTCGCGACCCGTTTCGGGACGGCCGCAGTCGACGCCGTGCACGACCTGGCGTGGCGCCAGATGGTGGCGGCGCACGGCCCGCGGATCGAGCGGGTGCCGATCGACGATGCGGTGTCCAGCCTGAAGACACTCGACCCCGAGCTGTTCAGGTCGGTCGCGGAGGTCTTCTTCGGCTGATCCAGCAGGTGAGCCGCCGCCTCAGTGCCGCCTGGCGGCGGCGAGCACGCAGGCCGGGGCGCGAGCGAAGCTCCCGGTGCCGGCGCCGTCGCCCGCGCAGCGCTCGACGGCCCCGGCCGCCACGTCGAGCGACGCAGGGGCCGAGCCCACGTCGAACCAGGCGAGCGACCCCTGCTCGGAGCGCGGAGCTTCGCCGAGCGCATCGGTCATGACGGCCGCCATCCAGGCTGGCGCACGGGCCCGCCTCACCACCACGACGACCTGTACGCCCCAGCGGCGCAAGCCCCGCCGGATGAGCGAGAGCGTCGCTGCACTCGGCGGGGCGGGGAGCCCTGTCCCGAACGACGCGTCCTGCAGGACCGGGTCGAGCCCCGTCGCCGGATCGACGTGGAGCGAGTGGACTCCGTCGGCACCGGGCACGAGCGCCCGCCCGCCGACGAGCCGGAAGGCCAGTCCCTCCTGCGCCTGCCAGTACATGGCATCGGGTGCGCTCGAGGAGGCGTAGGGATACGTCAGCACTACCGTTGTGGCGCCGAGCCGGAGTGCCGTCGTGCGGAACCACGCCGGGACCGTCGCGGCTGTTGTCCGCAGCGGGAACGGGGACGTCGCGACGAGCGGTTCAGCCGAGAGAGCGAGCCCGGCGGCGAGCAGCGCGCTCACGGCGCCTGCCGCCCCGGCGGCGAGCGCCCTCGAACGCGGGGCGAGCCACCTGCGGGCAGCTCGTGCGAGCTCGATCCACGCGTCCACCGAGATCGCGACGAGAAGGGCAGCACAGGCGTCCACCACGATGGTGAAGCGGTTCGGCCCGATGCTGGCGAGCAGCGGCCAGCTCTGCAGGTAGCGCCACGGTAACCACCGCTGGTAGGACTGCGAGCTGAGCGGCAGCAGCACGGCTCCGAGGCTGCACAGCCAAGAGAACGCGCCCGTGACGACCAACACCCAGGCGATGCGGCGGCGCCACCAGACGACCGAGCTCACCGCCAGGCTGACGAGCAGCGGGAGACCGAGGAAGGCGACGCCAGGACCACCTGGACCGAAGTACCCCCCTACGCGTGACAGGACCGACGAGGCGGAGCCCGGCCGTGCAGGTGACACGATGTCGAGCGCGTGCTCGCCGTAGAAGGAAGTGAGCGGCCACGGCTCGCCGACCACGTGGCGGGGGCCAGCCAGGAAGAAGTCCAGCGGATAGGCCAGGAGCACCCCCGCGACGGCGGCCGCCGAAGCGAGCCCGAGCCCGATGCGGCGCCGGCGTCCCCAGGTAAGGCGCGGCGCGAGCGCGCATGCGACGAGGCAGCCGAAGGCGATCGCAACAGCCGTGATGGCGAGCGGCTCGGTGCCGGTGAAGAACTGGGCCACGACGAGCAGTCCGAGCAGGATGCCCGTCACCACCGGACTGCGGCTCCCGGTGAGGAGCTCGTGCAGGGCGCAGAAGGCAAGTGGCGGGAAGTAAAGGATCGTGAAGTTCAGGTGGCCGAACATCTCGGCCTCGACGAGCACCGGCGAGAAGGCCCACAGCAGGGACGCCGCGAGCTGGCCCGGGAAGAAGGCGCAGACCCGCCGGGCCGCCAGGAACATGCACCAGCCCGACAGCACCGGTGCCAGCAGCTCGGCGACGTTGAAGCTCGCCGTGGGACCGAAGAGCCAGGTGACGGGAGCAAGGAGGAGCGCCGGCAGCAGGTACGAGGTGCTCTGGAGCAGGTTGGCACCCCCCTGACCGGCAAAGATGGCGCTCGTGAAGAGCGGGTCGTGGCCGTGCGCGAGCGCCCACGGCACCCACTCGAGGAACCACACTGTCTGCCCGGGGTCGCCGCACTGACAAAGGACGCTCGTCGTCGGATGGCCGCCCACCCACAACCGCCACGTCAGCACGAGCGCCAGCACCGCCAGCACCGCCAGGACCGCAAGGTGTGGAGCCGCCCTCCGGGCGATCGCCGCGAAACGTGCTCCCACGGGCCCTGACGTTAGATGGCGCTCTCTCGACCGGCCCGAGCGGGCCCCCCTCTCCGGGCTCGATGCGCACGATCCACGACGATCCCCGGCCGGCAGAGCAGCTGGGTGCAAAATGGTGGGAGTGAGGCCTGGCCCGGAGCTGGACCGGGCACAATGGAGAAGGGCCTGGATGCAGCACGCACGCGGTTGCGATCCGGCTCAGGCGAGAAAGCAAGGACTGGACGTGACACGACGTGTCGGAGAGGGTGGGCTGATGTCGCAGGCCGAGGTGGCACCGAGGCGGTCGACGGCTGTGGCGATCCTCGCAACTGCCCGGCCCCGCCAGTGGGTGAAGAACCTCCTCGTCTTCGCAGCACCTGCCGCGGCTGCCGTCGTCGGACGCCCTGTCACCTTCGGCAGGACAGCCGGCGCGGTCGCCGCCTTCTGCATCGCGTCGAGCGGTGTGTATCTCATCAATGACGCCCTCGACGCCGCGAGCGACCGCCGCCACCCCGTGAAACGCTTCCGGCCGATCGCTGCGGGCGAGCTCGGGGCCGGTCTCGCCCTTCGCCTCGGAGCGCTCCTCGTCGTCGCGGCGATCGTCGGCGGCCTCGCCCTCGGCGGCGTGCCTTTGGCCGGCGTGCTCGCCGCCTATGGCCTGATCAGCCTGACCTACTCGATGCGCCTGAAGCAGGTGCCGGTGGTCGAGCTGTTGTGCGTCTCGTCGGGTTTCGTGCTGCGCGCCGTGGCCGGAGGGTTCGCGGCTCGTGTGCCCATCTCGCCGTGGTTCCTCGTCGTGGCAAGCTTCGGCTCGCTCTTCGTCGTCCTCGGCAAGCGCAGCGCAGAGGCTGCCGAGCTCGGCGAGCATCGCGCTGCCCACCGCCGCGCGCTTGCCTGGTACAGGGCGTCCTGGCTGCAAGCGGCACGCTGGACGAGCGAGGTGACGACCATCGTGGCGTACTGCGGCTGGGCCATCGCCCGCTCGACCTCGCTTGGCGGGCAGCCGAACAGCCTCCTCGTGCTGTTGTCGGCGATCCCGTTCGCCCTCGTGGTGACTTTGGCTGAGCGGGCGATAGTGCGCGGCCGCGGCGGGGCCCCCGAGGAGCTCGCGCTCCGCGATCGCTCGCTGCAGGCGGCCGGGCTCGCCTGGGGCATCCTGCTCGCCGTCGCGCTTTCCTCGTGAGCGCGGCTGCGAACGAGCCCTCGCCTTCGGACGGAGAACGCCTCCTCAGCGGTTGGGGACGCGCACCGGTCTCGCGGGCGCGCGTCGTCAAAGCGCACGACGGCCTCGAGGCGACCGCAGCCCTCGCGGCGGCGAGCGCCACCGGCGAGAGACTGATCGGCCGAGGGCTCGGCCGCTCGTACGGCGACGCTGCCCAGGTGAGTGGAGGCGTAGTCGTCGACCTCTCCGGTGCGACCCGGCTCCTCTGCTTCGACGGGGCGTCCGGGGTCGTCACGGCCGAAGCGGGCCTGAGCATCGACACTCTGCTGCGCACGAGCGTTCCTGAAGGATGGTTCGTGCCTGTCACCCCCGGGACGAGACAGGTCACGCTCGCAGGAGCCCTCGCCGCCGACGTCCACGGTAAGAACCACCATGTCGACGGGTCGTTCGCCGCATGGGTGGAGCGCTTCAAGCTGGCGACGGCCGCCGGGACCCTCGAAGTGTCGAAGGAGAGGGAGAGCGACGTCTTCTGGGCGACAGCCGGGGGCATGGGCCTCACCGGCCTCGTGCTCGACCTGACCCTTCAACTGATCCCGATCGAGAGCTCGGCCATGGTCGTCGACACCGAGCGGGCAGCGGACCTCGACGACTGCATGGCACGTATGGAGGAGCGGGACGCCGAGTACCGCTACTCGGTGGCCTGGATCGATTGCCTCGCCCGAGGGCGCCATGTCGGCCGGAGCGTCCTTACAAGGGGTGAGCACGCCACCTCGGCGCGCCTCGAGGGAGCCGGGCGTGCCGCAGCTCGATTCGGGCCGGGACTGCGCGCTTACGACCCCCGTGAGCTGGCGAGCGTCCCCCTCACACCGCCGGTCCGCCTGCTGTCGCGCAAAGCGGTGGCTGCTTTCAACGAGGCCTGGTTCCGCAAGGCTCCCAAGGAGAGGCGTGGCGAGATCCAGAGCATCCAGGCCTTCTTTCACCCACTCGACGGCGTGCGGGAGTGGAACCGGCTGTACGGGCCGCGCGGTTTCACGCAGTACCAGTTCGTCGTGCCCTCCGGAGCCGAAGAGACGCTCCGGAGCATCGTCGGATCGCTCAGCTCGAACCAGGTCCCCTCGTTCCTGACAGTCCTCAAGCGATTCGGGGCCGCAGACCCCGGGCACCTCTCGTTCCCAGCCAAAGGGTGGACGCTGGCCGTCGACATCCCGCTCGGCCTGCCCGGCCTGAGCGAGCTCCTCGACGGTTTCGACGAGGAGGTGGCGGCTGCCGGGGGACGTATCTACCTCGCCAAGGACGGGCGGCTCCGGCCCGAGCTGCTCGGGACCATGTACCCGCGCCTTGACGAGTGGCGCGAAGTATGCGACCGTCTCGACCCCGCTCGGACCTTCAGCTCGGACCTCGACCGGCGGCTCTCGCTCCGCCGCCCGCTCCGCCGCCCGCTCCGCCGCCCCCGCACCTCTCCGGGCTCTCGGCGAACCCCGCTCGGGCGATCGCCCGGTGAGGTCGCACCGTGATCGACGCGACGGGGATGCCGCAGAGCGGCGTCTTGCTCGGTGGCACCTCGGAGATAGGGCTCGCCATCATCCGCCGGCTGGCGACCAGGCGACTTGGCAGGGTCGTCCTCGCCGGTCGCGACCCGGCAGCTCTCGAGCAGCGGGCGAACGAGCTGCGCAGCAGCGGAATCGACCAAGTGAGCACGTTCGTCGCCGACGTCAGGGACGCCGGGGCTCTGGACGGCCTCGTGTCAGAGGCCTGGGCAAGGCTCGACGGGGTCGACCTGCTGCTCGTCGCAACCGGTGACCTCGGCACTGCAGAGCTCTCCGAGCTCTCCGCCGGGCGGGTCGCCTCGATCTTCGAGGTGAACGCCGGAGGTCCTGCGGCGGCGCTCCTCGCGTTCGCCGAGGCGATGGCCGCGCAGGGCTCCGGACGCCTCGTCGTCCTCTCGTCCGTCGCCGGTGTCCGAGTACGGCGGGCGAACTTCGTCTACGGAGCGGCCAAGGCGGGTCTCGACGCGTTCGCCGTGGGGCTGTCGGAGGCACTCGAGGGGAGCGGGGTAGGGGTCACGATCGTACGGCCTGGTTATGTGCGTACCCGGATGACCGCCGGCAGGAGCCAAGCGCCCTTTGCCGTCGATCCGGGGGATGTCGCGAACGCCGTGGTGCGAGCGCTCGAGACAGGCGAGAAGATCGTCTGGGTACCAGCGATCTTGCGTCTCGTCTTCGCCGGGCTGCGAGTGTTGCCACGACCGGTCTTCCGCCGACTGCCCGGCTGAGATGTCGGGGCCCGCTCAGGGCTTGGTGCAGCTGCCGCGGCACGACATGGTGAAGAAGTCACGCGCCCACCACGAAGCGAAGTAGCGGCTCGGGCTGCCGACCATGTTGGCAAGCAGGTCCTGGCCGTTCGCCGGCGACGCCAGTCCATTTGCCGTAGACGGCTTGAACGTGGCGAAGTCGACCCAGTCGGTGTTGATGTCGAGCTCCATGCCCCGCACCGCTCCCGCACGCACCAGCAGGGCGGCGAGCGTCGTGATGTTGAGGCTGGGGCCCCCGACGTAGACGAGCGCCCCGTTCGCGGTCACGCCTATCGCCGAGCGCCACACGTAAACCTGGGCGCCGAGGGTGGCCCCCCAGACGGAGATGTCGTTCGGATTGAGGCCTGCGACCGGCTTGCCGTTGTCGACCAGCATGTTGAGGTTCTGCCGAACGGCCACCACCTGGCTCGTCATGCGCACCTGGCTGCCCCACGCCCCGATCGCCACCGAGCCGTCCCTGTAGATGACAAAGGAGGCGGCGCCTGTCCGCAAGGGGAAGATCGTCCTGCCCTGCGTGTAGTAGCCGCCGTCCGCGTTGCTCATGAGGAAGCCGGCGTTGAACGCCGCGACGAGCGAGCTGGCAGCACCCGGCTGGACAGGGGCCGTGTAGCGGTACGGGCCGCCGCCAGGGATCATGCTGCCGGAGTAGAGGGTGGCCCTGAGGAGCCGAGTGTCCATCCACGCCACGCCGACGACGTAGCTCGTGTGCACGGCGTCGGGGCGCAGGAAGGCCTCGTAGATTGCAGGGACGCCGTCCACGAGCCGCCCTGCGGCGTGCCACTGGCCCTCGCCGGGAAGTGGCGACGAGGCGAACGGGCGGATCGGCGCCGGCACCGGAAGTGGTGTGACGCCGGCGGTGTGCACCGGCACGGTCGATTTGCCCACCCCGCCGAGCGGGATCTCGCCCTTCGGGGGAGCTCCGCCCACCCTCGGCGGGTTGTGGCTGTAGTAGAAGTTCTCGATCCAACCGATGAGCGGGGCGGCGCCGTGCTCGCGCGCCCACTCGGCGAAACGAGCCGGCAGCGTCACGCCGAACGACGGGTTCGTCATGGCGTTCCCGAGCGACAACCACACCGGGCTCAGAGCGAGGACGGCGACGATGCTGCCCGACGCGACGGGGTGGCGGCCGAAGATCGTGTGGCGCCGAGCCCGCTTCTCGCGCCGCCTGGCGCGACGGCGCTTCACCCGGAGCCGGCGGCGCTGGAGGTAGTTGAGCCTTCGATGAGCCGACGTCCTGCGCGGGCGCTCCTCCCCCGCCTGTCCGAGCTGGACGAGAGAGGGCGGAGAGGACGCGCGATGCCCGGGGTCGGCTTCCGCCGGGATCGACATGTCCCAATCGTAGGACGACTCTGCCTCGGATCGGTCTCTTGCCACCTGAGACAGTGTGCTGGCGCGCGCCGAAGCCCGCGAGCCATTCCGCTGAGAGCCAGCTGAGAGTTGGACGACACAGCCCAACTGCCTGCCGACGCGCCGCTGCGAGCCCGGCCGCAGCGACGCTGACGAGCACCGCGACACGGGCGTCAGGGCGCGGCGAGCCCGGCCGGGCAGGCAACTCCTGTCCCGCCGAGCCCGCAGTACCCCGCGGGGTTCTTGGCGAGATACTGCTGGTGGTATCCCTCCGCGTAGTAGAAGGGACCCGCCGCGGCGATCTCGGTCGTGATCTCGCCGTAACCGGCCTCCCTCAGCACCTCCTGGAAGCGCTCCCGGGTAGCCTCGGCCGCAGCCAGCTGCCCGGCGGACGAGGTGTAGATGGCAGAGCGGTACTGGGTCCCGACGTCGTTGCCCTGGCGCAGGTGCTGGGTCGGGTCGTGCGAATCGAAGAAGATCCGCAGCAGCTCGCCGTAGCCCGTTGTCACCGGATCGAAGACGACGAGCACGACCTCGGCATGACCCGTCCGTGAGGAGCACACCTCCTCGTAGGTCGGATTGGGCGTGTAGCCGCCCGAATAGCCGGCGGCCGTCGTGTAGACACCGGGCGCCTGCCAGAACTTGCGCTCTGCCCCCCAGAAGCACCCGAGCCCGAAGATCGCCGTCTCGAAGCCCTCGGGGAACGGACCGCGAAGCGGGGAGCCGAGCACCTCGTGACGCTCGGGCACCGGCAGCGCTTCGCTGCGCCCGACGAGCGCCTCCTCGGC
>JAKATT010000216.1:0-36281 GCA_021818615.1 Actinomycetes bacterium | reverse complement strand
AGGCCAGAGGCGGCGCGCCCGTCGCCGAGCCTGCCCCGATAGGTGGCCGACAGCGCTGCCAGCCCGGCCCGGAGCTCGTCGGTGCGCGCCCGCCGCTGCTCACGACGGTGACGCTCCTCGACGAGCGGAAGGCCGGGAATGCCGCGCTCGCCGGCCTGCTCGGCGAGCTCGGAGAGGTGCTCCAGCTCTTCGGCCTGACGTGCCTTGAGAACATCGACAGGCTCGCCCGCCGCCGCGACCAGCTCGCTGACCAGGAGCGCGACCGTGGCGCCCGTGCCGTCGAAGCGTGACGGCAGCTCTCGCCAGCGATCGAGGCGCGCTGAGAAGCCCTCGTCCCGCACGGCCAGGCGCGCTCGGTCGAGCCGCCCTCCGGCAGCCTGCGCGACGGCCGCGGCGCGTCCTTGCTCGACACCCTCCCGCTCGAGAACCTGCGCGATCTCGACCTCGGTGAGCGGATCGAAGTCGACTCGAAGGCACCGGCTCGCGATCGTGACGAAGTCGGCCGGGACCGAGTCGGCAGTCACGACGATCACGGTGGTGTCGGGCGGCTCCTCTATCGTCTTCAAGAGGGCCGGCGCAGCCAGGCTCACGAGGTGGAAGTCCACGAGGACGAGCACCTGGTAGGGGGCGGCCCGCGGCGTACGGAGGGCGAGGCGGGTGACATCTCGAGCCTGCTCGACGGAGATCGAGGCTCCCCGGCGCTCCACGACTACCACGTCGGGATGGCGCCCGGCAAGCGCCTCGCGGCAGGTCTCGCAGATCCCGCATCCATTGTTCGGACAGGCGAGAGCAGCCCCGAAGGCAAGAGCCGCTTCCCGCCGGCCGCTTCCGGGGGGCCCGACGAACAGGTAGGCGTGAAGCGGGGCGGCGATGCTCGCCTCGAGCAGGCTGACGGCCCGCGCCTGGCCTACGATGCGCTCCAGGACGGGCGAGTGAGCCGAGGGGGCGGGCCGAAGCCGGGCCGAAGCTGGCCTCGCGGGGATCGTCACGGCTTCGGCCGCCCCCCGGATCCCAGCAGGTCCATGCGCTCGGTCACCGCGGCAAGGACGTGCTCGGCGACCTCGTCGGGAGAGGCGGAGGCGTCGATCACTGCCCAGGTGTCGGGATCGGAGCTGGCGAGCTCGAGAAAGCCGCGCCGCACACGGTCGTGGAAGGCTCCGTCGGCTGCCTCGATGCGGTCCGCCTCCTCGTCGTGCCTCCGGGCGGCACCCGCCGCCACGTCGAGGTCGAGCAGGACGTTCAGGTCGGGCCATCTGCCGCCCGCCGCGAAGTCGCAGGCTCGTATGATCTCGTCGACGGCGAGGCCGCGGCCGTAGCCCTGGTAGGCGAGCGTCGAACCCGAGAAGCGGTCGACGACGACATGCGTGCCGGTCGCGAGCGCAGGGAGGATCCGCCCGGCGACGTGCTGGGCGCGTGCGGCCAGCATCAGCATCAGCTCTGCCCTCGGATCTATGTCGCCGCTGGCCGGGTCGAGGAGCAGACGCCGCACCTGCTCGCCGAGCGCGGTGCCTCCGGGCTCCCGGGTGACGTGCGCACCGAGCGACCTCCCGAGGCGGGTGGCCTGGGTCGACTTGCCCGCCCCCTCCACGCCCTCGATGGCGATGAGGAGAGCCGGGTGCGCCACGTTCTTGCAGGTTACTGCGAGTCGCCCGCCGCCGGCCGGCCGGCTCTCTTCGCGGCAGGGGCCTTCTTGCCTGGCGCCTTCTTCGTGCCTGCTGACCTCTTCGGTGCAGCCCTTCTTGCCCCGGTGCCTTTCTTCCCTCCTGGCGCTGGCTTGCCTGCCCGGCCGCGCTTCGAAGGCCCGGCCTCGCGGCGAGCCTGCAACAGCGCCGCCGCTCGCTCGATCGTGATGGTGTCAGGGTCGTCTTCGCGACGTAGCGAGGCGTTCAGCGTCCCGTCGGTGACATACGGGCCGAAGCGGCCCGACCTGAGCACCACCGGCTGCCCGGACACCGGATCGGCGCCGAGCTCACGCAGCGGGGCGGCTGCTGCGGCAAAGCGACGCTGTTTGGGCTGGGTGAACCGCTCGATCGCCTCGGCAAGCGTCACTTGGAAGAGCTGACCCTCGTCCTCGAGGCTGCGCGTGTCGTCGCCGCGCTTCAGGTACGGCCCGAACCGGCCGTTCATCGCGACGATCTCCTCGCCGGTCGCCTCGTCGGTGCCGAGGACACGGGGCAGCTCGAGGAGCCTCAGCGCTTCGTCGAGGCCGAGAGTCTGGAGCGACATGGAAGGCAGAAGCGAAGCCGTCCGCGGGCGATCGCCGCCATCCTCGGCCTGCCCAAGCTGCACGTAGGGCCCGAAGCGCCCGGTCCGGGCAAGCACTGGCCTTCCTGTCGCCGGGTCGAAGCCGAGGGCCCGGTCGCCCGACGGGCTCTCGAGAAGCTCGAGGGCCCGTTCGACGGTCAGCTCGTCGGGAGCTAGGTCCTCGGGCACCGGCGATCGATCCTCGCCTCTTTGCAGGTACGGACCGTAGCGCCCTACACGCACGACGATCTCCTCGCCGTCGGGGTCAGCACCGAGCGAGATGGAGTTCACCTCACGGGCGTCGATCTCCTCGAGGTGGGCGAGAACCGCGTCCTTGAGACCGCGGCGACCGTCCACGGCGAGGACGTGGCGCGGCTGGCGGGAGGATCGAGCCCTCCTGTCGCTCTCGGGCTCCGGGCGCTCGAGGTGGCGAGACTCACCGAAGTAAAAGCGTTCGAGCCAAGGGACGAGCTCCTCGCGGCCCGAGGCGATCTCGTCGAGATCGTCCTCCATGCTGGCGGTGAAGCCGTAGTCGACCAAGTTCGGGAAGTGCCGCTCCATGAGCGAGACGACGGCGAAGGCGGTGAACGAAGGCACCAGTGCCGTGCCCTTGCGCCAGACGTAGCCACGGTCCTGGATCGTCTGGATGATGCTCGCGTAGGTGGACGGTCGTCCGACGCCGAGCTCCTCGAGGCGCCGGACGAGGGAGGCTTCGGTGAAGCGCGCCGGCGGCTTCGTGGTGTGATCCTCGGCGTCGAGGCCCTCGAGCGAGGCCGCCTCGCCCTGGCGCAGCCTCGGCAGGCGGGCGTCCTCCTCACGGCGCTCGGCTGCGTCCACCGCCTCGTCCTCGTCCTCCCGGTACACCCGCAGGAAGCCGGGCGAGGTGATCACCGTGCCCGTCGCGACGAAGCCGGCAGGCGTGCCGGCCGGCCCGAGCGGACAGGCGGTCGCGGTGAGGGCCTCGAGACGTACCCGGGCGCTCGTCCCGGTGGCGTCGATCATCTGGGAGGCGACGGTGCGCTGCCAAACGAGCTCGTACAGGCGCAGCTCGTCTCCCGCGAGCTCGCGGGAGACCTCGGCCGGCGTCCGGAACACCTCGCCGGCCGGCCGGATCGCTTCGTGCGCCTCCTGGGCGTTCTTCACGCGGCTGCGATAGGTGCGAGGGGAAGGCGGGATCGAGGACTGCCCGTAGAGGGACACGGCCTGGCGGCGCGCAGCCTTCACTGCCGTCTGCGAGAGAGTCGTCGAGTCCGTCCTCATGTAGGTGATGTATCCACGCTCGTAGAGAGACTGGGCGAGGCGCATGGTGCGCTGGGCGCCGAAGCGCAGCTTGCGCGCGGCCTCCTGCTGGAGCGTCGAGGTGATGAAGGGCGCCGCCGGGCTGCGCCGGTAAGGACGCTCCTCGAGCGATGCGACACTGAACGATGCCGGCGCGAGCGAGGCGGTGAGCCCCCGGGCGGACGCCTCGTCGAGGAGCACGACCGAACCGGGCTCGGCAAGTCGGCCGCTTGGCAGGAAGTCCTCGCCGGTCGCGACCCTCCCGCCGCCGACGTCGACGAGCCTGGCGCCAAAGCGCTGCCCGGCCGCCTCGAACAACCCCTCCAGGCTCCACCACGATCCCGACCGGAAGCCCATCCGCTCGCGCTCGCGCTCCACCACGATGCGAGTAGCCACGCTCTGCACCCGGCCGGCCGAGAGACGGCTCGCCACCTTGCGCCAGAGGACCGGTGAGACCTCGTATCCGTACAGGCGATCGAGGATCCGCCGCGCCTCTTGCGCGTCGACGAGGCGACGGTCGAGCTGCCGGGGCGACGAGATCGCAGCGTCGATCGCAGCCGGCGTGATCTCGTGGAAGACCATGCGCCGCACCGGCACCCGAGGTGACAGCACCTCTACCAGATGCCAGGCGATCGACTCGCCCTCGCGGTCCTCGTCAGTCGCGAGGTAGAGCTCGCTCGCCTGGGCAACGAGCTTCCTCAGCTTGGCAACCTGCGCCCTCTTGTCCGGGCTGACGACGTAGAGCGCCTTGAAGTCGTTGTCGACGTCGACGCCGAGGCGAGCCCAGGGCTCACCCTTGAAGGCCGCCGGAACTTCGGCTGCCTTGCGGGGAAGGTCGCGGACATGGCCGATCGACGACTCGACGACGTAGTCGCGCCCGAGGAACCCGGCGATGGTCTTCGCCTTCGCGGGCGACTCGACGATGACAAGTGGCTTGGCCATGGAGGCCGAACCCTAGGCGCTTGCTGGGGAGCCCTCGGCCGGCGCCTCGAGCGCCGGGGTGACGGCTGGGGTGGGCGCGTCACCGCTGATCGACCCCGTCGATCGCTTCGAGAAGGCGATGGCGGAGAGCAGCACTACGAGGGCGATCCCGGCGATCGCGTAGCGGGCGCCCGCCTTGTGCTGCAGGGTGATCACAGCGGGCAGGATGAGAAGGGACACCAGGTTCATCACCTTGATGAGCGGGTTGAGAGCAGGACCGGCCGTGTCCTTGAAGGGGTCGCCGACTGTGTCGCCGATAACGGCGGCCTTGTGGGCCTCGGAGCCCTTTCCGCCGTGGAAGCCGTCCTCGATGTACTTCTTGGCGTTGTCCCAAGCCCCACCCGAGTTGGAGAGGAAGTTCGCCATCAGCTGGCCAGTGAGGATCGTGCCGGCGAGGAAGGCGCCGAGCGCGATGTAGCTGATCCCGAACCCGACGATGACGGGCGACAGCACGGCGAGAAGGGCCGGCGTGGCGAGCTCGCGCTGCGCGGCGGCGGTGCAGATCGAGATGACGGGGCCGTAAAGAGGCTTCTCCGAGCCGTCCATGATCCCAGGGTGCTCGCGGAACTGGCGGCGGACCTCGTGAACGACCGTGCCGGCCGAGCGGCCGACTGCACGGATGGCGAGCGAGGAGAAGAGGAAGGCGATCGATCCACCGATGAGGAGCCCAATGAAGGTGGTCGGCTTCGAGACGTTGATCTGGGTGAGCGGCGAGTTGAACAGGCTGTTGCCGACGTCCCGTAGGTGCAGCTGACTGCCGATGGTCTCGATGAAGGACGAGAAGAGGGCGACGGAGGCGATGACCGCAGAGCCGATGGCAACGCCCTTCGTGATGGCCTTGGTCGTGTTGCCGACGGCGTCGAGACTGACCATGACGCGCTGGGCCTCACCTTCGAACTCGCCCGACATCTCTGCGATCCCGGCGGCGTTGTCGGCGACCGGGCCGAAGGAGTCCTCGGAGATGATCATGCCGGTCGTGGACAGCATGCCGATGCCTACGAGGGCTACGAGGTAGAGGTCGAC
Source organism: Actinomycetes bacterium (assembly GCA_021818615.1). Taxonomy (GTDB): domain Bacteria; phylum Actinomycetota; class Acidimicrobiia; order Acidimicrobiales; family Bog-793; genus JAKATT01. The sequence continues at coordinate 30,755 of JAKATT010000216.1, read as the reverse complement.
GGTGAGATGCGGGCCGCCAAGCGCCACCGCGACGGCGATCGCTATGACGATGGCGATGATCGCCCAGACGCTCGACTCGAGCCCGATCGAGATTCCCGAAAGGACCGTGGTGGCCGGACCGGTACGGGCCGAGTCGGCGATCTCTTGAACGGGAGAGTTCTCCGTCGAGGTGAAGTACTCGGTGATGAGGCTTGCCATGAGGGCGAGGCCGACGCCGACGAGCACCGCCCAGAAGACTTTCAAGTTGTGAACGTAGAACTGGGCGACGAGGAAGGAGCCGACGAGGGTGAGCAGGGCCGAGAGACGGAATCCCCTGTTGATCGGTGCCATCGCCGACCTGTCTCGCTCTGATGCCCGCACGACGAGGATGCCGATCGCCGAGGTGAGGATCCCGATGGCGGCGACGACGAGCGGGTACACGAGGCCGCGGACGGTGTGGCCGGGTTCGAGGGTCTTGAAGGCCGAATAACCGAGAATGAGAGACGCGATGATCGTGATCTCGTAGGACTCGAACAGGTCGGCCGCCATGCCGGCGCAGTCGCCGACGTTGTCCCCGACGTTGTCTGCGATCGTGGCGGCGTTGCGGGGGTCGTCCTCGGGGATGCCCGCCTCGACCTTGCCGACGAGGTCGGCCCCGACGTCGGCCGCCTTGGTGAAGATGCCGCCGCCGACTCGCATGAAGAGGGCGAGGAGCGAAGCACCGAAGCCGAAGCCGACGAGGACAGAGGTGGCGGTGTTCTGGAAGATGAACACGATGGTCGTCGCACCGATGAGCCCGAGGCCCACGCAGAACATGCCGGTGATGCCACCGGTGCGGAAGGCCACCTTGAGGGCCGGCGCGAGATTGCCGGCACGGGCAGCTGCCGCCGTACGGACGTTGCCCCGAACGGCCAGGCTCATCCCGATGAAGCCGGTCAGCCCGCTGAAGAGCGCTCCGCACAGGAACGCCACCGCCCGCGACAGGCCCGACTGCACGAAACTGAGCGCCAGGTGACCGTTCAGGCCGACCACCTTCGTCGCCGTGAAGAACACGAGGACGAACAGGGGCACGACGATGATGGCAATAGTGCGGAACTGGCGCTTCAAGAACGCGACAGCACCTTCCTGGATGGCACCGGCGATCTCGCGCATGGACGGGGTGCCCTGATCGGCGGCGAGGACGCCGCGCATCAGGTAGAGGGCAACGAGGATCGCTACGAGGCCGGCGGCAAGCGCGAAGACCAGCCAACCGCGATCGATCCCACCGAGCGTGAAGGCCTGGTACCCGCCTTCGCTCGCGAGGAGATGGGGACTCACCGAAAGCTCCTTTGCTGAGGTCGGGGCGAGGATAAACGCTCGCCCGGCAGTGCTTCAAACTTTCGTGAGCAGGACAGCTCCGGGCTCACGAGGGCTCGCCTGAGCCCTCCGCCGTCTTCAAGATGGTGAACATCGGATTGATCATGGCCGTGCGCCGTCCCCGCTCGCCGACCATCCCTTCTACGAGCAGGCGAGCGCCCGGCTCGATACCGGGAACACGCCTGCGTCCCTGGAACACGAGCATTAGCTGGCCTGTCTCGTCGGCGAGGACGCACTCGACGCTCGGGACGCCTGCTCCTGCCTGCACCCTGAGGGACCGCACCCTACCCTGCACCTTGGCCCGCTGTCGCCAGCGCAGCTCCCCGATCGTCGTGACGCCTGGCTGGCGGGCGACGCGGTCCGGGAGAGCATGACCCCGCGCCCCCGAGGCAGCGGCTGCAAGCTCGGCCTCGCCGGGCGCGGCCTGCCCCGGCCCGGCGGCCTGCCCCGGCCCGGCGGCCTGCCCCGGCCCGGCGGCCTGGCCCGCCCGGGCTTCACCGGCTATGTGACCGGGCGCGGGTGCCTCGGGACGCGACCGCTCCACGCCGGCTGGACCCCACGGGTGCGCGATGTCGTGGCGTGCGCGGCGGCGCCTGCCGGCCACGGGTTCACCGGAGGACGCCAGGTACTGCTCGGCGGCAGCCACAGAGGCCGTCTCGGCGGCGGTGCCCCGCCAGGGCACGAGCTCGCGGCGGCGTTTGCCGAGCGGGAACGGCACGATCGTGGCGTTGGCGTTCGGCAGCTGACTCACGTAACCGGCAATGCGATCGGCCGTACGGTCGTGCAGCACCCGGCGCCACGCGCCCTCGAACACCCGCCGCGGCAGGAGGACGCTCACCTCGGTCTGGCCGTCCTCGGCCGCCTCGGCCACCAGCTCCATCGACGCCCGGGTAATCCGCCGGTCCGGACACTCGACGAGATCGAGCGGGAAGCGGCTGAGACCGAGGCGGCTCCACTGGCTCTGCAGCTCCCGGGCCTGCGCGCTGTCGAGAACGAAGTGCACCGCCCGCAGCTCGTCCGGCTGGAGCGTGCGGGCGTACTGCAGCGCCCGGGCGGTCGCCAGGTCGAGGCGCTCGACGAAGACGAGCACGGTGTGGTGGCGCAGCACGGGGGCGGCGGCCGCCCTGCCGGCATTCTGCTCGAGCTCGGCCTTCTCGTCGGAGTACTGCTTGTGCAGCCGGATGAGCACGAAGATGAGCACGGGGAACAGGGCGACGACGAGCCAGGCCCCCTCGGTGAACTTGACGACGGCGAGGATCCCGACGATCAGCGCCGAGAGCACGGCGGCAGAGCCGTTGATCAATATCTTGTAGCGCCATCCCCTCTCTCGGTAGGTGAGGTGGTGCTTCACCATGCCGGCTCCGGCCATCGTGAAGCCGACGAAGACGCCGATGGCATACATCGCCACGAGCGCGTTCACGCTGGCCTTCGTGCCGATGATGAGCGCGATCGAGACGACGGAGAGGATGAGGATGCCGTTGGAAAAGACGAGGCGATGGCCCCGCCTCGTGAGCTGGCGGGGTAGGTAGGCGTCCTCGGCGACGAAGCTCGCCAGGTTGGGGAAGCCGTTGAAGCTCGTGTTCGCTCCTGTGTACAGGATCAGCATCGAGACGAACTGGACGAAGTAGAAGGCCACGTTGCCGGCCAGAGAGTGCCCGAAGACGAAGCGCGCCTCCTGGGAGATGACAGTCGGCGTGCCGATACGGTATGGAACGGCGTGCGTGTGCCAGGCGATGACCGAGACTCCGAGCACGAGCGTGCCGAGCGTGACCGACATTATGACGAGTACTCGCCGGGCATTTCGGCCGTTGGGCTTGCGGAAGTTCGCCACCCCGTTCGAGATCGCCTCGAGGCCGGTGAGCGACGACCCGCCGTTGGCGAAAGAGCGCAGGATCATCATGGTGGCCACCCCGAGCGCCAGCCCGTTCAGGCTCTGGTGGCCTATGTCGACGCCCGGGTGGTGGATCGAATGGACGGGCAGGTCGCCGAGAACGAGCCGGACCAGACCGACGGCTACGAGCGAGGCGATCCCAAAGATGAACAGATAGGTCGGGAGGGCGAACATCCGCCCCGCCTCGCGGATGCCGCGAAGGTTCCCCCAGGTGATGACGGCGACGACGCCGACGGTGATGTACAGGTGGGCGGGGATCAGCACCGGGAAGGCAGAGGTGAGCGCGTCGGTGCCCGCAGAGGTCTGCACGGCGACCGTGAGGATGTAGTCGATGATGAGCGCCACCGCGGCCACCTGGGCGACCCGCGGACCGAAGTTGTCCCTGCTCACCACGTAGGATCCGCCGGCCTTCGTGTAGACCATGACGACCTCTCGGTACGAGAGGGTGACGAAGAGCAGCACCAGCAGGATCGCGCCGGTGACCGGCAGCAGAAGGCTGAAGGCCGCGACACCGATCACCGGCACGAGCTGGTTGAGCATCTCCTCGGAGCCGTACGCTGTGGACGAGATGCAGTCGGGTGACAGGACGCCGAGCGCGACTGTCTTGGACAGCTTCTCCTCCGAGAGGCGCTCGGTGACGAGTGGTTCGCCGAGGAGGCGCTTCTTCAGGCGGTAGCTGAACGGCTCCGGCAGGACGTAGGCACCCGGTGCGATACCGGTGACCGGGGTATCGGTTCCCTCCGGGCGCGACGTTGCCACCCAGCTATCTTGACCCGCCGGTCGACGCGACACTCAATCAAGTGCCTTGAAGCTCCCGGGTAGTTGTGTGAGCTGGCCGGACCGGGAAGGATGGGGATCAATGCACGTCATCGTCGTCGGCTGCGGTCGGGTCGGCTCGGGCCTCGCCTCGCAGCTCGAGGCCGAGGGGCACAGCGTCGCCATCGTCGACAAGCAGGCGAGCGCGTTCAGGCGCCTGCCGCGAGGCTGGCGCGGCCAGAAGGTGCTCGGGTTCGGGTTCGACCGGGGCCACCTCGACGAGGCGGGCGCCGAGCGGGCGGACGCCCTCGCCGCCGTCACGAGTGGCGACAACTCGAACATCCTCACCGCCCGCATAGCCCGGGAGACCTACGAGATCCCGAACGTCGTCGCCCGCATCTACGACCCGCGCCGCGCCGAGATCTTCCAGCGCCTCGGCATCCCCACCGTGCCGTCAGTGAGCTGGACGATAGACCAGGTCTTCCGCAAGATCCTGCCCGGAGCGGGGGCCTTCGACTGGACAGACTCGTCCGGACAGCTCCACATCGTCGAACGCACGCTCCCGGCCGCATGGGCTGGGCGCAGCGTGTGCGATGCGCTCGCGTCTGGTCCATCGCCGTCGATGAAGCTCGTGGCCGTGACACGGGCGGGCCAAGCGCTGCTCGACGTCGACACTCTGGTCGGCCAGGAAGGTGACGTCCTGCACCTGCTGGTGAGCGCCCGCAGCGAGTCGGCGTTCCGCGAGCTGTTCAGCAGTGACACGATGCATGCCACCAGCCCTACCCTGCAGGCCGAGGCGCCTGCAAAAGGAGCCGCACGCGCGACGAGGCGGCCCGCCGAGCGCCGAGAGACGAGCAGGTGGCACCGATGAAAGTGGCCGTCGCAGGTGCCGGCAAGGTCGGCCGCTTCCTGGCCGAGGAGCTGGCGATCGGCGGCCACGACGTGCTGCTCATCGAGAAGGACCCTGCTCTTGCAAGCTCGCTCGACCTGCCGGAGGGGGTCCGCACCGTCGCGGCCGACGCCTGCGAGGTCACGAGCCTCCTCGATGCGCGAGTCGACGAGGCCGAGGTGATGGTCGCCGTGACCGGTGACGACGAGGACAACCTAGTGATCTCGCTCTTGGCCAAACAGGAATTCGCCGTACCGCGCGTCATCGCCCGGGTGAACCACCCACGCAACCACTGGCTCTTCAACGAGAGCTGGGGGGTCGACGTCGCCGTGTCGACGCCGCAGTTGCTCGCCGGGCTCGTCGAGGAGGCCGTCTCGGTCGGCGTCCTCGTCCGCCTGCTGCAATTCGAGGGCGGCAACACCCGCCTCATCGAGGTGACCCTCGCCGAGGGCTCGCCGGCGCAGGGGGCGGCCGTCGCCGATCTCGGCCTGCCGCGCGGCGCGACCGTCGTGGCGCTCGTGCGCGACGGCCATGTCGTAGTCCCGCGCTCGGACATGGTGCTCGACGTCGGTGACGAGGTCCTCCTCCTCGCGAGCGCCCAGATCGAGGACGACGAGCTGCGCCAGCTGCTCGCCCCGACGGCGCTGCACGGCCCGCACGGGCTCTCGGAGGACGGCGGCCAAGGGAGCGCCGCGAGCCCGTGAGCGACCGCCAGGCAGCCTTCTTCGACCTCGACAAGACGGTCATCGCCAGGGCGTCGATGGTGGCCTTTGGACGCCCGCTCTACCACGGTGGCCTCATCAACCGCCGTACCGTGCTCCGGGCACTCTACGGCCAGCTCGTCTACCTGCACCTCGGGGCGAGCGAGGAGAAGCTCGACCGGATCCGCGAATCGGTGCTGAAGCTCACCCGTGGCTGGCAGCAGGCGAGGGTGCAGGAGATCGTCGAGGAGGCGCTCGACCAGATCGTCGACCCGATCATCTACGCAGAGGCGGCCGACCTCATCGACAAGCACCTGGCCGAGGGCCATTACGTCGTGATCGTGTCCGCTTCGCCCGAGGAGCTCGTCGCCCCGCTCGGGCGCTACCTCGGAGCCGACGCGACCATCGCGAGCAGGGCGGAGGTCGACGAAGAGGGCAGGTACACCGGCAGGATGGAGTTCTACGCCTACGGCGAGTACAAGGCCGAGGCGATGACGGCGCTCGCCGAGCGCGAAGGAATCGACCTCGAGGAGTCCTATGCCTACACGGACTCCTACACAGACCTGCCCATGCTCGAGGCCGTCGGGCACCCCGTCGCAGTCAATCCCGACCGGGTCCTCGCCAAGTACGCCAGGGAGCACGGCTTCGAGATCACGCGCTTCGTACAGCCGGTTCGTCTGCGCGACAGGGTGCGCGGCGTAAGGGACCGCATCTCCTCCGTCCCGCCGAGACCGGTCATCGCCGTCTCGGTGGGCGCCGTCGCCGCCGGAGCAGGCGCTTTCTCACTCGGCTGGTGGCTGGCCGCCCGCCGGCGGGGGCTCGCCGGGGAACGTTGAGCTGGCTGGGATCAGCTTCCTCGAAGCCGCCTGGCGGCGAGCGCTGCGAGGGCGACGAGCACTGCGAGCACGATCAGCTTCTTCAACATGGGGTGATCGTACCGGCTTGCTGCTCGGGCGGCTGCGCCGGCCTGGCGTCGAAGCCCGGGATGTCAGACGGTGAGGAGGTCTCGGGCCCCGGTATCGCTCGAGGGGTGGCGCAGCTTCGACATCGCCCGGGCCTCGATCTGGCGGATCCGCTCCCGGGTGAGGTTGAAGTGCTCGCCGACCTCCTCCAGGGTTCGCGGCTCGCCCCGGTCGAGGCCGAAACGAAGCCGGAGGATCTCACGCTCGCGCTCGTCGAGGGGTGCGAGCAGGCGGTTGATCTCGACGGGAAGGAGCGCCGTGGCCGCCATCTCGAAGGGCGACTCGGCCGACCTGTCCTCGACCACGTCCCCGAGCTCGGCGTCGCCGTCCTCCCGGAGGGGCTCGGAGAGCGACAGTGGCTCGGCGCGAAACCGCAGGGCCTCGATCAGCTTGTCCTCGGGCAGCTCCACCTCGGTGCCGAGCTCGGCGAGCGTCGCCGGGCGGCCGAGCTTGAGCTCGAGCCGCGCCTGTGCCTTCTGCACCCGGGCGAGGGTGTCGCCGGCATGGACCGGAAGGCGGATGGTCCGGCCGGTGTTGGCGATGCCGCGGGTGATCGCTTGGCGGATCCACCAGGTGGCATAGGTGGAGAACTTGAAGCCCTTGCGCCAGTCGAACTTCTCGACAGCGTGCATCAGACCGAGATTGCCCTCCTGGATGAGGTCGAGGAGCGGCAGGCCCGATGCCTGGTACTTCTTCGCGATCGACACGACGAGGCGCAGGTTCGACTGCACGAAGGTGCGCTGGGCGGTCTCTCCCTGCCTGACTGCCCTGCCCAGCTCCCGGCGCCGCGTCGGGGTGAGCCCCTTCTTGGCCCGCAGCTCCTCCTCGGCCGTCCAGCGCGCCTCGATGGCCTGCGCCAGGCGCACCTCGTCATCCTTGGTGAGGAGCGGGTATTGACCGATATCGGTGAGATACAGGCGGACGAGATCTTCCTCGTCCCGCTCGACTCGCTCCTTCGCCAAAATCCCGATGCCTCCGTGTGTCGCAGTAAGAAGGGGGCTCGCCGGCTCCGGTGCGGTCAAGGTTGCCAGGGACCCGGCTCCGCTGCCCGAGACGACAGGATGCCGCCCAGGAACCACAACTCTCGACCTGCACTGCCGTGTTGTCCGGGATCAGTGTAACGGCGGCGTCAAGGGTCCTCGCGGGTCACATCGTCGCGAACGAGCAGGTCCGATGCCCGCCTGGAGGCGTCCGCGACGTCGGCCACAAGCCGGGCGAGCACGGCGCCAAAGGGAGCGTCGGCAGGTTCGAAGCAATGAGCGGAGCGGGTTTCGTAAGCTCTGAGCAGCGCAGGGAACCAGCGCTCTGACACCTCCCTTGCCAGCGCGACGGCGCCGAGCGAGACGAGACGGTCGAGCGCCGAGGCAACCTCGGGCGACCGCGGTCGAGTGACCGAGCCACGATCGGGAAGACCGGTCGACACGGGGAGCAGGACCTCGAGCTGTTCGGCGCGCCAGGCTGCCATGAGGCTCGCCCCCATCGCCCAGCCTGCCAGAGAGGGCAGGGGAGCAGCGACGGCGAGGCGCCCGAGGCGCCCGAACAGCGTGAGCTCGACGTGGCGGAGGCCCCCGGTCACCTCCGCCCACTCCCTCAGCGTGAGGACCCTCGGCGGCCCAGCCAGCTCGGCGGCGAGCCGTCCGGGAACGGCCCGCCTCACAGCCCGCTCTGGCGACTCGAGCCAGGGGGCTCGGACCGCCCGCGGAAGCGGTTCGTGATGGGCATGCGGCGGTCCTTGCCGAACGCCCGGCTCGTCACCCGCGGGCCGGGCGCAGCCTGCCGGCGCTTGTACTCGGCACGGTCGACGAGATCGACGACGCGCCGCACGACCGCGGCTTCGTGCCCTTCGGCGACGAGCTCGGAGATGGTGCGATCCTCTTCCACGTAGCCATAGAGGATCGGGTCGAGCTCCTCGTAGGGCGGCAGGCTGTCCTCGTCGACCTGGCCGGGACGCAGCTCGGCAGAGGGAGGCTTCACGATGACGGCCTCCGGTATCACCTCGGCGGACCCGGCCTCGTTGCGATAGCGGCACAGCTCGTAGAGGAGAGTCTTCGGGACGTCCTTGATGACGGCGAAACCCCCCGCCATGTCGCCGTACAGCGTCGCGTACCCGACGGCCATCTCGCTCTTGTTGCCCGTCGTGAGCACGAGCCAGCCGAACTCGTTCGAGAGCCCCATGACGACCGTCCCGCGGATTCGCGCCTGCAGGTTCTCCTCGGCGAGCCCGTGGGGCCGTCCCTCGAACGACGGGGCCAGCATCTCCATGAGCGCCGAGTGGGCTGGCTCGATCGGGATGGCACGGGCTTCGATGCCGAGCCGGTGGACGAGGTCCTCGGCATCGTCTACCGAGCCCTTCGAGGAGTAACGGGACGGCAGCAGCACCCCGTGCACGCGCTCGGCGCCGATGGCATCGACCGCGATCACGGCGACGAGCGACGAGTCGATGCCGCCCGAGAGGGACACGAGGACGTCGGAGAAGCCGTTCTTCTCGACGTAGTCGCGCGTGGCAAGGACAAGGGCGCCGTAGACCTCCTCGGCACGGCTTGGCGCCGGCGCGATCACAGGCTCATGCGAGCCCGTCCGCTCCGCCGGGGCGCCGGAGACGACGACAGCCTCGATGGGCTCCGCCGCCGCGCGACCTCTCGGGTCCAGCAGCCGCTTGCGGTAGGCGGGTCGCAGCTCGAGGTCGAGGAGGCCGACGCGCTCCTCGAACTGCGGCAGGGAGGCGACGAGCGACCCGTGGTGGTCGAAGACCATGGACCCGCCGTCGAAGACGAGCTCGTCCTGGCCGCCGACGAGATTGACGTAGACGAGCGCCGTCGAGGCGTCCGCCGCCCGCGTGGCGAGCATCCGACGGCGCTCCATCAGGGCACCCGCCCTGTAGGGGGAGGCGTTGATGACGACTATGAGCTCGGCGCCGCCGGCACCAAGGCGTGCCACGGGCCCGCTCGGGCTCCAGGCATCCTCACAGATGACGACGCCCGTGCGCACGCCCGCGACGAGGAAGAGGCGGTCCTCACCGGACCCGGGTCGGAACCACCGCTGCTCGTCGAAGACGCCGTAGTTGGGGAGGAGCTGCTTGCGCCAGCTGCCGTGCACCTTGCCGCCAGCAGCGACGGCAGCCGCGTTGTAAAGGTCACCATCTGAGTCCACGTACCCGACGACGGCGGCACACGAGCCCGTCGCGGCGGCCACCTTCTCGAGTGCCGCCATGTTGCCCTCGACGAAAGCCGGCTTCACGAGGAGGTCCTCCGGCGGGTAGCCCGGCAGCACGAGCTCGGGGAAGACGGCCAGGTCCGCTCCCTGCTCCTCGGCCCTGCGGACCGCTTCGATCACCTTGGCGGCGTTGTTGTCGAGGTCGCCGACGACCGGGTTGAGTTGGCACAGGGCGATGCGGACCCGAGCCATCCATCCGAGCGTAACTCCTGGACGGGCGACCGCCGTGGCGACGGGGTGACGGCGGCCCCCCGCTTTGGGATCATCGGCGGATGAACCTGCCGCCGGCACTGGAGGACGCCGCCCGTTCCTGCAGCGCGCCAGCGACTGCCGGGCTGCTCTTCGAGCGCCTCGTCGACGAGGCCGCCGGCGGCACGGTGCAGGCATCGGGAGTGGAACGGCTGGAGAACGACCCGGCTCTCGCCCGGCTGGTAGCGATCGTGGCGGCAGCGAGCAACTCCCTCGCGAGGCTCGTCCTCACCGACCCGGCGGCGCTCGACGTGCTCGCCGGCGTGGCGAACCGCAGCGAGAGCCCGATGGCGCTCACAGACCCGGGGCTCGGAAGAGACGCCGCCGACGTCGCCCGGCGCAAGCGACTCGGCCTGCTGCGCATCTCCGCCAGGGACCTCGCCGGCCTCGACGCGCTGGAAGCCGTAGGCGAGGCCCTCTCACGGCTGGCCGACGCAGTGCTCTCAGCCGCCTGCAGGCTGAGCGGCGTGGGCACCGATGCCGGGCTCGCCGTCATCGCGATGGGCAAGCACGGCGCGAAGGAGCTCAACTACGCGAGCGACGTCGACGTGATGCTCGTAGGAAAAGACGAGTCCGGCGCCGCGAGAAGGGTGCTCGCAGTGGCGGGCGAGGCGTTTCGCATCGACACGGACCTGCGGCCCGAAGGGCGCAACGGCGCGCTCGTCCGCTCGCTCGCCTCCTTCGAGGCCTACTGGGAGCGCTGGGCCCGTCCCTGGGAGTTCCAGGCGCTCCTCAAGGCCCGGCCGTGCGCGGGCGACGCCGAGCTCGGCACGAGGTTCGCCCGCGCCGTCGAGCACGTGCTGTGGAACCGCCGTCTCGACGCAGACGACCTGTCGGAGCTGCGGGCGATGAAGAGTCGCTCCGAGCAGATCACGTCGGGGCGGGGCTTGGCTGAGCGCGAGGTGAAACGGGGGCGGGGCGGGATCAGGGACATCGAGTTCTCCGTCCAGCTGCTGCAGCTGGTGCATGGTCCGGCGGACGCGGGCATCCGAGTCCCCGCCACCCTCCCGGCGCTCGCCGAGCTGGCGGACGCTGGTTACGTGGACGGGGGGGACGCCGCGGCCCTCAGCCTCGCCTACCGGTTCCTAAGGACGGTCGAGCACCGCCTCCAGCTCGTCGAGGAGGCCCAGGTCCACACGATCCCGGAGGATCGCGGCCGGCGCGCCGCCCTTGCGGCCGGGCTCGGGCTGGCCGGGACCGGCAGGACCCGCGGCCGCCATGTGATGGAGTTCGACAGCGTCCTCGCCCACTACCAGAGCTCGGCCCGGGCGATCCACGAGCGGCTCTTCTTCCGCCCGCTCCTCGAGGCCTTCACCGAGAACCGCGGGCCGGCAGCCGACCGGAGCCCCTCCGGCGCGCCGGGCAGGGAGGGCGGCGGCACCGCACTGCGGGCTCCAGGAGGTGCCCTCGCGCGGCCGGCTCCAGGAGGTGCCCTCGACGCCCGGCTGCAGGCATTCGGTTTCCGGCAGGCGGAGCGGACGAGACAAGCGCTCGCCGAGCTCACCCGCGGCCTCACCCGCTCGTCGCGCCTCATGCAGCAGATGCTGCCGGTCCTGCTCGGGTGGCTCTCGGAGTCGGCCGACCCCGATCAGGGGCTCCTTGCCCTGAGGACGTTCGCCTCCGTGCCACACCGCCGGGATGTGCTCGTCGCGGGATTCCGCGACTCGCCCGAACTGGCAAGGCGCCTGTGCCTGCTCGTCGGTACCGGCCGGCAGGTGTCCGATCTCGTGGGCCGGCACCCCGACGTCGCCCTCCGCATCGGAAACGACGACGAGCTGGTACCGGTCGAGACGCGGGAGCTCCGTGAACGGGCGGTGCTCGCCGCCGAGCACGACCTCGTCCGGGCCCCGGCGGCGCTGCGCCACTTCGTCGAAGCCGAGACTCTGCGCCTCGCGGCAGGTGAGATCCTCGGAAGCTCGTCCTCGGAGACGACGGCACGAGCCCTGGCATCGCTCGCCGACTCGGTGATCGAAGCGGCCCTGCACGTCGTGCAGCCAAAGGTGCCGCTCGCAGTCGTGGCGCTCGGCCGCCTCGGAGGAGAGGAGCTCGCCTTCGGCAGCGACCTCGACGTCCTCCTCGCCTACGAAGGGCGGGGTGCAGCCGATGCCGAGACAGCCGAAGCGGCCGCCTCCGCGATCTTCCGCCTCCTCAACGGAGCGACGCCCGCAGACCGGATCCTCACCCTCGACGCGTCGCTCCGACCTGAGGGCAAGCAGGGACCGAGAGCGAGGAGCCTCGCGGCCTACGCGGAGTACTACAGCCGCTGGGCCGAGACCTGGGAACGCCAGGCGCTCCTTCGCGTCCGCCCGATTGCCGGCGAGGCTGCCGTGCTCGAGGCATTCCGCCAGCTCGCCGACACCGCCCTGTGGGGGCTGCCTTTCGGCCAGGAGCAGGAGCGCGAGATACGCCGGATGAAAGCGCGAATAGAACGTGAGCGCATCCCCGCCGGCGAGGATCCCCAGTTCCACTTCAAGCTCGGCAAGGGATCGCTGTCCGACGTCGAGTGGACGACCCAGCTTCTACAGCTCCAGCACCAAGTCCCGGGAGCGAACACGCTCGCCGCCCTGAGCGACCTCAGGGCCGCCGGTCACCTTCCTGCAGCGGAGGCCGCCGCCCTGTCGGAGGCCTACCGCTTCCTCACCCGCACCCGGACGCGCTGGCACCTCGTCGGCAACTTCATAGCGGGCGCCGGTGGCATCGTCGCTCGAGCCGGCTCGGACTCCCTGCCGACCAGCCGGGAGGCGCTCGGTGCCCTCGCCCGCTCACTCGGCGCGACGCCGGCCGACCTCCGGGAGGCTTACAGGCGCGTCACGCGAAGGGCACGGCGCGTCACCGAGGCACGCTTTTACGGCCTGTGAGAGCCCGGGCCCCAGCGCCTGGCGGGCGCTCGGCGCTCCCTCCGGGGGAGCTCGCTGCCATGAGGGCCGGGCCAGAGGTCCTCGGGCGTGTCCGCGTCGGCAAAGGCCAGCGGCTCGGCCACCGCCCCCCAGCATGCCTCGTCGGCGAAACGAGCCGCCGGACCGAACACGGCGCGCACCGACCGCTCGCCCTGCCGGGCGAGCGCGGCGGCCCGCCCGAGATCTTCGAGCGACCATCTGGCGCAGAGCGGCTGGCTGCGGCCCGCGACGACCGGGACGACTGAACCGCTGCCCGGAAAGCCCACGAGCCAGGCGAGGACCTCGGGCGTGAGCCACGGCAAGTCCGCCGCGAGCACGAGCACCGGTCCGGAGAAACCCGATCTCTCGAGCGCCTCGCACCCCGCCACGGCTGCGGTGAGAGGGCCGGTCCCTGGGTCGCTCACGCCGAAGTCGGCTGCCCGCCCGAGGCGGGACGAGCCCGGCCCGACCTCGATCGCTGGGCCCGGCGACACTGCGGCACCGAGGAGCTTGCCCGCCCGCTGCGCAAGGGTGAGCGTCGAGCCCGCGAGGCGGATCGACGCCTTGTCGCGTCCCATGCGGGTGCTCGCCCCGCCCGTGAGGAGCAGGCCAGCGACGATCGCAGGGACCGGCGCTGGCTGAGGCTGCCCGCTCGAGCTACTCGCCATCCTCCGACCAGGAGTCGGCGATGCGCTTTGCTATGGCAAGGGCTTCTGAGGTCGGACAGCCGGCCCTCGCTACGAGCCAGCAGGAGACGGGTGCCGCGGCGCGCTCCGACGCATGCGCGGCGATGCCGGCCAGGGCCAGCAGCTCGTCGAGCTCGTCGTCGTTCGGCGCCGGCGTCCCGAGGCCGGAGGCGAGCTCGGCCAACCACTCCCGTGCGCTTGTCGTCATGGCCGCGACGCTAGCGCTGGCCCGGCCGCTCCGCCTCGGGCACGGTGACGAGGCGGGCCCGCTCCGCTGCGCTGCCGTGGTCAGTTCCCGAAGTCCCAGCCCTCGCCCTTGGAGTACTGGCCGAGCACGTTCTTCGCGATGAGGACGCGGTGCACCTCGTCGGGGCCATCGGCGATGCGCAGGGTCCGTGCGCCGAGGTACATCTGAGCGAGCGGGAGGTCGTTCGAGATCCCTGCCGCCCCCCACACCTGGATCGCCCGGTCCACGACTCTCGAGTACGCGTTCGGCACGAAGACCTTGATCGCCGAGATGTCGGTGCGGGCGCCCTGCAGACCCTGATCGATCTTCTCCGCCGCGTGCAACGTCATCAGCCGGGATGCCTGGATGTCCATGTAGCTGTCGGCGATGAAGCCCTGGATGAACTGCTTGTCCTTGAGCAGACCGCCGTGGACCTCGCGCGAGCGAGCCCGCTCGACCATGAGGTCGAAGGCGCGCCACATCTGTCCGACAGAGTTCATGCAGTGGTAGATGCGTCCGGCGCCGAGGCGGTCCTGTGCCGCTTGGTGACCGTCGCCGACGTGGCCGAGCATGTTCTCGAGCGGCACCCGGACGTCGCTGTAGCGGACCTCGCAGTGGTCGGACTCGCGGCGTCCCCAGATCCCGATGCCTCGTACGATCTCGACTCCCCTCGTCGCGGTCGGGACGATGATCTGGACCATCGGGTCTCCCTTGGCGGGCCGGGCGCCCTCGTCCAGGGCCCGGCACATGACGATGAAGAAGTCAGCATCGATACCGTTCGAGGTGAACCACTTGTGTCCGTTGATCACCCACTGCCCGTCGTCGCGCACCGCGGTAGTCGTGAGCGAGCGCGGGTCCGAGCCCGGGTTGTGCGGCTCGGTCATCGAGAAGCCCGACTCCATCGTCCCATCGATGAGCGGCAGCAAGAAGCGCTCCTTCTGCTCCTCGGTGCCGTACTTGACGAGGATCGACTGGTTCCCGGAGTTCGGAGCGACGACACCGAACAGCGACGCAGCGCCGACTGCGTAGGCGAGCACCTCGTTCATGTAGGCATGTGCCAGGAAGTCGAGCCCCATGCCGCCGTACTCCTTCGGCAGGTGGGGAGCCCACAGCCCGGCCTTCTTCACCTTCTCCCTGATCTCCGCCCGCAGTGCGAGCACCTCCCGACGGTGCTCCATCGACTCGCCCTCCTGGCGAGTCGCCCACAGACGGAGCTCGTTCGGGAGAATGTCCTCGTTCACGATCTCGGCCGTGCGCATGCGGATGTCGTTGATCCGCTCGTCGATGGTCGGGATCGGCTTGCAGTTCATGGCCATGGGTTTCGTCCCTCCGGTCGCCGCGACCCGTGCCGGCAGCTCTGTCGCTTTCTCTCGGACGATTCTCGGGAAGCGTCCGGCCGCCGGCTGCTCACAGCGACGGCGGAGCCGGTTCGCGCTCGGGCCCAGCTCCGCCCCCCTGCATGCCACCCAGGCGCACAATAGCCTCGAGTGCATGCTTCGGTTCCAGGCAGTCTGCATCGATGCGCACGACCCGTCCTCGCTCGCCTCCTTCCGGGAGGCGGTGCTCGGGCGGAGGCGGACCTACGAGGAGGCGGCCGAAGTGGTCCTCGGGCTGCCGGAAGGCAGCGCCGAGGAGGGCGTGGCGCCGGACCTGCTGTTCCTCAAGGTTCCCGAGTCGAAGCGCGTGAAGAACCGCCTGCACATCGACCTGCGCAGCTGTCGGACCTCGGGCGGAACCGCTCGTTAACCTCTTGGCCGTCTTGTCCTCTGCCCCCAACCCGGCCGTCCCTTCGCCGCCACCGGCTGCTACGCGCCGAGCGCACGCCGCGCAGCTGACCGGAGACCCCCGCAAGGTGGGGCGCGGCATCGTCACCCTCGTCGCGACGGCGGCCGCCATCTTCGCCGTCGGGCTGCTCCTCGGCCTGGCCTTCGTCGGTCGCCACGGGGGCGGGGCAATCCAGGGCTGGGACGACCGGGTGCAGACCTTCGACGTGCACCACCGTTTCGGCCTCGTCGGCGTCTCCAAGGTGATCGCATTCCTCGGCGATGCCCCGAAGCTTGCCGTGATCGCGGTGCTGCTGAGCGCGATCCTGCTCGTGATGCTCCGATCAGTCCGCGCCCTCATCCCGATCGTGGCGTATCTGGGCGGCGAGCTCCAGGTTTTCCTCATTCGGGAGATCATCAGGCGGCCACGGCCGCCGACGGCCGTCTACCCGGCTCCGGGTGCCGTCCCAGGCATGCACGAGACGAGCTTCTCGTTCCCCTCCGGGCACTCGGTGGCGGTGACAGCGATGCTGTTCGCGCTCCTAGGTGCGGTCGCGCTCTCTCGCCGCAAGCTGTGGCCCTGGCTGGTTGCCCTCGTCGCCTCGCTCTTCGTCATCTACACGAGGCTCATCCTTGGTGTGCACTGGTTCAGCGACGTGGCATTTGGGCTGCTCCTCGGCATCGCGTGGGGTGCCACCGTTGCCGCCGTCGCCAGGCGGGTCGAGTGGGTGGACGTGCGAGCATGGCTCCGACGCTGGCGACGACAGGAACGGGGGACGAGCAGGCAGCCATCGGCTCCCTGAGACAGCATCGTCTCGGCTGGCCACCGGAAAGCCATGCCGAAGGCCGACGGGAGATCGCTCATGCGTTGCGTGAACGACCGAGTCAGCCGGAATCCTCGCCCTTCAGGGCGGGGAGGTTGTCAATGACCAGACCATGACCAGGAAGGGGTGAGGGTGCGCCTTTTCGTCAACTACACGTTGAACGGGATCACCGAGGGCATGATCGGCGCCGCCGTGGCGCTCGGCCTCGTCCTCGTCTGGCGCTCGACGCGGGTGCTCAACTTCGCGCAGGGCGCCATGGCCATGATCACGACCTACATTGCCGACGCGGCCCTCGAGCACCAGGTCGGTTACTGGGCCGCCTTTGTCGTGGCGCTCGCCGCCGGCTTTGTCATCGGCGGGCTCGTCGAGCGCGTCGTCATCCGGCCGGTGGAGAACCGCAACGCGCTCGACGCCGTCATCGTGGCGATCGGGGTGCTCATATTCATCGAGGCGCTCGCGGGCGGCATCTGGGGCTCGAGCCAGCGCGGCTTTCCGTCGCCCTTCTCGCAGATCGGCTTTCGCGTCGGCGGCCAGGGGATCGAGCTCGATCCCTTCGACGTCTTCACGATCGCGGCTGTCCTCGGCCTCATGCTCCTTCTGCTGCTGGGCTTCCGGAAGACCTCCGTGGGCCTGCGCATGCGGGCCGCCGCTTTTGCACCGGAGGTGGCCGGGCTGCTCGGCGTCCGCGTGAAGCGCATGTTCACGCTCGGCTGGGCACTCGCCGCCGCCGCCGGCTCGCTCGCCGGTCTCTTCGTCGCCCCCCGGGTCTTCCTTTCGCCCTCGAACATGGACACCGTCCTCATCTACGGCTTCACGGCTGCCATCATCGGCGGCCTCGAGAGCCCGCTCGGCGCGCTCGTCGGCGGCCTCGTCTCCGGGCTCGCCCTCTCCTACGTCGGCGGTTACCTCGGCAGCTCCTTTCAGCCGATCGGAGCTGTCGGGCTGCTCGTCGTCGTGCTCATGGTCCGCCCGGCCGGTCTGTTCAGCTCTGCCGAGCAGAGAAGGGTCTGATGGCGAGCGAGCTCGGCACCATGGAGCAGCCGGCCCCGGCGCCGCCCGAGCAAGGCGGGCGGCGCCGGCTGTCCGAGCTCGTGAGGCTCCCGCGCCAGCCCCTTCTCCGGCACGGCCTTCTCACCGTTGCCGGCGGCGTCCTCTGTTACGCCTTGTCGATCAGCGTCGGCAGCCTGACGAACGCGAACATCGCCACGGTGGCGGTCTACACGGTGGTGATCGCCGGGCTGTCGCTCCTCGTCGGGGGTACGGGCCAGGTATCGCTCGGGCATGCCGCCTTGATGGCGATCGGCGCCTACTCCTACGCGGATCTCGAGGTTCACAACCCGCATGTGCCGCTCGTTGCCGGCCTGCTGTTCGCTACGGCGCTCACTGGCGTGGCGGGCCTCGTGATCGGCGTGGCGGCGGCCCGCCTGCGGGGCCCCTACCTCGCAGGAGTCACCCTGGCGCTCGGTCTGGCCGTGCCCCAGCTCGCCGACCACTACTTCAACAGCGACCAGGGCATCCCTGTCCAGCTCACCCCGCCGTCCAGCATCGAGATCAACCACTGGCTCGACTGGATCTGCCTGCTGTCGGCGCTCGTCGTGCTCTTCCTGCTGGCCAACCTGCGCTCGAGCCGCTGGTACCGGGCCTTCGCCGCCGTGCGCGAGGACGAGATCGCCGCCTCGCTCTCGGGTATCAGCGTGGCCAGGGCACAGGTGCTCGGCTTCGTGCTCTCGGCGGCCTGCGCCGGTCTCGGCGGCGCCCTGCTGGCTCTCGTCAACCTGGGCGCCACCTCAGGTGCGTTCCCGATCAGCCTCTCGATCTCGCTCATCGCCGGCATGGTCGTCGGCGGCACCGGCACGCTCATAGGAGCGGTGTGGGGAGGGATCCTCGTCGTCTACGTCCCGCTCTGGCTCTCGAGCGCGACGAGCAACCAGACGAACTTCGGCGCCAACCTGCCGAACATGATCTTTGGCGCCCTCATCGTGCTCGTAGTCCTGCTTGCTCCCCAGGGGATACAAGGAGGGTTGAACCGCCTCGCTGCCCGGGCACGCAGGGTGCTCCGGTGGTAGCTTGCCCGTAACTAAGCCGTCAGAGGATCGTCACGGTCGGCAGGCCCAGCACAAGGAGGGGCATATGTCTCGGTGGTCTCGATCACTACGCATCATCGGCTCACTCGCAGCAGCTGCTCTGCTCGCGGCGGCCTGCGGCACGGCCTCGACCGGCACGAGCGGCACGAGCGGTGCCAGCACCACGAGCGGATCGTCGAGCTCGACCACGAGCGCCAAACCGACGGCCTCGGCGCCCGGCATCACCGCGAACCAGATCGTGCTCGGCTCGACCCAGCCTCTGACCGGGCCGGCGGCCCCCGGCTACAGCGAGATCGCCCCTGCATCGAACGCCGTCTTCCAGTGGGCGAACGCCCACGGTGGCATCTATGGCCGCAAGATCGTCTACAACTACCTCGACGACGCCTACAACCCGACCGAGACAGTCCAGAAGACGCGCCAGCTCCTCGCCGAGCCTGTCTTCGCCGACTTCGACCCGCTTGGCACGCCGACCCAGCTCCAGGTGCAGGGCCTGTTGAACAGTCAGAAGGTGCCGCAGCTCTTCGTCGCGTCGGGCTGCGCCTGCTGGAGCAATCCGGCTTACCCGTACACGACAGGGTGGCAGACCAACTACGTCATCGAGGGAAAGGTCCTCGGCAAGTACGTCGAGTCCCACTTCAAGGGCAAGAAGATCGCCTACGTCTACCAGGACGACGAGTTCGGCCAGGATGGCGTGAAGGGACTCGACCAGGAGATCCCCGCCAGCCAGGTGGTGGCGCGCCAGCCCTACTCGATCGCCCAGCTCCTGCAGGCGACCGGGCTTGGCGACCAGATGAGCAAGGTGCAGGCCGCCGGCGCCCAGGTCGTGGTGCTGTTCACCATCCCTGCCGCGACGGCCGAGGCGCTGCTCGGCGGCGCCAAGCTCGGCCTGAAGGCCCAGTACGTGGTCTCGAACGTCGGCTCCGACGTCATCACGCTCTCGGGGCTCGTCTCTGTCATCTCGGGGGGCAAGGCGGGTGCCGCCTTGTTGAACGGGATCATCAGCGACGACTACCTGCCGTCGCCTGCCGACCTGTCGAACCCGTGGATCTCTCTCTTCCACCAGATCTACGAGAAGTACGACAACACCTCCAAGAACAAGTTCGACGGGAACACCGAGTACGGCATGGCCGTCGCCTTCACGATGCTCGACCTGCTGCAGGCGGCCGGGCCGAACCCGACCCGGGCGAGCCTCGTCGCGACGCTCGCTGCCAAGGGGCCCACCTTCAACACCCCTGGCCTCGTCCCGCTCTCGTACTCCTCGAGCGACCACTACGGCTTTGAGGGCGCCCAGATCGGCGTGATCACGGGCGGCAAGTTCGTGCTGTCCGGCCCCATATACCAGACCACCAACAGCGGCCCGATCACGACCTACACCGGCTCTCCCTCGACCCCGCCGAGCTTTACGAACCCGACCTTCTGATCCGGGCTCGGCGAGCCCTGCCCGCCCCGGGGGGACGCCGCGCCAGCTAGCGTCGGTAGGACGCGGAGGTGCGAGTGAGCGACTGGGACGGGCAGGGGTTGCCGCCGGCAGCCCGGGCGAGAATGGAAAGAGGGCGCGCCGGCGGGCCGGCGGGCAGCCTTCTCAGCGTGTCGGGCCAAGCCGCCCTCGAAGGCTGCGGCTTCAGCGTCGCCGGCGAGGTGATGGGCTGCATCGTCCACCACATCGGCTGGCAGGGCTTCGGAGGCTGCGGCTACGGCGGCTACGGCGGCTACGGCGCGTTGGGCGGCGGCTACGTCCTCGGCCCGGCCACGGCAGTCACGAGCGGCGCGTCCAACGCCTGGGTCGGCTTCGGCGCCTACGCCGAGGCGCTCTACCATGGCTACGACACCGCCCTTTTGCGCATGCTCTACGAATGCCGTGACCTCGGGGCCGACGGGGTCGTCGGAGTGCAGTTGCAGGTGACCAGCATGGGGGAGGGCAACCGCGAGTTCCTCGCCTACGGCACCGCCGTCCGGGCGCACAGCGCGAGCCGGCCGGCCAACCTGTTCTCGACCCAGCTGCCGGGCAACGACGTCGCCAAGCTGCTGCACGGCGGGTGGGTGCCGGTCTCGCTCTGCGTCGGCCTTTCGGTCGCCGTCCGCCACGACGACTGGGCGACGCTGAGCCAGGCGTCCGCCTGGTCGGGCAACACCGAGGTGTCCGGCTACACCCAGCTCGTCAACCACGTGCGAGCCGATGCCCGCCAGCAGTTCCACAGGCGCAGCTCGGGCTACGGGGCCGACGCGGCCATCATGTCGTCGATGTCGCTCAGCGTCTGGGAGCAGGAGGTCGCCGAGAACCACCGCGACCACGTGGCGCTCGCGACGGTGCTCGGCACGGCGATCGCCCGCTTCCACAGCGAGGAGAAGGCGCCGACCGCCAGCCTCTCAGTGCTGCCGATGACGAACCCACGAGTGCCGACAGGAAGGAAGCCATGACGATCGACACCGCCAGCCTCGGCATCCCCGAGGATGCCATGCGCCGCCTGGCCGAGATGCGGCCCGGCCAGCCAGGGGCCCTGTTCACCTCGGACCTGAGCGTCAACGAGTTCCTGCTGGTGCGCGAGGCGGGCTTCCGGCCACTTGGCCTCGTGCTCGGCTCGAGCATCTACCACGTCGGCATCCAGATCGGGCGCTGGTCGAAGAACATGGAGATGGACACGCTCTCCCAGGCGATGTACCACGCTCGCGAGCTCGCCATGACGAGGATGGAGGCCGAGGCGGCGGCTCTCGGTGCCGCCGGCATCGTCGGCGTACGCCTCGACATCGAGTTCAAGGAGTTCGGCAACGACCTCGCCGAGTTCGTCGCCGTCGGGACCGCCGTCGTGGCCGACGACGGCTCGAGCTGGCGCAACAACCAGGGTCAGCCCTTCACCTCCGACCTGTCGGGTCAGGACTTCTGGACTCTCGTCCAGGCCGGCTATGCCCCGCTCGGCATGGTGATGGGCAGCTGCGTGTACCACATCGCCCACCAGGGGGCGTTCAAGGCCATGGGCAACGTCGGGCGCAACGTGGAGATCCCCCAGTACACCGAAGCCCTCTACGACGCCCGCGAGCTGGCGATGAGCCGCATGCAGGCCGAGGCGGAGCAGCTGCAGGCCGAGGGCATCGTCGGGGTGCAGCTGCTGGCGCTCCCGCACCGCTGGGGCGGCCACACCACGGAATTCTTCGCCGTCGGAACTGCCGTCCGTCCGCTGCGAGCCGACCATGTCATAGCGAAGCCGCAGCTGACCCTCCCCCTCACCGACCGTTGAGCAGGTCCGAGCCCGAGTGACAGGAGAGCTCGAGCCGAGCGCCGTCGAGCAGCTTGCGGCCGCCCTGCGCGCCGACACGGACGATCTCGACTCCTACCACCGCGTCCTCTCCGAGACCGTCGCCGGCCTGCTGCCTGCCGGCATGGTGGAGGTGGAGCGCGAGCGGTCGATGTCGGACCGCGTGGCCGGCCGGCCGGGCAGGGCGACGGTCATCCGGCTCTCGCTCGGCGAGCGGGCTCTCGAGCTGCGAGCCGTGCGGGGAAGGATCGTCGCGACGGCGAGCCAGGAGGTGAGAGGGGTCGTGATCAGCCGGCGCGAGATCTCGGTGGCCGAGTGGGCGCAGCTGCTGGCGTCCTACCTGGCGACGCTCGCGCTCGAGAACGCCGAGGCGCGCGCAGCTCTCGGCCGCCTGCTCGGCGAAGCGGGTGCCTAGTCGCCATGTACGAGCCGGTCGCATCGACTGCACCCTCTCGCCACCCCGAGCGAGCCCGCTACGACGAGGCGACCGTGCACTCGATCCTCGACGAAGCCCTTGTCGGGCATCTTGCATTCGTCGCCGATGGCGCGCCGCAGCTCCTGCCGCTCTTGTTCGTACGCGAGGGCGGGAGCATCTACCTGCACAGCTCGACCGGGGCCCGTCCTGCCCGCCTGGCGGTGCGGCGGCGGGGCCTTTCGGTGAGCTTCGAGGTGACGCTGATCGACGGCCTCGTCCTCGCCCGGTCCATGTTCCACCACTCGGTCAACTACCGCTCGGTCGTCGTCCACGGCACCGCCTCGATCGTGGCGGACGAGGCAACAAAGAGGCGTGTGCTCGAACAACTGGTCGAGAAGGTCGCTCCTGGGCGCTCTGTGGACGCACGGGCGCCGGATCGAGGCGAGCTGCGCCAGACGGCGATGCTCGAGCTGCCGCTCGAGACGGTGTCCGCCAAGGTCCGCGCGGGCGACCCGGTCGACGACGAGCGCGACCTCGCCTCGCGCTGCTGGGCCGGCGTCGTGCGGCTCTCCTGCGAGCGCAGGGACCCCGAGCCGTCGGCGGACCTCGCAGGCGGCATCCGGGTGCCGGCATATCTCGAGCCCTCCGCCCCCGACGGAGCCAGTGCCTCCCGGCGGAGGCCAGCTCGGGCAGCGCCGGCGTGAGGGCCGTAGTCCAGCGGGTCGCCTGGGCGAGAGTGAGCGTTGCCGGCGAGGTGGTCGGCTCGATCTCGAGGCCGGGGCTCTGCGTGCTCGTCGGCGTCACGCACAGCGACGACGAGAGCGTCGCAGCCACGCTCGCCTCGCGGCTCTGGAACCTGCGGGTGATGGCCGACGACGAGGGTCGCATGAACCGTTCCGCCGCCGAGCTCGGGGCGCCCCTCCTCGTCGTCAGCCAGTTCACCCTCTACGGCGACACGAGCAAGGGGCGCCGCCCCTCGTGGCTGGCCGCGGCGCCGGGCGATGTGGCCGAGCCGCTCGTCGAGACGGTGGTCGCCGAGCTTCGCCAGCTCGGCGCCGAGGTAGCGACCGGAAGCTTCGGCGCCGACATGCTCGTCGAGCTCGCCAACGACGGCCCGGTGACGATCCTGCTGGAGCTCGGTGCCTAGGGCCGTGCGCTACCTCGTCCTCGGTGCCGGCGCCATCGGAGGCGCCATCGGCGGCCGCCTGTACCAGCACGGGCGCGACGTGGTCCTCATCGCGCAAGGCGATCACCTCCGGGCACTGCAGGAGCGCGGTCTCGAGCTGAGGGACCCGGCTGGGCACGTCCGCCTCGACGTCCCGGCGGTCGGCTCGGCAGCACAGGCCGGTCCCCGCCCAGGCGACGTCGTGCTGCTCACGACGAAGAGCCAGCAGAGCGAGGAGGCGCTCCGAGCGCTCGCCGCCGTCGCACCGGCCGGGACCGCCGTCGTCTGCGCGCAGAACGGCGTCGAGAACGAGCGGGTCGCGCTGCGCCGCTTCGCCGACGTCTACGGAATGAGGGTGATCCTTGCCGCGACGCACCTCGAGCCCGGCGTGGTCGAGATATCGACCTCTCCCGTGTCGGGCATCCTCGACCTCGGGCGGTACCCCTCGGGCAGCGACGGGCTCGCGAGCGCGGTGGCCGAGGACCTCCGGGCGGTGGGTTTCGACGCGGAGGAGAGCGAGCACGTCATGGAGCACAAGTACCTGAAGCTGCTCAGCAACCTGACGAACGCCATCGAGGCCGCCTGCGGCACCCTCGAGGACCCGGTCGCGTCGGAGCTCGCCTCGGCCGCCCGGCGCGAGGCGCGGGCGTGCTACGAGGCGGCCGGGATCGCGCTCGCCGACGAGGTTGCCGAGAGGGAGCGCCGGCGCCTGCGGGGCCCGCTCCAGCCCGCCAAAGGGCCGGTGCAGGCGGGAGGCTCGTCCTGGCAGAGCCTCGAGCGGGGCACGGGCAACATCGAGGCCGACTGGCTGAACGGCGAGATCGTCCTGCTCGGCCGGCTCCATGGCATCGCCACGCCAGTGAACGAGCGGCTCCGCCAGGTTGCGAACGAGATGGCCAGGCAACGCCGGCGCCCCGGCTCGATCACTCCCACCGAGCTTGCCGGGGGCCTCATTGCCCAGTCCCGGTCCTGAGAGCGGGGCTGGCGCCACCGCCTACGACGGCGCCGCCGGCGACGACTACCTGGCCGCCGTCGTCGTAGGCGGCCGGAGCGGCGCGGTGCTGCCGAGGCTCGCCGAAGAGTGACTCCGCAGCGCCTTGCCGAGGGCCTGCTCGATCGGCGTCCTGGCGTGGGTCGGGTAGACCCGGTCGACGGCGACATCGCAGCAGCCGACCCAGCTCGCCGCGGCTGCGAGGGCGGCGGCTATTCCCCGTCCGTCGGCCGCGATGCTGGCACCTGGCTCGAGGTGGATGCTGTTGGCGACGAGCGTCGAGCCGTCACGGGACGGGTCGACCCGGCCGACGAGGCGATCACCGACGAGGACCGGCATGGAGAAGTAGCCGTGAACCCGTTTCGGTCTCGGCACGTAGGCCTCGAGGCGGTGACGGAACCCGAAGACCCGCTCGACACGAGGGCGGTACCAGATCGTGGAGTCGAACGGGGAGAGGAGCACCGCTCTCGAACGGAGGCCCGAGGTACCCGAGACGAGGAGCGAGGGGTCGCAGACGGCAGGCTTGCCCCAGCTGCGGATCCTGACCCGCTCGAGATCGAGGTCGGGCAGGAGGCGGGTGGCGTCGGCGCTCGTGATGCCGCAGTAGGCGGCGATGTCGTCGGCGGTGGCCACGCCGAGCGCGGTGGCTGCCCTGCCCATCAGGTGGCGGAGCTGTTCGTCGCGTTCGATCTCGGCACCGAGCAGGTCGTCCGGCACTGCGCGCTCGGGGAGGTCGTAGATGCGCTGGAAGCCCCGCCGGCTCGTGCAGACGACCTCGCCGATGTCGAGCAACCACTCGGCGGCGATCTTCACCTCGGACCAGTCCCACCACGGGCCGCCCCTCTTCGCCCCGCCGAGCTCACGGGCGGTGAGGGGACCTTCCGCCCTCAGCTTGTCCAGCACCGCCCGGCAGCTGGCTTCGGCGTCTTCGAGGCGGTGCCAGCGCCTGCCGCGCTCTCGCCGCTCGGCCCGCTTGAACGAGAACTGCGGCCACTCCTCGAGAGGCAGGATGCAGGCGGCGTGCGACCAGTACTCGAAGGAGTGCGGGCGGATGGGGCCGGTGTCGCCGCCGGCTCCCCAGTAGGCCTGCTCGATCCGCCGGCGTGGGAGCGGGCCGAGGCGGGCGTAGGCGACCAGCTCGTGGGAGCGGGCGAGCACCGAGATGGTGTCGATCTGTACGGCGCCCAGGTGGCGAAGGACTCCGAGCGGGCCCTTGGCGATCCGAGGCCCGAGGAGGCCCTGCGCCCGGAGGGCGATCCTGCGGGCTTCCCGGGCGGAGAGCTCGGTTCCAGTCGTGGCGCTCACCGCACCTGGCACGTCGTGGCGCTCACCGCACCTGGCACGTCGTGGCCGCTCACCGCACCTGGCACGTCGTGGCCGCTCACCGCACCTGGCACGTCGTGGCCGCTCACCGCACCTGGCACGTCGTGGCCGCTCACCGCACCTGGCACGTCGTGGCCCTCCCCGTCGCCGCCGTGGCCCGAGAGCTCGCCGGTTCTCCGCTGCACCCGTCGGGAACAGGAGCTGTACCCGTGGGGAACAGGAGGAGTCGCGAGGGGATCCTCAAGTTCGCCGGCCAGGTGGTCGATAATCTCCGCGTGGTTGCCGTCGACCGCGCCCGCGAGCGCGCCCTCGAAGAGCCCGGCAGGGTGAACGCCGGGGACGAGAGCGCGGGCCCAACAGCGAGAGGCCGCGGGGCTGCGGCCCGAGTGCTCGCCTTCGCGGCCCTGCTGGTGGCGGGAACCGTGGCCGCCCTCGTGTGGGGCCCGCTCGCCCGCGCTCCGGTCATCCGCCACCTCGCCCCCGAGCCGGTGGCGACCGGCCTCCTCGTCGTGCTGTTCGCGCTCGTCAACCTGACGCCGCTCTCGATACGGTTCCGGGGCCAGGTGTCGCTGGTCGTGCTGAGTGAGGTCCCGCTCCTCCTCGGACTGGTCATGGTGACGCCCCGGACCCTGGTCCTGAGCTGGCTCCTCTCGGATGCGGTCGTCTACGGGCTCGTGAAGCGGCAGGTGTGGCGTAAGTTGGTGTTCAACCTGGCCGCAGGTGTGACGGTTCCGATCGTCGCCTCATATGTATACCGTGCGGTGCTTGGCTCGCACAGCGTGATTGGCACGTTCGGCTGGCCCGCGGCTGCTGCCGCTCTTCTGGCTCAGACCCTCTTTGCCAGGCTCACCCTCGCCCTCGTGCTCCGCCTCCACGGCGAGAAGCGCAAGTTGAGGTGGGCGCCTGACTCGGCGCACATGATCTTGGTGCTCGTCGTGATAGCGTCGATAGCCCTCGCCGTCGTCGTCCTCGATGCTGCGACGCTCGACATCGCCGCCGTGGGGCCGCTGCTTCTCATCGGGGTGCTGGTCATCTTCGCCTACCGCCGCTACCTCGGCCTCACGGACAAGTTCGGCGCCCTGCAGCAGCTCTACGAGTTCTCGAAGTCGGTCGGCGCGATGTCGCTCGAGACGTCGAGCACCGTGTGGGCGATCCTCGAGCGGGTGCTGTCCGTCATGCGGACTCGCCGAGCCGAGCTCGTCGTGATCGACGAGCCGGGAACGGCGCACCGGCTCTCGGTCGACGACGAGGGCAGGCGGGTGAACGAGAAGGTGGCGCTCTCCCACCGCTCGCTCGTGGCGCGCGTCGTGACGACGCGCCAGTCGCTCCTCGAGTCGGGCCGCACGACCCCACGGGGGAAGGAGACGGTGCGTGACGACGTCCTCGGCGAGTTCGAGGAGGCGGCGGTGGTCCCGATCTCGAGCGTCGAGCAGGTGATCGGCGTCCTCGTCGCCCTCGATCGGGCGCCGGGCTTCGCTCCCCTCAACGAGGACGACCTGCGGCTGTTCGAAGCCCTCGCCGCCCACGCCGGCACGACGCTCGAGCGCGCCCGGCTCGTCGAGGAGCTCCGCCTCGAGTCGGAGGCGAAGACCCACCAGGCCACCCACGACGAGCTCACCGGGCTCCCGAACAGGGTCCTCTTCCTCGAGTCGGCGGGAGCGTCCCTCGCGGCCACCGGCAGGGCGGCGATCGCCCTGTTGGACCTCGACCGCTTCAAGGAGGTGAACGACACGCTCGGCCACGGCGTCGGCGACACCCTCTTGTGCGAGATCTCCGAGCGCCTCCTCAAGGTGGCGGCGGGAAGGGCCACGGTGGCCCGCCTCGGCGGCGACGAGTTCGCCCTCGTCATCCCCGGCGTCATGGGGCCGGAGGAGGCGACGGGGATCGTGCGGGACATCGAGAGCGCCATCTCCCGCCCGGTCCACCTCGCGGGCATCACCCTGGCGGTGACTGCGAGCGCCGGCGTCTCGCTCGCCCCCGAGCACGGCAACAACGTCGCCACGTTGCTGCAGCGGGCCGACATCGCCATGTACCACGCCAAGGAGCGGCGCTCGGGGATCGAGATGTACTCCGCCTCCCACGACAGCAGCATGCAGCGAAAGCTGATGCTCGGCGGCCAGCTCACGGAGGCCCTCGCGAGCGGCAAGCAGCTGAGCCTCGTCTACCAGCCGATCGCCAAGTTCGCGACCGGTGAGGTGGTCCGCCTCGAGGCGCTCTCGCGCTGGTACCACCCGGACCACGGGCAGGTGCCCGCCGACGAGTTCATCAGCATCGCCGAGCAGATGGGCCTGATCGGCCAGATCACCGACTTCGTGCTCCGCGAGGGCTTGCGGCAGCTCGCGACATGGCGGGCGAAGGGCTACGAGCTCGGCCTCACGGTCAACCTCTCGGGCCAGGACCTGGCCGACCACTCCATCGTCCGCAAGATTGCCTCCCGCCTTCACGACTGCGGCCTGCCGCCTGGCGCGCTGTCGCTCGAGGTGACCGAGACCGAGGTCATGGCGGACGTCCGCGAGGCCAGCCGGGTGCTCGCCGAGCTCGGGGAGCTCGGCGTGCGCATCGCCGTCGACGACTACGGCACCGGGTACTCGTCCCTCGCCTACCTGCACAGCCTGCCGCTCGACGAGCTGAAGCTCGACCGGTCCTTTGTCAACAACATCGCTGCGAACGAGAGCAACGCCATCATCGTCCGCTCGTCGATCGCCATGGCCCACTCCCTCGGCCTCTCGGTGGTGGCCGAGGGCGCCGAGAACGAGCTGACCTGCGCGATGCTGGCCGACGCCGGCTGCGACGCCCTGCAGGGCTACTACCTGTCTCCCCCGCTCTCGGCAGCGGACCTCACCCGCTGGCTGAGCACCAAGCCCCGCCTCCGCTTCGCCGAGCTGGCCTCTGCCCATCCGCTGCGGGTCCTCCCCGGGCGCCTGAAGGGTCTCGCCTGACGCCTGCGGCCACGGCCGAGGACAGGCGGTATATATCCCTCCGCCCCGGCGGCTGGCTGAGCGCGTCGTCTCGGCGCGAGCTCGCGCCGGCGGCCTGTGGGCAGTGTGCCGCAAGTGGAGCCTGTGGACGGTGTGCTTGCCCTTGACGGCAGCTTCCTGGGAGGATATCGGTCGCGGGGGATTAGAGGGCACCGGTAGCACGGTGTATCGCCCTCATCTCCCCCGACCGATGCCCCGACTTGCAGGAGGGAGGTGGTCGACTTGGCCCGTACGGAAAGATGGGGTTGAGCTGAACCCGCCTCTGCCACGGCGGAGGCTTCCTGATACCTATCGGCGCGGTGGCCGGGCAGCTTGAGGAATTTCTCCTCCGGGTTGTCCGGTCACGGCGCCGCATCCCGGCAATCGCGCCGCATCCCGGTGATCAGCCCAGCCGCGGGCATAATGGGCCGGCGATGAGCAGGTCTGGCCCGACCGCTCGCAGGAAGGCCGCGGGTTGGGAATGGGGGGGTGGGAATGGGGAGTGTGGCTGCGGAGCCGCCGGCATCGCCGGTAAGCCCGCTGCTCCCTTCGGGCGAGCGGGAGGAGCCCCCGCACAGCCCGGGCCCGGGCAGCAGCTCGCCGCCTCGCACCGCCCGGACGTTCGGCCGGGGCTTTCGCCGGCTCTGGGCGACGTTCGCCGTCTCAAGCCTCGGCGACGGCTTCATCTACTCGGCGGTCCCCCTCCTCGCCGTCGTCGTCGACCCGCGGCCACTTGCCGTGTCGGCCGTCGTCGCGACAGACAGCTTGCCCTGGCTCCTGCTGGCCCTTCACGCCGGCGCGATCGCCGACCGCTTCGAGCGGGCACGCGTCATGGCCGTCGCCAACGTCGCCAGAGGGGTCCTCCTCGGCGTCATGGCCGCTCTCGTCGGCCTGCGAGAGATCGACTACGCCCTCCTCGTCCTCTTCGTCCTCGCCAACGCCGGCATACGGGCCGTCTACTACTCCGCCTCCCAGGCCGCCATGACAGAGCTCATCGACGCCACCGGCTTCAACCGGGCGAACGGGGTGCTCTACGGCACGGAGGCGGCGACCGAGAACCTCGCCGGCCCGACGCTCGGCACGATGGCCTTCGCCGCCGTGAGGGCAGTGCCGTTTGCCGCCGACGCGGTCGCGATGTTCTTGTCGGGGCTCTCCCTCCTGGGGCTGCGCACGAGCCAGCGGGTCCGGGACGCGAGAAGGGGCAACTTGTACGACGGGCTGCGCCATGTGCTCGGCAATCGCAAGCTGCGGCTCCTCGTCTACCTGATGGCGTCGCTCGCCGGCTTGCAGGGCCTCGTGTCCGGGGTGCTCGTCCTCGTCGCCACGAAGGACTGGGGAGTTCCCGCGAGCGGCTACGGCGCCTTCGTCGCCGCGGAAGCGGCGGGGATCATGCTCGGGGCGTTCCTGGCCGACCGCCTCGCCCGTGCATTGGGCAGCGTCTGGACCCTGCTCGGCGCCGCAGTCCTGTCCGGCCTCGACTACCTCGTCATGGGCGCCGCCCACGACTGGCCGCTGGCCGGCGCCGCCTTCGTCCTCGTCGGCTTTGCCATCGGGGTGGGCAGCACGATCGCGATCGCCCTTCGCCAGAAGCTGACGCCCGACGAGCTGATGGGGCGCGTCGGCTCGGCCTGGCGCGGCATCATCTGGGGCGCCGCGCCTGCCGGTGCCATCGCAGCAGGAGGGCTGGCGGTGCTCGGCGGCCTGCGCCTGCCGCTCTACCTGGCGGGTGGGGCACAGTGCGCCGTGGCGCTCGTCCTCGCCCGGCCGCTCGTTCGCCGGATCGGCCGGATGGACGGCGAGCAGGCGCTGGCCGCCGAGGGAGCTACGGCCAAGGCCGGCTGAGCCGAAGGACGGCGGGCGGGCGCCCGGTTCGCGCCGTGCGGTGGCGAAGGCTGGGCGTAACTGTTCACCTGTCCCGGGCAGTGAAGGCGTCGATCGGGTAGACCAGGGTTGGAAGTCCCTGGCCACGGCGCACCACCATTTGGACGAGGCAGGTCTGAGCGAGACCCAGTGGCAGGAGCGCTGAGGCGCCGAGTGCCTGTTCTTGACCGCTGATGTGGAGAGGGACCAGCTTCTCATGTGGAACGGCTTGTCAAGCCCCCTGAACGACTTGTTGTGCGCGGGTTTCTGGGCGCGCCGGACCAGAGGTCCGGCGCGTAGTTGCTGCTGAGCAGGCGACGGGGCCCCGGTGTCAAGGT
>JAKATT010000196.1 GCA_021818615.1 Actinomycetes bacterium | reverse complement strand
CCGCCGGGGTCGCAGGACTAGCCTGCGTATCCAGGTGGAACCCACCCAGGGTGGACTGTTCAGCTGACCGCTGGGAGATGAACGCGCAGTACGAAGAGGAGACGTTCAGCTGGCGGATTGCCTCCTCTGCGGCGCCGCCCCGGAGGCGATGGTGGTGGTCGAGCTCCGCGGCCGAGTGCTCCTTTGAAGCGTTGGTGATGAGGGCGAAGAACCGCCAGCCACCAAGATCATCGAAGCTCAGCTGCTCGCCGACGGACTTCTTCTGGCGGCGGATGACAAGACGGAGGTCGTGCTTCGCGAAGCGATAGGTCGTCTCGGCGATCTCCGAACCCACAAGCTCGCCGTCCGCGTTCTGTGCTGGTCTCCAGATTGTCGCGTTGTCCATCGCGAGCTGTGCGATCGCGGCGCGCACCGGCTCTGTCTGCTCGGCGGTGATGGTGAAGGTTGCCTTGTGAGAGATCGCCCTGTTGACCACGGCCTTGGAGAACCCGGCCGAGTCGATGCGGATCCACAACTCGTAGCGGTCCCGGGCCGATCTCGGGACGGCGGCGACGCACTCGTCGATGAAACTCGCCAGCTTGCGTCGCGGGCTTGCGTTGCCGCCCCGGGCGCGAATGGCGAGCACGTCGCCGGTCTCGCCGATCACCCCGACGAGCGGGGACATCTGGACCTCGCCTTTGTAGGAAAAGCGCGAGCCTTCCTTGTGCTTGCCGTAGGTGTCGACGTAGGTGGCATCCGGATCGATCGTGAGCCGGCCCGGCAAAGGGGCGGCTCCCATTGCCCAGGCACGCTCGAGCAGGTCGGTGTTCGTTGCCTGGGCTCGCTTCACGCGCCCGAGATCCGCACCGGCGAGGAAGCGGAACAGCGTCGTATGCGAGGGCAGGGCATGGCTCCCGCGAAGGCGCTGTGTGGCCCCGTCCCGAAGGAGCGAGACGTCGGCGAGGAAGTCGCCGCCCGCCAGCTGGGTCTCGACGACGGCGCGGTAGCACTCCCCGCCGCTGTATCCGCCGGGGCCGATCGGGCGCAGGTGGTGGCGGTCGGCCACCTCGACAAGGCCGACGCGATCAAGCAGCTCACCGAAGAGTGCAATGCCGGCGACCCCGGTGACATTGTCCTCGCTCGCCTCGACGGCGACGGGCGTCACGCGCCGCAGCGCTCGCGTCGGAGAGATGGCGATGTCCTTGATCGGGAAGGCGAGCGGAGTAGTCTGCACTCGGTAGGTGCTCCTTGTGCTGGGCTGACGTGGTGTTGTGGTGACTCACATCATCCCAGGCAGAGGAGCACTTTCCGCGTCTTTCAGACCCCAGCTGAGCAGCGCGGCTGCAATATCAGGGTCTGACCTCGCGCCGCACCTCGTCGCTGTCCTCGGTGTGCTGGACGGCACCTATCTATGACAAGAGAACAAGGGCGTCGGTCGCCCAGGACACGACATGAACGCTGGTCACAGCGCCCACGGATTGGTCAGGCGAGCCCAATTTCAGAAGAATCTTCCGACTGCCCGGACGGGAGCTCAACGAGCTAGCCTGAAGCCCCCGCTGAGGCGGGGGGTCGGACTTCGACCCCTGCAAGGGCACGAAGTGGGGGAGCTTGCCCGAGGCGAGATGGGGAAGGTCCGCGACTTGCCGGACCGAGACCTCCGGCTCGCGAAGTTAGGCGGCGTCGAGCGAGCGTCCCAGCTCGGCATCGATGGCACCGAGGTCGACGGGGCCCTCGGAGACGACGAGGGCGTCGGCTCTTCTCGGAGCCTGGTGGACCTGGAAGTCGATCACGTGGCGGTCGATCTCGAGGGCGTCGAACAGCACCATGAGCGAGCGCAGCGTCGGCCCTCCCTCGTGGGCGAAGACGTCGTCGAGCCGGCTGCGAAGGTCGAAGGCCGGCCGCTGCGCCGAGCCGCAGGGGCAGGGTTCGTCGGAGACGGTCATCGAGTCGGTGATCTCGCAGCGGATCAGTGGCTGGGCCATGTTGTAGAGGTTCGTGACGTAGATCTTCGACGCTGGCTGGCCCAATGCGACCGGCTCTACCGAGGCGTCTACGGGCTCGACGGTGGCGAGATCTTCGGGAAGGTGCATGCCCTGCGCAGTGGTGTAGGTGAATGCGTAGACGCTCACGGTGCAGCCCCAGGTGTCGGTGACCTCGATGCCCCACGCCTCCCTGACGAGCTCCCGCGACGCCTCGGAGAGCAGCTCCCCCACCGTCGAGACCCGCGCCGGCCGGATGACGAGGCTCCCCGCGATCGCCTCGGCCGTGAGCACGGCGACGGTCGATTGATAGCTGCTGAGCTCGGTGGGCTGCAGGCGGTTGAGCTCGGCGACGAGCGTCTCGACCGGGAGGGTCACCGGCAGGCGGTGGCCTCTCTCCCCTGCCGGCGGGGTGAAGACGTCCTGGAGCGTGTCCGAGATGTGCGTCGCACGGTCGGCGTAGACGGAAACATAGGTCCCGGGGTCCGCGTGGCGCTCTGCGAGCGCGGCCCGCACGGGCCAGCGATTGGCCATGGCTGCGAAGGTCGTCCAGTCGCCCCAGTCGTAGACGAAGACCTCGCGTATCCCGCTCGATTCGCCCGTCGGGAGAGCACGGAAGCGGCCGAACAGGTACGTGTCACTCCTCAGGTTCTCGATGTGCTCGTTGACGACGTCGAGGGGGATCCGGGGGTCGGTGACGATCTCATCGAAGCGGTGTATGGGCTCGGCCTCGGACGTCGGCGGCAGGCGCGGCAGGCCCGCCTCCGTGAAGGACTCGAGGTCGACGGACCCCAGCAGATCTCGGGAGTGGGGCGAGCGTAACCGGGCGAAGGAGAGGAGGCCGCGCAGTCGCCGCTCCCGCTCGGCGGGCCAGTCCAGCCGGCGCAGGAAAGGTACGAGCTCGGCGAGGGCGGACCTCCGCGCGGTGGCGCTCGAGGAGTGCGACATAGGGGGCATCCGAGGACACGGGCCATGTTGGGCGGCAGGCTGAGCTTTCCACCTGCGAACTCCCCTCGACGTCTGGCCGCGCTGCTCCGACGCCGCGACGGACCGCCGGCCCGCCGCGCGTTTTGTGGCAGCGGCCGCCCCGTGGCGGAGCGGTCTGCTCGCTCAGGTCCTCGCTGGCCTCGTCGGCTCGGCCGATGGCTACGGCGTTGGCATGTCGCCGCCGCCGTCTGCATCGCCGAGGACGACCAGGGCGCGCTCCACGGCGTGGCGGGCCCGGGTGAGCTGCCGCTCGAGCTCGGGTCGACGAGCCTCCCCCGCCTCGACGGCACGGCGCAGCTCCTCGTAGGCGAGGTCGCCGAGGCGCTCGGCGACAGCGCGCAGCTCGGCACGGACCTCGTCGAGGCGCTCGTTCGGGGAGGCGCTCATCGCGGAAGGGGGCCTGATCGCCCGCGGGAGCAAAGAGCCAACGGCGCCGGCCTCACGCCAGGGCGACGGTTCCGGGGCGGAGCGGCGCCGGCAGGTCGGTCCAGCCCTCGAGGTAGCGGTCGACCGCCGAGGCAGCCGAGCGTCCCTCGGCGATCGCCCAGACGACGAGGCTTTGGCCCCGAGCGGCGTCCCCGCAGGCGAAGACCTTCTCGCGGCTCGTCATGAAGGACGGGTCAACCGCGATGTTGCCCCGGGGGTCGAGCTCGAGGTCCAGGTCGGCGACCACACCGGAGCGCTCCGGCCCGAGGAAGCCCAGGGCGAGCAGGACGAGCTGGCAGCCGATCTCGAGCGGCGCCCCTCCCGTCGGCTGGAAGCTCACCCGGCCCTCGACGCGCACCTGCTCGACGGGCTCGGCACGCAGGGCACCGACCGCGCCGGTCCCGTCGTCGACGAGCTCGCTCGTCGCGAGCGAGTAGAGGCGCTCTCCCCCCTCCTCGTGGGCGGCGGCGAGACGCAGGATGACCGGCCAGGTCGGCCAGGGGTTCGTCTCGGCGCGCGTCGCCGGCGGCTCGGGGAGGATCTCGATCTGGCGCACCGAGCGGGCGCCCTGGCGGTGCACCGTGCCGAGGCAGTCCGCGCCAGTGTCGCCTCCGCCGAGGATGACGACATCCTTGCCTGCCGCGGTGATCGGCGCGGCGGTGATCGTCCCCTCGCAGGCGAGGTTCGACCCCTTGAGGTAGTCCATCGCGAAGTGGACCCCGGCGAGCTGCCTGCCGGGCACCTCGAGGTCCCGGGGGCGCGTCGACCCGAGGGCGAGGACGACGGCGTCGAAGCGGTCGACGAGCTCGTCGGCTCCGACGATCGAGGCGTCGGGCGCCGAGGCGCCGCCGAGTTCTCCGAGGCCGGCGGACCCGACGAAGGTCCGGGTCCGAAAGACCGTCCCTTCCGCGGCCATCTGGGCCAGCCGGCGATCGATGACCGCCTTCTCGAGCTTGAACTCCGGGACGCCGTAGCGGACGAGCCCGCCGATGCGCTCGGCGCGTTCGTAGACGACGACCTCGTGGCCGGCTCGGGTGAGCTGCTGGGCGCAGGCCAGGCCCGCGGGCCCGGACCCGACGACGGCGACTCGCTTTCCCGTCCTCGCCGACGGCGTGACCGGCTCGAGCCCGCGGCCAGCCGCCCACTCGGCGAGCTCGAGCTCGACCTGCTTGATGAGGACCGGCTCGGAGTTGATCCCGAGGACGCAGGAGCCCTCGCAGGGGGCGGGGCAGAGTCGCCCGGTCATCTCGGGGAAGTTGTTCGTCGCGTGCAGGCGCTCGGCCGCCTCGGCCATGCGGTCCTTGGCGACGAGGTCGTTCCACTCGGGGATGAGGTTGCCGAGCGGGCAGCCCTCGTGGCAGAAGGGGATGCCGCAGTCCATGCAGCGAGACGCCTGGACGGTGAGCTCGCTCTTCGGGAAGGGCTCGTAGACCTCGCGCCAGTCCCGGACTCGGACCTCGACCGGACGGCGGGAGGGGCCCTTTCGTCCGTAGCGGAGGAACCCTCTCGGGTCACCCATGGGCGGCCGCCATGATCGCCTCCTCGACCGGCACGCCGCGCTCGCGAGCGAGCCGGGTCGCCTCGAGCACCCGCTTGTAGTCCTTCGGCATCACCTTGGCACACGCCTGCAGGGCCACCTCGAGGTCTGCGAGCAGCCGGGCGGCGACCGTCGAGCCGGTCGCCGCGAGATGGCGCCTGAGCAGGTCGGCGACGGACTCGAAGTCCGCCTCGTCGAGGGGATCGAGGTCCACCATGGCGGTGTTGCACCGGCCGGGGAAGACGCCGTCGGCGTCGTAGACGTAGGCGACGCCGCCGGACATCCCGGCCGCGAAGTTGCGCCCCGTCGGGCCGATCACGAGCACCCGGCCCCCCGTCATGTACTCGCACCCGTGGTCGCCGACGCCCTCGACGACGGCTGTGGCGCCCGAGTTGCGGACGCAGAAACGCTCCCCCACCTGACCTCGGATGAACAGCTCCCCGCCGGTCGCGCCGTAGGCGACGACGTTGCCGGCGATGACGTTCTCCTCCGCCGCGAAGGGCGAGTCCTCCGGCGGCCTGACGACGATCCGCCCTCCCGAGAGACCCTTGGCGAGGTAGTCGTTGGCGTCGCCGAGCAAGGTGAGCTCGACGCCCCTCGGCAGGAACGCGCCGAAGCTCTGGCCCGCCGAGCCGCGGAAGGTGCAGGAGATCGTCCCCTCGGGCAGCCCCGCCCCGCCGAAGCGGCGGGTGACCTCGTAGCCGAGCATCGTGCCGACGGTGCGGTTGGTGTTGGCGATCCTGCGCTCGATGCGGACCTTCTCGCCGCGCTCGAGCGCCGGCGCCGCCTGGGCGATGAGCTCGTTGTCGAGCGCCTTGTCCAGCCCGTGGTCCTGGGCGATGCGCTGGTGCAGCGCACAGTCCCCCCGCGCCGGGCGCACCGGCGCGAGCAGGGGCGAGAGATCGAGGCCGGACGCCTTGTAGTGCTCGGCGGCCCGCTTGGTGTCGAGCGACTCGACGTGGCCGATCGCCTCGTCCAGGCTCCGGAATCCGAGCGCGGCGAGATGCTCGCGCACCTCCTCGGCGAGGAAGGTGAAGAAGGCCTCGACGAACTCCGGCCGCCCGGTGAAGCGCTTGCGGAGCTCGGGGTTCTGGGTCGCGATGCCGACGGGGCAGGTGTCGAGGTGGCAGACGCGCATCATCACGCATCCCGAGACGACGAGCGGAGCCGTCGCAAAGCCGAACTCCTCCGCGCCGAGCAGGGCCGCCACGACGACGTCGCGACCGGTCTTGAGCTGGCCGTCCACCTGGACGACGATGCGGTCCCTGAGCCCGTTGCGCACGAGGGTCTGCTGGGTCTCGGCCAGGCCGAGCTCCCAGGGCGCGCCGGCGTGCTTGATCGAGGTGAGCGGCGCGGCACCGGTGCCCCCGTCCTCGCCGGAGATCAGCACCACGTCGGCATGGGCCTTCGCCACCCCGGCGGCGACGGTCCCGACGCCGACCTCGGCGACGAGCTTCACGTGGATACGAGCCCGAGGGTTCGCGTTCTTCAGGTCGTGGATCAGCTGGGCGAGGTCCTCGATTGAGTAGATGTCGTGGTGCGGAGGGGGCGAGATCAGCCCCACGCCCGGCGTCGAGTGCCGGGTCTTCGCGATCCAGGGGTAGACCTTGTGGCCGGGAAGCTGGCCGCCCTCGCCCGGCTTGGCCCCCTGGGCCATCTTGATCTGGATGTCGTCGGCGTTGACCAGGTACTCGCTCGTCACGCCGAAGCGCCCGGAGGCGACCTGCTTGACGGCGCTGCGGCGAGAGTCGCCGTTCGGGTCGGGCACGAACCGCTCGGGGTCCTCTCCCCCCTCGCCGGTGTTCGACTTGCCCCCGAGGCGGTTCATCGCGACGGCGAGGGTCTCGTGGGCCTCGGCCGAGATCGAGCCGTAGGACATCGCGCCGGTGGCGAAGCGCTTCAGGATCTCCGATGCAGGCTCGACCTCGGAGATCGGGACCGCCGGGCGGACGGCGTCGTCGCCAGTGCGCAGGCGCAGCAGGCCCCGGAGCGTCGCGAGCTTCTCGGACTGGTCGTCGACGAGGCTCGTGTACTCCTTGAAGATGTCGTAGCGCCGGGCTCGGGTCGAGTGCTGCAGCTTGAACACGGTCTTCGGGTTGAACAGGTGGTGCTCGCCCTCCCTGCGCCACTGGTACTCGCCGCCGACCGCGATCTCGCGGTGGGCGAGCTCGCTCTCTCGCTCCAGCCAGGCGAGGTGGTGCCTCGCCGCCACCTCGGCCGCCAGGGCGTCGAGGTCGGCGCCGCCGATCTTGGACGAGGTCCCGGTGAAGTAGCGGTCGACGACGCTGCGGGCGAGGCCGACCGCTTCGAAGACCTGGGCACCGGTGTAGGAGGCGATGGTCGAGATGCCCATCTTCGACATCACCTTGAGCACCCCCTTGCCGGCCGCGTGGATGTAGTTGCGCACGGCATGCCGGGCGGTGAGCCCTCCGAGCTCGCCGCGGTCGGCCATCTCGGCCACGACGTCCAGGGCGAGGTAGGGGTTGACAGCCGCCGCGCCGTAGCCGACCAGCAGTGCCATGTGGTGGACCTCGCGCGCTTCGCCGGTCTCGACGACGAGCCCGGTGCGAGTGCGCGCCCGCGCCCGCACGAGGTGGTGATGGACCGCCGCGGTGAGCAACAGCGAGGGGATGGGCGCGAGCTCCCGAGTGGAGTTGCGGTCGGACAGCACGACGATGTTCACGCCCCGCCCGATGGCGGCGAGGACCTCGGCACAGACGCGCTCGACCGCCTCCTCGAGCGCCTTGCCCCCGCCCTCCACCTCGTAGAGCCCGTCGATCGCGAAGGCGGAGAAGCCGGGGGTCTCGCCGTGCTCGTTCACGTAGAGGAGCTTGGCGAGGTCCTCGTTGGCGATGACGGGGAACTCGAGGACGATCTGCCGGCAGGACTCCGGGCCGGGGTCGAGCAGGTTGCGCTCCGGGCCGATGGTCGCCGAGAGCGAGGTGACGAGCTCCTCGCGTATCGCGTCGAGCGGAGG
Source organism: Actinomycetes bacterium (assembly GCA_021818615.1). Classification (GTDB taxonomy): domain Bacteria; phylum Actinomycetota; class Acidimicrobiia; order Acidimicrobiales; family Bog-793; genus JAKATT01. The sequence goes on along the minus strand of JAKATT010000196.1, from coordinate 2,177 downwards.
GTTCGTCACCTGGGCGAACAGCTCGCTGAAGTAGTCGAACAGCAGCCTCGGCCGGGAGGACAGGACGGCGATCGGGGCGTCGTTGCCCATCGAGCCGATCGGCTCGGCCCCGGTCTGCGCCATCGGTCCGAGGATCATCCGGAGCTCCTCGGCTGAGTAGCCGAAGAGCCGCTCGTGGCGGACGAGGGAGGAGTGCTGGGGGACGAGCATCTCGCGTGGCGGGAGGTCGCCCAGCTGCACGAGGCCGCTCGAGAGCCACTCGGCGTAGGGCCGCTCGGCGGCGAGGGAGGCCTTGACTTCAGCGTCCTCGACGATCCTTCCGGCCTGGGTGTCGACGAGGAAGATCCTCCCCGGGCGCAGGCGGCCCTTCTCGACCACCCGGGAGGGCTCGATGTCGAGCACTCCGACCTCCGAGGCGAGCACGACGAGCCCGTCGTCGGTCACCCAGTAGCGGGCCGGGCGCAGCCCGTTGCGGTCGAGCATGGCGCCGACGAGGGTCCCGTCGGTGAAAGCGACCACCGCCGGCCCGTCCCACGGCTCCATCAGGCAGCTGTGGTAGCGGTAGAAGGCCCGGCGCGCCTCGTCCATCTCGGCGTGGTTCTCCCAGGCCTCGGGGATCATCATCAGCATCGCGTGCGGCAGCGATCGCCCCGCCATGTGCAGCAGCTCGAGCACCTCGTCGAAGGCGGCGGAGTCGCTCGCGCCGTCGGCGACGATCGGGAACAGGCGCGAGAGGTCCCCGGGAATGAGGTCGCTCCGCAACAGCGCCTCTCTGGCGCGCATCCAGTTCTTGTTGCCGGCGACGGTGTTGATCTCGCCGTTGTGGGCGATCAGCCGGTAGGGGTGCGCGAGGGGCCAGGAGGGGAAGGTGTTGGTCGAGAAGCGAGAGTGGACGAGTGCGACCTTCGACCTGCAGCGCTCGTCGGTGAGGTCGGGGAAGAAGTGCCGGAGCTGCTCGGTGGCGAGCATCCCCTTGTAGACAAAGGTACGGGTGGACAGTGACGGGAAGTAGCACCCCGGCACGGTCCGCTCGGCGCGCTTTCTCACGACGAAGGCGAGCCGCTCGAGGACCTCCCCCGACGCGTTCGCGAATGGCCCGGCCGGGTCCGAGCCGAGGAAGACCTGCATGAAGGACGGCGCGACCTGGCGGGCGGCCGGACCCGCCACCTCGGGCACGACGGGCAGGGCGCGCCAGCCGAGGAGGCTCACGCCCTCCTCGGCGCAGATCGCCTCGACGCCCGCCATGGCCACCGCCGCGGCCGCCGGCTCGGCAGGCAGGAAGGCGATCCCGGAGGCGTAGTGGCCGGCCGGAGGGAGCTCGAAGCCCTCGACCACGGCACGGAAGAGCTCGTCGGGCATCTGGAGCAGCATCCCCGCTCCGTCGCCGGTCTCGGGGTCGGCGCCGAACGCCCCGCGGTGCGCGAGGTGCTCGAGCGCGGTCAGGCCCAGCTCGACGACCCGGTGGGTCGGAGGATGCCGCATGTCGGCGACGAAGCCGACCCCGCAGGCGTCGTGCTCGAACCGAGCGTCGTAGAGGCCTGCTGCGCTGTCAGTCACGGCGTCCCTTCACCTTGCGTCCCGTCCCGGTCGACGACCGGGTCCCGTCTGCGACGACGGCCCAAGTTGGCCGCGTGCCCGGGACGCCCTTGGCCCGGCAGCAGGCCTATGTTACACGGACGCCACACCGGCGCTCTTCGGAACGGCGAGGTGCCGTGCAGACCGGCAGCGGTCGGCGAGGATCCTCGGCTTCCGCGTACCGGAACAAAGACCGCGTTCCCGCCACGTGGGCTACAACGAGGCACCCGCGGTTTCCGGCCGGCCCGCCCCGGGGCGAGGGTGCCGGGGCGGGCACGGCAGGGGCCCACACGCGGGCGACGGGCAGAGGCCGGGGGGACGCCGCCGTTACCCGCGGTTGTGAGCGCTAACGGCCTGAGTCTGGCCGACGCCGACCTCGCCGTCAACAGGCAACGCCAGACCATCCCCTGACCGGCCGCGACGTCGTGGGAGCGATGGCGCTCCGGGCAAGCGCCGTCCCGGTGGGGCGGTCGCCCCTAGCGCAACCTTCCTGGCTAGGCAGGAGCGAATCCCCATCTGCCCAGCTCAGGGCGAAGATTCCGACCCCGGCCGCGTATTACCTAACTCAGCGCTTCGGGGCGTAGTTCTCGAGGCCGAAGAGG
>JAKATT010000008.1 GCA_021818615.1 Actinomycetes bacterium | reverse complement strand
TCGGGCTCTACTTCGCAATCAGCTACGGAGTCGGCTCGATCTGGACCATCGCGCTCGGGGTGATCATCGACACGGCGGGGTTCCGGGTTGCCTTCTTCGTGATGGCGGCATCGTTCGTGCTCGCCGCTGTCGTGGTCGCGCTGTCCGGGCCGCCAAGGACTGGGGCCGTGAAGGAGCTCGGGTCGGCACGTCCATGAGCGGGGTCGATCGCTGCGGCTCTGGCCCGTCGTAGCGTTCGGGACATGACCGGCTCAGCAGCACCGCAGAGACAGGGGAACCTGTCAGCCCGCCTGCTGTGGTGTTGGGGCCGGTGGCCGATGATGACAAGTAGGTCCCGGTAAGCCTGCTGCAGTTCTACCGTCACTGGCTCTCCGAGGTCCGCGGCTACCAGCTCTCCGGGGATGGCCGGCCCATCAGTGGGAGGTGTCCCAAGGCCCCGCCGCGGCTGAGAGAGGGTTCGGCTGGCGCCTGGCCGGCGGCAGCTGCGCCAGGAGGCCGAGGAGCTCCTCGTCGACGGCGACGGCCTCGGCGAGACGCTGGTAGGCCGGCGAACGGGCAGCGGCCACGGGCCAGGCGAAGCGCCGGTAGCTCTCGGCTGTTGTGACGTCGGTCTAGTGACCGATCATCCGCCCAGTACCGGCACGCTGACCGGTCGAACGTGAACCGGTCAGCGTGGCGCGGCCGGCGATCAAGCGAGGTCGAACCGATCGAGGTTCATGACCTTGTCCCATGCGGCCACGAAGTCGCTGACGAACTTCTCCTTCGAGTCGTCGCACGCGTAGGCCTCCGAGATCGCTCGGAGCTGCGAGCTCGAGCCGAAGACGAGGTCTACCGCGGTGGCGGTCCAAGTCAGCTCTCCCGTCACGCGGTCGCGCCCCTCGAACACGTTCTCGGAGGAGGAAGACGCCCTCCACTCCGTGCCCATGTCGAGCAGGTTCACGAAGAAGTCGTTGGTGAGCAGCTCTGGCCGGTCGGTGAAGACGCCGTGTCGAGAGCGGCCGAAGTTGGCGTCCAGTCCACGCATGCCGCCGACGAGCACCGCCATCTCGGGGGCGGTCAAGTCGAGCAGGGCGGCTCGCTCCACCAGCAGGTGCTCGGGCGGCAGCTTCTGCCCTGACTGCAGGTAGTTGCGAAACCCGTCGAAGGTCGGTTCGAGCACGGCGAAAGACTCGACGTCGGTCTGTGCCTGCGACGCGTCAGTCCGTCCGGGTGTGAACGGTACCGTGATCTCTAGACCAGCGTTTCTCGCTGCCTGCTCGACGGCAGCGCACCCGCCGAGGACGATCATGTCGGCCATCGACACCCTCTTGCCGTTGCTCTGCGCCTTGTTGAAGGCGTGCCGGATACCCTCGAGGGTGCTGAGAACACCGGCAAGCTCGGCTGGCTCGTTCACCTCCCAGTCCTTCTGCGGCGCCAGGCGGAGCCGACCCCCGTTCGCCCCACCGCGCCTGTCGGTGCCGCGGAAGGTTGCCGCCGAGGCCCACGCGGCCTTGACGAGCTGGGGGATGGAGAGTCCCGATGCGAGCAGCGACAGCTTGATGGCTACGACGTCCGCCTCGTCGATCAGCTGGTGGTCGAGAGCAGGGACGGGGTCCTGCCAGAGCTGCGGCTCCGCAGGCACGAGCGGACCGAGGTAGCGCGAGACAGGTCCCATGTCGCGATGGGTCAGCTTGTACCAGGCTTTCGAGAAGGCCTCTGCGAACTGCTCGGGGTGCTCGTGGAAGCGCCTCGAGATCGGCTCGTAGATCGGGTCGACCTTGAGCGCGATGTCCGTCGTGAGCATCACGGGGGCGTGCCTCTTCGACGGGTCGTGGGCATCGGGCACCGAGCTCCCCGCAGATCGATCCTTCGGGATCCACTGCTTGGCGCCGGCGGGGCTCGTCGTCAGCTCCCACTCGTAGTTGAACAGGTTGTCGAAGAAGCCGCCGTCCCACCTCACCGGGTCGTTCGTCCAAGCGCCCTCCAGCCCGCTGGTCCAGGCGTCGGCGCCCTTCCCGGTCCCGTAGGAGCTCTTCCAGCCGAGGCCCTGCTCTTCGAGGCCGGCGCCCTCGGGCTCTGGGCCGATGTAGCGATCCGCGTCAGGCACGGCGCCGTGGGTCTTGCCGAAGGTGTGGCCTCCGGCGACGAGCGCGACGGTCTCCTCGTCGTTCATCGCCATGCGGGCGAAGGTCTCCCGGATGTCCCTCGCCGCCGCCAACGGGTCGGGGTTGCCGTTCGGCCCTTCGGGGTTCACGTATATGAGGCCCATCTGCACGGCGCCGAAGGGCTCGGCGAGCTCCCTGTCGCCGCTGTAGCGCTCATCTCCGAGCCAGGTGTCCTCGGGGCCCCAGTAGGTGTCCTGCTCGGGCTCCCAGATGTCCTCCCGGCCGAAGCCGAAGCCGAAGGTCTCAAGACCCATCGACTCGAGCGCGCAGTTGCCGGCGAAGATGATGAGGTCGGCCCATGAGACCTTGCGGCCGTGCTTCTGCTTGACCGGCCAGAGCAGCCTACGAGCCTTGTCGAGGTTCGCGTTGTCCGGCCAACTGTTGACGGGCGCGAATCGCTGGGCGCCCCTGGAGCCACCACCCCGACCGTCGGCGATGCGGTAGGTGCCTGCGCTGTGCCACGCCATCCGGATGAAAAGCGGCCCGTAGTGGCCGTAGTCGGCCGGCCACCAGTCCTGCGACGTGGTCATCACCTCGATGATGTCCCTCTTCAGCTCGTCGACATCGAGGGCCTGGAGCTCTTCTCGGTACTGGAAGTCCTTCCCCATCGGGTCGGAGAGGGGCGAGTGCTGATGCAGGACCCTCAGGCCCAGCTGGTTCGGCCACCAGTCCTGGTAGGACCTGCTCCCGATCGCCGTGGCCGTGTGCAACACCGGGCACCTACTTCGATCATTGCTGTCGGACACGTCGGTCCTCCTCCTGTCTCGCTGTTTCGGTCCGTTGCCTCGTGGTGGGCCTCTTCGGTGCTGGAGGTCCTGACCTGCCGGTCCTCGCCGCACCTTGCCCTGCGATCGCGTCCGATTGACAGGCGGGGCAGATACCCCAGTAGGTGACCTCGGCCTCGTCCAAGAGGTAGCCATGGGCGTCCGACGGCGTGAGGCACGGGCGCCTGCCGACAGCGCAGTCGACGTCTTGGATCGCACCGCACCTGCGGCACACGACGTGGTGGTGGTTGTCCTTGACCCGCAGCTCGTAGAGCGCCACGCTTCCCGCGGGTTCGATCCGGCGAACGAGTCCTGCCTGCGCGAAGGCGGCGAGCACGTTGTAGACGGCCTGCGGCGACACCGAACCGAGCTCGGCACGCACCTGGCGGATAACCGTGTCGGTGTCGGCGTGGGGTCGGGCGGACAAGGCGCGCAACACGGCTACACGCGACGCGGTGACCCTCAGCCCCGCTGCGCGCACCAGGTCAACGAGATCCTCGCGGGTCGGCTCCATGCCTTCGCCTCCTCTCCTACTATACTAGATGTGTTCCATGCTTAGGGTCAATCTAGATTATCTCTCCTGCTCCACGGTCTCCAGCATGGACATCCTTCCCCGGCCGTTCCGGCTGATCGTGGATGTCCGCCAAATCGTGGGCGTCCCAGCCTGACGGTTCCGGAGACGGAGCCGGCGTGGCCTCCCTTGCGAAGCAGTGACCCTGCGTGCCCTAATATTCACGCTGAGTGTTCGGCAGTCGGTGCACAAAGCCGCATCCGGCAGTCGCGCTTACGGTGGTAGCGGTGCCACGCGCCGAGACGCGGCTAGCGGTGGAAGCTCAAGGCGGGCAATGGGCTCTCGACGGGCAGTACCCACAGTCCTCGACGTCACAGCCATCGTGGCCGCCACTCTCGCCATCGGGTGGTACAGCCGGGCGTTCCGCGGGACGCCGAAGGGCTATGACGCCCCCGGGCACCTCGCCAAGGTCCACCTGCTCATCTCCCAGTACCCCCACGTCAACTGGAACGCCGCCTGGTACTCGGGATCGCCGAGCTTCGCAGGCTCCTATCCGCCCGGGTACCACGCCCTCGTGGCGTCACTCGCCGAGGTCCTGCACCTCTCGGTCGGGCACTCGATACTCGCCGTCGCCGCCATCTCGCTCCTCATGATCGTGCTCGGGCTCTACGGCTTGGTCCGAGCCGTGACCCGCAGCCGCCTCGGTGCCCTGGTGGCTGTGGCACTCGTCCTTGGGGGACCCACCCAGTGGGGACAGATCCTGCAGGACGGCCTCTACCCGCGGCTCCTCGGGATGGGCTTCGCGGCGATCGCCCTTGCTCTCGCACCCGGCTTCGCACGTAGGTCGACTCCCCGCCGCCTTGCCGTCGTCGCCCTCGTACTGGCCCTGGCGGGAACGGTTCACCCGCTCGCCGGCCTGCTCGGCGGCATCCTCGTCGCCGCCCTCGTGCTCGTCCTCGCACCGAAGAAGTGGCGAGCATTTCGCGACGTCGGGGTTCTCGGGCTCGGGACGCTCGCTCTCGCCGGCTTCTTCTACGTCCCCTACTTCCTCGGGTCTCGGCCCCACAGCCTGTTCGACCCAAGCCTTCAGCCCGTCCCCTGGCACAGCCTCCTGTGGCCCTTCGGCGACAACCTCGCAGCATTGAGCCCGGCTCTGCTCGTGGCGACCGCCGCCGCGCTCCCGCTCTCGCTGCTCATCTTTGGGCGCGCCCGACTTGTCTCGAGGGGGCTCGGAACAGCCGTCGCCGAGACACGACCGCTCCTTCTCGAGGGGCAGGCGTCACGGCTCGTCGCCCGGGAAGCCCGGTCCGCTCTCTGGACTGCCCTTCTGCTCGGCGCCGCAGGCACGGCTGCCACCCTGTACTGCGTCGCGGGGCACTTCGACCCGCACTTCGAGTACCTCCAGGGGCTCGATCCCGCGACGCTGCTCACCTATCCCGAATGGGTGCTCGCCGCGGCGTGCGGGATCGCCCTCGGCGCGGCAGCGACGTCGGGCGTGCTGACGTTGCCTCGCTCGGCCCACGTGCTTGCTGCCCTGATCGGAGCAGCGAGCCTTGCAGGCGTAGCTGTGCTGACTCCGATCCTGCCGAACGGCGTCGTCGACTTCCAAGGGCCAGGCCTGACCGCCGTGGACAGGGCTGCCACGCAGGGCATCCCCCAACAGCAGCAGTACCGGATCGTTGCCGCAGACCCGCTCGCCGCCGAGGCGCTCAACGCCGTGACAACGACGCCTCAGACCGGGGGCTACGAGGACCAGGCAGAGCTCGGCACGCAGTGGCAGTACTGGCTGTCGGTGGCTACCGCCGAGCCCTCATGGAACGGCAACGAGCGCCTCTTCCTCCTCGACTGGTATGCCGGGAAGTGGGTGCTCGTGCCGACCGGTCCGGAGGAGCAGGCCTACCAGTCCGATCCCACCCACTACACGCTTCAGAGCACGAATGCGTACGTCTCGGCGTTCCGGGTACGGTCGGCCAGTGCCGTCGCCGCACTCTCGAACGCGCCGACGGCCCTCTTCGTCGGAGACATGACGCACTACGACCTCTTCCTCCAGGCGTTGGCCGAGAGCGACATCGACAGCCAGCGCCTCATCCCTCTCTACGGCGGGCCATCGGTCTCCGGCCTGTCAACGAGCCAACTCGCAAGTGCTGGCTCGGTGGTGTTGTACGGCGCGAGTGACCCCAATGCGGCGGCAGCGAACGCCGAGCTGCGGTCCTACGTTGCACACGGCGGCCGACTCGTCGTCGAGCAGGGCGATGAAGGCACCAGCTCCCCGCTCCCCGATTCCGTCTCCTCGCTGTTGCCGACACGTCGGACGGCCGACAAGGTGATCGGCTCCGGCTGGCGGTTCTCGGCAGCTTCGAACGGCCTCGTAGACCAGGCGCAGTGGCGGAAGTTCTCGCCCCCGAACTACGCCTCCACGGGCACATGGCAGGTCGTCGTCGGAGAGGGCCTCCAGCCGGACGCCTCCGTGATCCTAAGGGCCCACGGAGCCGTGGTCGTGGCCGAGCGGAGGGTCGGCTCCGGAGTCGTCATCTGGACCGGCCTCAACCTGCCGTACCACGTCGCCGTGTACAAGAACGCGACCGAGAGCGCCTTTCTCGGCCGCCTGGTGGGGGCCGCCGCGCGAGGGATTCCTTCGGTGACCGCCTCGTACGTGGTCGCGGCCGAGCAGGTGAAGGCAACCGGGGTTGCGAACGGACTGATCGTGAAGGAGAGCCGGACGGCGGACTGGAGGGCGACGATCGACGGTCGGCCAGCGCCCATCGAAATGGCCGGCCCCGGGATGATGTACGTGCCGCTCGCTCAGGCACACGACGTCACGGTCGTGCTCTCCTACCACTTCTCGAGGGTGGAGCTGGGCGGTATCGCCCTGTCACTCCTTGCAGTTGTCGCCCTTTTCGCCATGCTCATCTTCGGCAAGGTCCCAATGTTGGGCAGACGGCTCGCACTCGTTCGTGCGCGTCCGCCGAACCGGCGGGACCTGTCCGGCGTAGGGAAGTCACCGGGCCGAGCGATCGCAGCCCTTAGAGGCAGAACCGGGGGCGGCAGCCACAGCCGCCAGTAGGGCGCCGGGAAGTCCGCGGCGCCCAGCGCCGTCGGTGGAAGAGCGGAGACGTTCGCGCGCCGTCTTGCAGTCGGCGCTCGGTAACCATGACCCCGCCTTACAGGTGGCAGTCATCTGCCGACTGCTACGCCCGGCCTGCGTTGCAATGAGTGCTGGAACTGGCCCCCACCTCAGGAGGAGGGCCGTACCGTGGATGTGCCATGGCCTTGGGAGCGGGACGAGGCAGACGCCGACATCATCCAGCTGAGCAGGGCAAAGTCTGGACGAAAGAGTCGGGAAGGCGGGATTCGAACCCGCGACCTCAGCGTCCCGAAAGCCCCCGACCCGGACGATGACGAACCTGCCTGAACCGAAACAGCGGGTCGGAGCCACTGTCTGAGCTCGGACGAACTGCGATGAACGGCTCCGTGTGTGCCATAAGTGTGCGAAGTGGACGCCGCTCGCGGGGCAACGGGCTGGCGTCGTCGCGGTCGGTGGCTGCCGTGCTCGAGCGCGGTGAGATTGCTCTCCAGAGCTGTTCGCCCGCCGCACGGTTTTCTCCAAGCGCTCGGCTGTCCAGTTCGAACCCGGGATCCGCTCACCGAGTTCGCCGAGCGACTCGCCGTCGTCGCCGTCCTCGGAGGAACTCTCGCGGTGAGCCGCGTGCAGAAGTGGATACGCCTTCGAGGACGAAGTCGGCGAGCGGGTCCAAGTCCGCTACCTCGCCGAAGCTTGGAGCGACCCACCGTTGGGCATTTTGACTCGTCGCTCGGGAAACGGGCACGGCACTAAGCCAGGTCGCTGAACTCCTTCACGGCCGCGCGCTCGCTCAACCCCGCTCGAGAATGCTGGTCGTGCGCGCCTTCGCAATCCGGCAACGAACGCCCCGGCTTCGAACGAACCCCAAAACCACGCGGTTCGTCGGTATGAGCCGAAGCACCTCACCCGGCTGACGTATCCTCTACTTGTGGTGGACCTAAAGGGACGCAGTCACCCTGATGAGTCAGCTCCCCAACCGTGGGCACGCCGATGCGCCGCTCCTCCTCGCGAGCGGAATTCTTACTAGCCTAGGCTAAGCCGTGACCTCAGAGATCGCAATCATGAATGCGCAAGCGGTAGCTCTAGCCGCGGACAGCGCCGTTACGGTCCGGCAGCTGACCGCTCCCAAGATCTACAACACGGCCAACAAGCTCTTCTGCCTGTCTAAGCACGCTCCCGTTGCCGCGATGGTTTATGGCCAGGCGCAGCTCACAGGAGTGCCGTGGGAAACAGTCATCAAAGCCTTTCGTCGCCAACTCGGGACGACGACGTACGCGACCGTTCGCCAGTACGGAGAAGCCTTGATCTCCTATATGGGCGCCGACAGTCTCCTGATACCGCGTCATCTTCAAGAGTTCGCCATAGGAGAATCATCCGCCGGCTACTGCCATTCACTTGTGCAGGACTTTGAGAAGAGCGTCGAGGCACATATCGAAGCTCATGGCTCGATAAGTCAGACAGAGCTGAGGCGCCTGCTAAGGAAGACTCTTCAGGATCGACAATCTGATCTTGAGGGGCTGGCACAGCTACCCGGGCTAGACGAGACTTTTGGTGATTCACTGGTCCGCGAGTTTCGTGTCGCCTTGGATGACGCAATCGCGCTTACATTTGAGAAGTACCCCTTGACTGCCGCTGACAAGAGCAAGCTTCGACGCCTACTGGCCCTAGTCCATTCCAGGGATATCTTTCCCGATGAATTCAGCGGACTAGTAGTAGCAGGGTTTGGTGAGGAGGAGTTCTTTCCAGCACTCTGCTCGTATCGAATTCATGGCGTGTGGCTCAACATGGTGAAGAGGAAAGCCGAACACGATTGGTGTATCGGGCGGGACTCTTCCGCTTGTATCTTCCCTTTTGCGCAGAGCGAGATGGTCCGATCGTTCATGGAAGGCATCCACCCGGAGTATCGGGATGTATTGGACCAAGCGCTGATTGGCTTCCTCGACGGCTTAGCAGCGGCGATCCGGCCAGCGCTTGGGCTCTCTGACACCGATTATGACTCGCTCGAAAGCAACCTCAAGAGTGCCGCTGCTGAAGTGCGCAGTAAATTCGGTGATCGGTTGGAGGAGTACTCACAGGACAGCCATGTGAGCCCCATCACCTCAGTAGTGTCTATCCTGCCGAAGGATGAGCTCGCCGCTATGGCGGAGGCTCTGGTGAATCTTACCTCTTTCAAGCGCAGAGTGACGATGGATCCGGAAACAGTTGGAGGGCCGATCGACGTCGCTGTGATTTCGAAGGGCGATGGCTTCATCTGGATCAAGCGAAAGCATTACTTCAGGCCGGAGCTGAATCCGCAGTTCTTTGCAACGATGCAGGAACGATGAGAGTGATCTAGAGGAGGACAGGAATGAGAGGTGACGAGACGGGCGCCAAGGCCGGTCGGAAGGAGTTCAAATCGATCGCCGAGGTACGGCATACTTATAGACCTGTCGCGGTTCTCGGGAGCGCCGACCGCACGACACGTAGCTCATTGATTGGCGCTGAGCTTGCTGAGCAGTCGCTGGACTTAGTGCGCAACGCAGTGCTGGCGAGTCGGCGCAAGGTCGACCGCCGTCGCAGTGGACACGCCAAGTCGGCGCGCTAGCCAGCAGGGCTTCCCGTAAGCGGGCGGCACGCCAGATCGTCGAGGACCCCAAGGTTGGAAGCCAGCTATGGCGTAAAGTCGAACGGCTCGTTCGGCCACACCGTTCTGACATCCACTGCCTTCGGGAGACAGATGTGTTCGATCATGCCTCTACCGCGAGGTGTTTCCGCCACGCGACGATCCTAGATGCGCGGCTTTGAAGGTGACACGCGTAGGCGTCGTCGGCGCGATCTGACTGCGCTGAACGCTGTTCGGCTTGCTTAGGTAGGTCGTCCGGCCGGCTCATACTCGCAGGTCAGGTCCTCCTGCAAGGCTGCTGGCCGGAGACACCGCCCTTATCGAGCCCGACATATCAGCCGCACCACCGCTGCACGTGGTCGTAGGATCCGGGCTGTCGGAACGACGCCGCTCGGGGCGGAGGGGTGACATGGCTGCGTTGAGAGGAATCAGAGAGACCTGTGAGCCGCGGGGAGACGTCCGTGGCGGACAGCTCTCCGACCTGCTCTTTGCCGCCAGCCTCGACAAGATCGTCCGAGAGCCCGACGCCTACCCCGTGTACGGCGACGCGGAAGACTTCTTCAACGTCACCCATCCGACGGTCGGCCTGAAGCGGCTCTTGGAACACACGTTCGGGCGCCTCTCGGGGACCCCGGTCCCAGGAGGTGAGTTCGGCGTCATCCGCTCTCAGACCTCCTTCGGCGGGGGCAAGACCCACGGCCTCATCGCCGTGTACCACCTCGCCAGGGGAGCGCGCCCGTCGAGGCTGCCCGAGTTCGTCGAGCCGTCCCTCCTTCCGAGCAAGTGCGCTGTCGCCGCCGTCGTCGGCGATGCCCTCGACCCAGTCGCCGGGGTTGGCACGGCCGGCGAACGCACCTACACCATGTGGGGCGACATCGCCGCACAGCTCGGCAACTTCGACGTCATGCGCAAGAACGACGAAGAGCGGAGCGCCCCGGGCTCGTCGACCTGGCGCGACGTCA
>JAKATT010000098.1:6499-10183 GCA_021818615.1 Actinomycetes bacterium | reverse complement strand
CGCCTTCGAGCCCACACGCTACGAAGGCGGCCTCGCCGTCCCCGTGGCGGCGGGCCGGCTGACTCCGCTGAGGACGGTCGCTCTCGAGCCGATCATCGCGCTCGGCGGCCGCACCGGCCTCCGGCGCCTGGAGGCACTGATGGGCACAGCGTCCGGTCTCGGCCCGGGGCGGCCGGACCGCTCGCGCAGCGCCGGATCTATCTCCGGGACGGTGTCGGCTCCCGACCACAAGCCGCTCGCCGGCATCTGCGTCGACACCTTCGGCTACGAGAACGGCCGGCCGGCAGGCCAGAGCGTGACGGCGAAGAACGGTAGGTACCACCTCCGCGGCGTCCCGCCGGGCCGCTTCGCGGTCGGCTTCACCCCCGACTGCGGCAGCACAGGCCTCTACCTGCCCGTCTTCTACGGCGGTTCGCCGAACCCTCCCGGCAGGGCGGTAGTGGTCCGCGCCGGGCAGGAGACGACCGGCATCGACGCCGTGATGCCGCTCGGCACCGAGGTCTCGGGCACCGTGAAGGACGTCAGCGGCCGGCTGCTGGACGGCACCTGTGCGACCGCTATGACGAGCGGGCCGAACTTCGCCCTGGCCGTCGAGGAGCCGGTCGCCGGCGGCAGGTACTCGTTCACCGACCTGCACCCGGGCAAGTGGACCGTGGGGTTCCGGTCCTGCGCCCGCCGGGCGAATTGGGCGCCGCAGTGGTACGACCGCCGATCGAACGCTGCCGAGGCCGACCCGATCCTCCTCCGGCCGGGCGTGGCGCGAACTGGCATCGATGCCGTCCTGACCCCGGGTGCCGCCCTGTCCGGCCAGGTCGTGGCAGCCGAGGGACAGCCACTTGCCGGCATCTGCGTCGCTGTCGGGACGCCCTTCGAGCTCGAGACCGGGTCCGCCAGCCGGACGAGGACGGGTGCGAGCGGCCACTGGTACATAGGCGGCTTCGCAGCCGGGGCGGAGCAGGTCGCCTACTCCCCCGGCTGCGGCTCGAAGGGCGACTGGGGAGCAGTCCCCGACGCGAGGCACGTGCGGCTGCGAGCCGACCGCACTATGGCACTTCCCCCCTTCGAGATGCCGGCGGGAGGCGAGATCCGGGGAATCGTGACCGATTCCACCGGTGCGCCCCTCGGCGGCATCTGCGTCGGGACCGGAACGGGTCTCTCCGGGCCATCCGCCGTCACCCAGGCAAACGGCAGCTACGTCGTGCACAACGTGGCGGTCGGGCGGACGACGGTCGGTTTCGTCCCCAACTGCGGCAACAGCCCGGCTCGCAACCTGCTCGAGCAGTGGTGGCCCTCCGAGGACAACCCCGCTGCCGCCGTCCCGGTCGAGGTGAGCGCTCACCAAGCGACGGCTGGCCTCGATGCCGTCCTCCAGCCGGGCGGCGTGGTCACCGGCTCCCTCAGCGGCCCGACGCGCGCGGCGCTGCGGGACGCCGCCCTCGTGCTGTTGCCTGATCCCGGGCCCTACGTGAGCGGCCTGTTCGTCGACGCCTTTGTGGTGAACGGCTCTCCTCCGGCCAGCGTTGGCCCGGCCAGCGTTGGCCCGGCCAGGGGCGGGGCCGGGGGCGGGCAGGGGTCTGTCGCGGACAGCTTCGAGGTCGTCGGCGTCCCGACCGGCACCTACAAGCTTGCCGCGCTGGGCGGCGGGTTCGGCGTCCCAATCCTGTTCCACGCCGGGCCGGGCACAGCAGGCAGCTCACCTGTGACCGCCGTGTCCGTGACGGCGGGCACCACCACCGGCGGTCTCCGGCTCGCGTTCCCGCGCACCGGGTCACTGTCGATTGCCATCACCACGGCGACGAGGCTTTCCCACCGGCTCGTCTGCATCTCGCTCGTCAGCGGGGACGGCTACAGGGGCGTCACAGAAGAGGTGCCGCTCAGCCAAGAGGGCTCGTACCGCCTAAGCGGTATCGGTGCAGGCAGCTACATCCTCGGAGTCTCGGCGTGCGCGGGTGGCAACCTGGCGCCGGCGAGCACGAAGGTCACTGTCGCCGCTGGTCGGGCGGCGCGTGCCAGCCTGGTGCTCGGACCTGGAGGCACTATCAGCGGGACCGTCAGCTCACGGGGAGGGCCCATCCCCCACGCCTGCGTGGAGCTCACCGCCCCGGGCTCTGCCCAGCTCGCCGCCGGGGGCCCGCCGCCGGGCCTCGTTGCCAACGCCCGAGGCCAGTACAGCTTCAACGGCCTCCCGGCGGGGTCCTACGAGGTCGTCGGCTCGCCATGCAGACCCTCGAAGCTGGCCGAGGCTGCCTACCGGAGGATCATCAAGCTCGGCAGGGGAGCAACTGTGGCCGGGATCGACCTCGTGCTCCCCCTGGGGGGCGAGATCGCCGGCACCATCACCGATCCCGGAGGCCGCCCGCTCGCAGGCATCTGCGCGGTCGCCGTCAACGTCGCCACGGGAACCGGCGGCTATGCGGCCTCCGCCAGGAACGGCGCCTATCGCATCGGCGAGCTCGCCACCGGGCAGTACGCGGTCCAGTTCATGCCCACGTGCGGCGCCGCGCCGCTCTGGGCACCGCAGTTCTACGAAGGCGGGTCGGCGCCCGGACAGGTCGTCTTGGTGCCGGTCGCCGGAGGCCAGGAGACCTCCGGCATCGGGACGGCGATGAGCCAGGACGGCTCGATCAGCGGCACGGTGTCGGACACGAGCGGCACAGGCCTCTCAGGGATCTGTGTCGTGGCGGTGAGCGGCAGCGAGGCCGGGCTCGCCCCGGTGCTGAGCACGAGCTCGGCGGGCGACTACGTGATCGGTGGGCTGCCGGCGGGCAGCTACGAAGTGGGTTTCGCTTCGGGATGCGGGGGCGGGTCGTACTTGACGGGGTGGTACGACGGTGGCCGGACTCAGAGTCAGGCGGCTCCCGTCGCCGTCGCACCGGGCTCAGACACCGGGGGGATCGGCGCCGTGCTCTCGCCGGCGGCCTGACGGCGGCGCGGGCTCAGCCGACCGAACGCTGGACCTCGTAGATGGCGATCTCGCTGTGGACGCCAGCGGCCAGGTCGCCGACGTAGAGGCAGAGCCCCCAGAGCGGATCGAGGATCTCCGCGACGAGGGACCTTGGATCAGACGGGCGCAGGGCCGTGGCCGCGACGGGCGCAGCTTGGCTCGCGGGCCACCAAGGCTTCTGCGCCGAAATCGGGGGGCATGGGGTCAACATGTCGCCCGATTTCGGCGCAGTTGGCAGATCGCTGCGATACGGCGCCGGCACCTGGCAGCTATGGGTCACCCGCCCTCGGCCACCCGCCCTCGGCCGCCCGCGGCCACCCGCCCTCGGCCACCCGCGGCCCGCCCGCGGCCCGCCCGCCGGCGGCCGGCGGGGGCTAGACGCCAGGCCAGCTGTCGGCGACAATGGCCGGACAGACACCGGGAGGTCCCCATGCGCATCTCCAAGCTTCTCGAGGCCAAAGGCAGCCACGTCGTCACGATCCGACCGGAGGCCGCCATCGCCGAGGCTGTCGCGGAGCTCGCCCGGCACCGCTTAGGCGCGCTCGTCGTGTCGAGCGACGGGTCGCACATCGAGGGGATCGTCTCGGAGCGAGACATCGTGCGCGGACTCGACGGCGCCGGCGGTAGCTTCCTGCAGCAGCCGGTGTCGTCGATCATGTCCTCGACCGTCCGCACCTGCCAGCTGCAGGACGAGACCGACGCGCTGATGACAACGATGACCGAGCGGAGGATCCGCCACG
>JAKATT010000098.1:0-5804 GCA_021818615.1 Actinomycetes bacterium | reverse complement strand
CGCCCGTCACTCGCCCGCCTTTCCAGGCACCCGCTCGGTCGTGACACCGACGGCTGTCGCCGTCACGACGAGGTCGCCGTTCTCGTTCCTGTACTCGGTGACTGCCTCGGCGAAGCGGAGGGTGCCGCCGCGGCGCCCCTGCTTCTCCCACGTCCGGCCAGGTCGGGTCACCGCCGAGAGCACGTCGCCAGCGCGAACCAGCTGGTGGTACTCGAAGCGCTGCTCGGCATGGAGCCCGCTCCCGACGCCCCGGCCGGATCCGCCCGCTCGAGCACCCGCGCCAGGCTCGCCGCTCTCCGCTGCGCTTCCGGCCGAGCCTTCGGCGGGGAGCCCCGATGGAGTCGAGCCTGAACCGAACCAGGGCTGTCCGTCCTTCGGCCGGAGGGAGTAATCGGGATCGAACTGCGCACCTGCCTGCACGAAGGTCGGCGGCGCGAGGACTCCACCGTGCTCGATCGCGGCAGGGCTGGCGCGCTCCGTGTACGCAGGACTCGGATCCCCGATCGCCCGGGCGAACATCAAGATGTGCCCCTCCTCGATCGGAAAGCGCTCGAGCGTCATGCGATCACACTCCTGTTGTGCGGCTCGTGTGCGCACGCTACCTGGGTGAGCAAATTGGGCAGCTCAGCACGGCTGCTCATGATCGAGCTGCCGAAGGGAAAGGCGCCCGGCGACCGCGAGGGACTTCAGCCCTCATCGCCGAGAGGAGACAGGACCTCGGTCATTCGACCCTCGGGCGATGAGGACTGCAGCCCGCGATCAAAGTCTTCCCTCCGGCAGAGGGCACGCACAGAGGCAAACGACCCGTTCCTCCGTGACGTTCGGTCATGGCGTGCGCTCGGTGGCCGAGCCACAGCCGGGGCGGACGAAAGATGACTTTATGCCCTGGCTATCGGGCGCCGCCTGGCAGACCCTGGGATGGTGAGAGCAGCCCGGCACGAGAAGGCGAGATGACCACCACCGCAGCCGGGGGTCACCGGCTGGTCTCACGCGCCGCCGACTGCCTCATAGAGGCGTGGGGCCCCGACCGGGCCTCCTGCCTCGGCCAGGCGCTCCAGGGTCTCATCGAGGAATTCGCCCAGGTGAGCGACACCCCGGCGCTCCGAGCCCTCCCGCTCTCGGCTGCGGCGGGTGCGCCGGAGGAGATGCTCGTCTCACTCCTCGAAGAGGTCATCTATGCCCTCGAGGTGTTCTCGGTGGTTCCCGTGCGGGTCCATCTGTGCGACACCGAGGACGGCGGGGTGTCGGGCGACATGGAGGTCGTCCCCCTGGCAGCAGTCCACGTCGTCGGGCCCGCGCCGAGGGCGGTCTCCCACAAACGGCTGTCGATGTCCGAGGACGGCGGATCCTGGCAGTGTCGGGTGCTCATCGACGTGTGAGCGGCAACGCGCTCGCCTGCGAGCGACGGCCGCGGACCGAACGACCGTCGGTGTCAGGCGGCGGGCACCGTCAGCGGAGGGCCTCTGCGACGTACGCCAGGAAGCCGCGGCCGGCCGCCGATGCGAACCACCTGGCATGGCTGAGGAGGTAGCCCTGGTAAGCCAGGTCGGCGTTCTGCGCGGATCCGACGACCGAGTGGAAGTACTCCACCTCTGAGAGCGCGTAGTCGACGTGGACGATCGGGAGCACCAACGGCAGTGCCTCCATCTCGACCGGCGAGAGCGGGCGAGCCGACCGGTAGCCGCCGAGCAGGGCGCTGACATGATCGAGCCACACCCTCCGGCGGGAGAAGGGCTGCAGCCAGCCGATGGCGGCACGCTCGAGCGCCATCGCGAGGTCGTAGACAGCGGTCGTCCGGTTGCAGAGCCCGAAGTCGATGATGCCCACCACCTCGGCCTCCTCGGACTTCCCGGACCAGAGCAGGTTGGAGGGGTGCCAGTCGTTGTGGGTCCACAGCGGATCGGGCTCTGCCCCTAGAGCACGCCAGCGTTCGTGCTGAGCCACGAGATGACGCGAAAGGTCCTCCTTCCACTGCCTGGTGCGAAGGTACGAGGCGAGCCCTGGACGCCTCGCCGAATGGGCCGCCACGGCCGAGATCAGGTCGGTCGACGAGATGAGAGACCATGACGCCAGGACCGGTGCAGGCTGCCGTGCCGGGGCGTCATATCCCTCACTGGCGAGATGGAGCCGGCCGAGCGCTTGCCCGGCGACACCCGCGTGGGCCGCCGAGAGGTAGGGCGTCCAGGACGGAGCCTCCCGGTACAGGTCGATGCCGTCGAGAGCCTCGTGCACCTCGTAGGTGAACCTGCCATGCTGCCATGCCGTCGCTCCCCCACGTCCTTTGGTGCCGAGGACGCGGGGCACCGGCTCCCCCTTGGCGCGCAGATGGAGGAGGTAACGGTGCTCCTCCGACAGAGCAGCCGGGTCGCGGACGGCGTCGTGATGGCGCTTGACGAACACAGTCCTCGGCAGGTCGTCGCCGCCCACCACCCGGACGAGCGCCGCCGCCGAATACGGCCTGGGACTGTGCCAAACGACATCGAGACCGGTGCTCCCCGACAGCTCCGGCACGTGGGCGACGACACGCTGCAGCTCGTCCTCTGTGAGCGGCGGCCAGTCGGGCGGTGCCGGAGTGAGGCCCATGCCATGGACGAGGTGCGGCGCCCCGCCTGTCACCGGCGGACGCGCCTGTCTGTTACTGCCGACATCGCCAATGTCCCTTCTTGCCGACGGGCGCGCCCGCTCCGAGTCGTCGCCGGCACAGGCTCATCACTGCCAGCTGCCCTCGGCCCGGCTCTTGGCCCCGAGCTCCCGCAAGCGGGCGGTTCGACCCGAACGCTAGCGCCTCAGCCGGGCCGCACGCCTCAGCCGGGCCGCACGTCTCAGCCGGGCCGCACGCCTCAGCCGGGCCGCACGGCTGGGCCGGGCGGCACTCGCCGCGCAGTGCCGCTAGCGCAACATCGCGAAAACGGCCATGCTGGATATAAGCGGACTGTCGAAGGGAGACTGCAATGGTGAGTGACGCGGCGGCACCAGTGTTGGGCAGCGAGGCACAGGAGGCCGTCGAAGGCTACTCGGCCGGACGTCTCGAACAGCGGGGCATCGAGCTCGTTCCCGAGAGCGAGCGGCCGATGAAGCCGTCCGGTCTGTTCTGGCTCTGGTCGGGAGCGATCTGGAACGTGGAGTTCCTCGTCTACGGCGCCCTGATCGTCAGCTTCGGCCTCTCCTTCTGGCAGGCCGTCGCAGCAATTCTCATCGGGAACGTCTTCTACATCTTCCTCGGGTATGCGAGCCTCCCCGGACCGGAGACCGGGACGACGGCGTTCATGGTGAGCCGGGCTCCGTTCGGCCGCAACGGCAACCGAGCACCATCGCTGTTCAACTGGATCACCCAGGTGGGTTTTGAGATCGAAGGGCTCGTCATCGTCGTGCTCGTCGTCGAGGCAATGTTCTCGAGAGAGGGCATCTCCATCGCGACATGGGCGAAGGCGCTCATCATCGTGGGCGCAGTGCTCGTGCAGTTCATCATGCCGTTCCTCGGCCACGCCACGATCAAGGTGATCCTTCGCTACCTCTCCTATGTGTTCATCGTCGTGTTCATCATCATGGCGATCCTCGTGATCCCGCACGCTCACCTGAGCGCACTGCACGGGCAGCACACAAGCTGGTGGCTCTGGACCACCGGGCTCGTGCTCATCGTCTCGGCCGGCGGGCTCGGATGGACCGAGAACGCAGCCGACTACTCGCGCTACCTGCCGCGTGATACCCCCAGGGCGAAGACGTTCTGGGCGGCGACGCTCGGAGGCGCGGTCCCGTCGATCCTCCTCGAACTGCTCGGGGCTGGTGCGTTTCTTATCAGCCCGAGCGCGACTGCGGTGACGGGCCTGCCGGCCTCGTTCGCGTCGTGGTTCTTCTGGCCGTTCATGATCCTCGTGCTTCCACAGCTCTTCTCCATCAACACGATCGACATGTACTCCTCGGGCGTCACGCTTCAGGCGATCGGCATCCCGATCAAGCGGTGGGGCGCCGTCGTGATCGACACCATCGTGAGCGGTGGCATCACAGCCCTCGTGATCTTCAAAGGCAACTTCTACACCGACCTGGCCGCCTTCTTGAACTACATCGTCGTCTGGCTCGGGCCGTGGTTCGGGATCTTCGCCGTTGACTACGTGCTCCGGCACGGGCGCTACGACCGCCGCTCCCTGGCGGCAAGGCGGGGAGGCATCTACTGGCGCAACGGCGCTTGGAACTGGAAGGCACTGCTCTCGCTCTTCGCCGGCATGTTCGCCGCCATGATGTGGATCGACGCCGGATTCGACAAGCCGCTCAACTACACCGGGCCGCTCTCGAACGGGACGAACGGCATGGACCTCAGCTGGGCCTTCGGTCTCGTCGTCGGCGCCGTGCTCTACTTCGTGCTCTCGTACCGCAGCATCCAGAGAGAGAACGAGCTCGTCACCGAGGGTGCTGTCGAGCGCAGCGTCAGGACCGGCATGGAGACGGGGCCGAGCTCGGTCTGACCGACCCTGACCGACCCTGACCGACCCTGACCGACCCTGACCGACTCCGAGTTCTGACCACCTCTCCACCTGCTCTTTGCCACGCCACGATGACGACAGACCACCGGGGAGGGTGACGGACGCCGGCGAGGGCGCCGGCGAGGGGGCCGCGCCTGCCAAGACGGCCATCGGAGCCCGTCACCTCCCGGTGGCTGCCGGGCAGGCGGGCCCCGATGAGCCGGATGGGCACTACGGGCAGCTCGGGATCGTCACCTTCTCCCACGCCGTGCAGCACTTCTATCCGGCTGGGCTCGCCGTGTCGTATCCCTTCGTCATCGCCGCTCTCCACGTGTCCTATGGCACCCTCGGGCTCGTCCTCGGCATCGCGGGCATCGTCGGCGGCCTCCTTCAGGCACTGGCGGGGGCGTTCTCCCGCGTGTCGGCGAGGATGCTCCTCTCCCTGCAGAACATCGGCTTGGCCGCGGCGACGGGGCTCGGCGCGCTGGCGCCCGGCTTCGCTGTGTTCGGAGCAGCCCGTTGCCTTGGGAGCATCGCATCGTGGCCGCAGCACCCGGTCGGGAGCTCGGTCCTCACCGAGCGGTTCCCACGGCGGCGTGCGTTCGCTCTGTCCTGGCACGTTGCCGGGGGGAGCCTCGGCACGGCTGTCATCCCGATCGTCGTGTCAGCGCTGATCGCATCCTACGGATGGCGCTGGGGGGTGGGCTTCGTGGCGTTTCCCCTCGCCATCGGCGGCCTGCTCGTCGCCTGGAGGCTGCGTGACCCTCCCCGGAGGAAGGGCGACCCCGAGCCGGCGTCATTCTCGGGACTCCTGGGACTGCTGCGCCGCCGGGAGGTTCTCGGCGCCGTCGTCGCCGGGACCCTCGCCGCCGGAGGCAGAGGGCTCGGGACACTGACCACGTTCGTCCCCGCCTATCTGAGAAGCGGCCTGCACCTCGAAGCGCTCACGATCGGAGTGCTGTTCACCGTGCTCCTCGTCGGCAGCATCGTCGGCCCCGTTCTCGTCGGGCTCGTGGCTGACCATCTCGGGCGGCGGCGCGTGCTCATCGTCATCTACCTCGTGTCCTCGGTCACCATCGGCGGCTTCGTCTCGGTTGGCCATGGCCTCGTCGCCCTCGGGCTGATGGGTGCGCTCGTCGGGATCTTCGCCTACTCAGAGTCACCCCTCCTGCAAGCGGTCTTCTCCGAGGCCGTGCACGGCAGTGCGCAAAAGGGCGCTTTCGGGCTCTACTTCGCAATCAGCTACGGAGTCGGCTCGATCTGGACCATCGCGCTCGGGGTGATCATCGACACGGCGGGGTTCCGGGTTGCCTTCTTCGTGATGGCGGCATCGTTCGTGCTCGCCGC
>JAKATT010000120.1 GCA_021818615.1 Actinomycetes bacterium | reverse complement strand
AGACGGCGTTCCGTCCTTCGCCACATGCGACGTCGAGCGCGCTCCCGGGGCTGAGGTCGACCACCTCGGCTTCGAGGAATTGGTTGGGACCGGCGCCCCAGAGGAGGGCGGACCCCGTGTAGCGCTCGTCCCAGGCCCGACTGTCCATGCTCGTCGTCATCACCACGCAGGTTAGGCGTCCTTTCGGCTGTTTCCCACGCGGGCGGAACGCGGGCGGAACGCGCTGCAGCGTGCGTGAGGCGCCGGCTGCACGCCGCCCGGGCCGCGGCCGAGCGGGCTAGCCTTTTCGGCGATGCCCGTCCAGCGGGTTGAGGAGGACTACGTGACGGTCAAGCTGGTTGCTCTGTGGAGCACGCCCGCGGAAGTTGACACATTCGAACAGGAGTACGCGGCGACACACATCCCGCTCGTGGCCGCGCTGCCCGGATTGAAGGGGGCGGTCGCCTCGAAGGCACTTAGCGGTCCCTACTACCGCATGGCAGAGCTGATCTTCGACGACGGCGATGGCCTCGGCGCCGCTCTCGGCTCGGCAGAGGGCCAGGCGCTGCTCGCCGACGCCGGTCGCCTGCAGCAGGCTCACGGCGTGACGCTGGAGGTCCTGACCGTGGAGGAGCAGTCCCGCATCTGAGGCGACCCGTTCTTGGGCCTGCTCCCCGCCGGGCGGGACGGGCGCGCCGCCTCGGGCTGCTCGCCGGCTTGGCGGGTCTCGCCGGCCTGGTGCTCCTCCTGTACTTCACTTCGTCGCACTTCCAGGCGGCCACGTCCGACAGTGCGACCCTCGTCCTCGAAGGTCAGTCGATGGCGCGGGGCCAGGTGCTGCTGCACGGCTGGAAGCTGACCTACGCGTCGTTCTGGACCAGCAACGCGCTTCTCGACGCGATCGCCATTTCACTCGTCGGGCTTCGCTCCGGTCTCATGTACGCCGGCCCGGCGGTGGTAGCTGCAGTCGCCGTGGCAGGTGGAGTCCTGCTCGCCCGTGAGGGCAGGCGGGGCGCTTCCGCCGTCGCAGGCGGCACCGCAGTAGCGGCACTGCTCGTCTTTGCCACGCCGTCCTTTGCCTTCTTCTTTGTGGCCCGCGGCTTCCACGTCGCCACGATCGCCTACGCCCTCCTCGCGTTCTTTGCGCTCAGGCGAGGCAGCTTCGGCTGGGGATGGGTGGCGGCGGTCCTGCTGCTCGCGTTCGGGATGCTCGGCGACCTGATGATGGTCGCCTACGGGGTGATCCCGTTGTTCGGCGCTGGCCTTGTCGCGATGGTGAGCGCACGCAGGCGGCGCACCGGCTTGGCCGAGAGCACGGCGGCTGTGGCCGGTGCCGCCGTCGCGGGCCTCGGGCGCCTCGCCTTTGACGCCATTGGGACCTTCGGAGCGGACCGCTCGGTGTCCTTGGCCCGCACGGGCCAGCGGATCACGAACCTCGAGCACGTGCCGGCGTACGTCTCGAGCCTTCTCGGCCTCACGAGCGCCATCGTGTCGAGTAGGGGAGTGCCCGCTCGAATAGGCTCCATGGATGACCTTGGCTGGGCACATGTCTTCGCCGCGGTCCTTGTGCTGGCCTGCCTGTTGCTTGCATTGGTGAGCTTGATCGCAGGAATCGTCGGCGGTAGGCACGAAGATGGGGGGCAGGTGATCTGGCGTCTCGACAACGTCCTTGTCATCGGCGTGTTCTGCTCGGCGGTGCCGTTCGTCTACCTCGCCGGGTCCCGCGGGGCGGGAGCCCGCTACCTGCTCGCCTCGGCGGCGTTCGCCATCGTGCTCGCCGGGCGCATGATCGCTCGCGCCGCGGCGAGGCTCCCGATGGGCTGGTCCGCCAGAGCGGCCGCGGCTGCAGGCACCGTGCTCGCCCTCAGCCTGGCCACGGGTTTCGGTCTCGCCATGTCAGGCCCTGAGAACAGGAGCCCAGTCACGATGCTCACGACCTTTCTCAAGGCCCACGGCCTCCGCCAGGGGGTAGCCGCCTACTGGGGCGCCAACCTCGTGACGGTGGCGAGCAACGGTGCGGTGACCGTGCGAGCGGTGACCGCCAGCAACGGTCATGTCCGGCGCCTCGAGTACCTGTCGAGCGCCAGCTGGTACGGCGACCAGCGTTTCCAGTTCTGCCTCTGCGGCGGATCCGGCGGTCTCGGCCCGCGAGCTGCCATCAGGCAGTGGGGACGGCCCAAGCACGTCTATGCCGTCGGGCAGTACCGCGTCTTCGTCTGGGGCCACCTGCTCACCTTGAGCGGCTCTCCCGAGGCGTCCTGATGCTGAACGGCAAGCGCATCGGCGTGGTTCTGCCCGCCCACAACGCCGAAGCGACCCTCGAGCAGACGGTCGCCGAGCTCGATCGCACAGTTGTCGACGACGTGTTCCTCGTCGATGACGCCAGCACCGACAAGACGATCGAGGAGGCGACGAGACTCGGCCTCGATCCGATCCTCCACGACCACAACCGTGGCTACGGTGCCAACCAGAAGACCTGCTACAGGGCTGCCATCGAGTCCGGAGCCGACATCGTGGTCATGGTCCATCCCGACTACCAGTACTCGCCCTTGCTCGTTCCGGCGATGGCGGCGATGATCGCCTACGGCGAGTACGACATGGTCCTCGGATCGCGCATCCTCGCTCAGGACCCGGTCGCCCGCGGCATGCCCCGCTACAAGTTCGTGGCGAACCGCGTCCTCACGCTCTTCGAGAACATCGTCATGCACCAGAAGCTCTCCGAGTACCACACGGGTCTTCGTGCCTTCAGCTGCCCGATGCTGGCGTCGCTTCCCATCGAGGCCAATTCCGACGACTTCGTCTTCGACAACCAGATCATCGCTCAGGCCCTCCTGGCGGCGGCCCGAATCGGCGAGCTTTCCTGCCCGACGCGCTATGCCGCCGACTCGTCCTCGATCGGGTTCACGCGAAGTGTCCGTTACGGCGTCGGGGTGGTGCGGACCTCGCTCCAATACCGGCTGCAGAAGTCGGGAGCCCGGAGCTATCCCTACCTCGAAGTAGAGCCTTTCACGCCGCAGCGGGTGTTTGCCGCACATAGGCCAGACAGCCGTGGCGACCTCTCTTGAGACCCCCGGCCCCCCTCTACGCTCGCTCGGCGGCCCCACCACTGGCGAAGCGGTGAAGGCGCTCGTCTTCGACCACCACCTCGGCCGGGAGGTGCTTGCCAAGGTGACGGGAACGATCGACCGGCGGGGCTTTGTCGCTCGCTTCGCCCCGGCGCGCCTCGCGCAGGTCGAGGAGCCCGTCCCGCCCGGACCGGGCTGGGTGCTGTGCGACACGATCGTGAGCGGCCTGTGCGGGAGCGATGCCAAGCAGATCGTCCTCAACGGCTCGCGTGACAACCCGCTCACCGCCCTGCTCACGTTCCCTCACGTGCTCGGGCACGAAGCGGTCGCCCGCCGGCGGGACACGGGCGAGCGGGTCGTCCTCAACCCGTGGCTGAGCTGCACGCCCCGCGGCATCGACCCGCCCTGCCCGGCCTGTGCGGAGGGCCGTTATCCCTGGTGCCGCAATTTCGCGGCCGGCATCGTCCCCCCCGCTCTTCACATCGGGAACTGCGCAGGGGCTTCTGGGACGCACGCCGAGCGTTTCGTGGCACACGAGGGACAGTTGTTCACGGTGCCGGACGGTATCGACGACGAGGTCGCCGTCCTGGCGGATCCCGTCTCGGTGTCGCTGCGCACCCTGCTCCTCGCTCCGCCGCCCGACGCCCGCCCGGTCCTCGTGTACGGCTCGGGCACCCTCGCGTTCGCTGCCATCGCGCTGGCGAGGCATTTGTGGCCTGCCACCGAGGTTTGGGCGGTCACCCGTAGCGGGCCACGGGCCGAGCTAGCCCTGGCCCTCGGCGCCTCGGCAGTCCTTCCCTCGGAGCCTGAGGCGCTCGTCGAGTCCGTCGCCGAGCTCCTGGGCGTCCGTCCCCTCGTCCCGTGGAACGGCAAGGCATGGCTGCAGGACGGCCCGGCGGTCGTCTATGACACGATCGGCTCGATCGAGACGGTCGGGACGGCGCTGCGCCTGCTCGAGACGGGCGGCACTCTCGTCGTGAGCGGCGTCGAGCCGCCGGGGCGTTTCGAGTGGACGCCGCTCTACTTCAAGGAGTTGCGCATCATCGGCTCGAACGCCTTCGGTATCGAGGAGGTGCGCGGCGTTCGCAAGCATGCGTTCGAGCACTACTTCGACTGGGTGCGCGACGGTTTGGACCTCTCGCGGGTCGTGACTCACCGCTTTCCCCTCTCCGAGTGGGACCGTGCCGTTCTCACGGCGACCCGTGCCCGCGAGACCGGGGCCGTGAAGGTGCTGCTCCGGCCGTAGCGGCTCGGGCGGAGCGGCTGCCAGCAGGGGACATCGGACTCATGGCTCGTAGCCTCCGCCAGGTCGTAAACTGACTGTTCTCCATGAGGCACCGACAAACATTGCCGCGGACCGACAGGGCCGGCCGCGCCAGCTGGCGTCCTCTCGGCCGGGTGGCCGGTGTCTTCGCCGCGGCCGTCCTGCTTGGCGCCTGCAGCGGGCTCGGCGCCGCCGAGCCTTCGCGGCGTCCTGCTCCGACGGCACGGAGAGCCTCCGGAGCCCTGCGGCACATCTCAGTCGGGTCCGGCCGGGCGCGGGATGGATTGTCGACCTCTGCCACGCCCACCACCTCCACCTCCACCTCCCAGTCCACGACCACCGCGACAACGGCAGCCCCGACCACCACGACGGCCACCACCGCCACTACCGCCACTACGCCGCCGCCGGTTGTCGGAGCCGGCGCCCCGGGCCTCGTCGCCGGCAGGGTGACGATCCTCGGAGACTCCGTCACGATCGACGCCGCTCCAGATCTGCAGGCCGACATCAAGGGTGCCGTCGTCGAGGCGAACGTGGGCGAGCAGTGGTACCAGGGAGTGACCGAGGTGCAGTCGCTTCGCGCCGAGGGGGCGCTCGGCGCCGTCGTCGTCGTGGCGCTCGGCACCAACGGGCCGATCACCTCGGCCGACATAGGCCAGATGATGCAGGCCCTGGCCGGCTGCGCGCGCGTGGTACTCGTCACCAACCACGTGCCTGACTGGTGGCAGAACCCGAACAACCAGCTGCTCGCTTCCGCCGCGGCGCGATACCCGAACGTGGCGCTCGCCGACTGGGAGGCGCTCGCCGCCCAGCACCCGGGGTGGTTCTACGCGGACGGCACCCACATGCCGATCGGGGGCCCGGGCGCCCAGGCGTTCGCCGCCCTCGTCGCCTCCAGGGTCTGAGCCAGGGCGAAGACGGTCCGCCATCCATGAGCACCTCGTCGAAGCTCTCCGGATCGATCCGGGCAGTTCTCGCCCCCGAGCCGGACAAAGCGCCCGGCCGCCTTGCCGAGATCTCAGCCGACGAGCTTCCCGAAGGCGACGTGACCGTGAAGGTGCGCTATTCGTCGCTCAACTACAAGGACGGCCTGGCCATCACCGGCAGAGGCCGGGTCGTCCGACGCCTGCCGATGGTGTGCGGCGTCGATCTCGCAGGCACGGTTATCGCTTCGGCGAGCGACACGCTGCGGCCCGGCGACGAGGTGATCGTGACCGGCTTCGGCCTCGGAGAGGAGCACTTCGGGGGCTTCGCCGACCTGGCAAGGGTCAGTTCCGCCTGGGTGGTATCCATGCCGCCCGGTCTCGACGCCAGGCGAGCGATGGGCATCGGCACGGCAGGGCTCACCTCGATGCTGTGCGTCATGGCGCTCGAGCACAACGGGCTCACCCCGGCGTCGGCCGCCGGGCTGCCCGTCGTCGTCACGGGGGCAGCCGGCGGAGTGGGCAGCGTCGCTGTGGCGGTGCTCGCCGGCCTCGGCTACGAGGTGGCTGCAGTGAGTGGACGGCCCGAGCAGGAGCCCTACCTGAGGGAGCTCGGGGCGAGCGAGGTGATCCCCCGCTCGGAGCTGAGCGAAGCGCCACCGCGCCCCCTCGACAAGGAGCGCTGGGCGGGTGCGCTCGACGTGGTTGGAGGTGCCACGCTTGCCACCGTCATCCGCCAGACCCGCTACGGCGGGACCGTCGCGGCCTGCGGTCTGGTCGGCGGGACCGACCTGCCGACAACCGTCCACCCGTTCATCCTTCGAGGTGTCACTCTCGCCGGAGTCGAGTCGGTACGCTGCCCGATCGAGCGGCGCGAGGTCGCCTGGCGTCGCCTGGCCACCGAGCTCGACCAGTCGCGACTCGACGAGATGATCGTCGGGGCCGATCTCTCAGACGTGGTCGGTCTCGCCGAGGAGATCCTCGCCGGGCGCACGCGCGGGCGAGTGGTGGTCGCCGTCAATCCCTGATGCCCGTCTACGGAGTGCACCCCCGCACGTACGCCGACGGCGGCATCGCCCTGCAGGGGCTGCAGGCGACTCTGCCCCGTCGGCTGGCAGGCCTACCGGGCTCGAGCCATGGGCAGGGCCTTCCCCGGCTCTCGTGGCCGACTCACCGGGTCGAAACGGCGTTCGTGCTCGGCGGCGGCGGCAACCGGGGTGCCGTGCAGGTCGGCATGCTGCGTGCGCTCACCGAGCGCAAGATCGTCCCCGACCTCCTCGTCGGAACGTCGATCGGTGCCGTCAACGCCGCCGGCTATGCCAGCCGCCCGACGATCGAGGGCGTCGAGCTCCTCGCCGAGACGTGGCGCCGCATCGCGGCCGACGAGATCTTTTCCCGCGCCGGTTCCACGGTTCATGGCGCTTCTTCGGCCGCCGTGAGGGCGTGTTCTGGATGGACGGGCTCCGCAAGATCGTTGGCGCATTCCTCCGGTTCGAGCGGCTGGAGGACTCGCCGGTGCCGCTGGTGCTCGTGGCGACCCGTCTCGAGGACGGGGCGGAGGAGTGGCTCACAGAGGGACCGGCCATCGAATCGGTCATGGCATCGGCCGCCCTGCCGGGCTTCTACCCGGTCGTCGAGCTCGGGGGCGCTCACTACTTCGACGGCGGGGTGCTCGACAACGTGGCGTTGCCCGTCGCGCTCGCCGCCAGTGCCCGGCGAATCTTCGTCCTTCTCTGCGGCACCGTCGAGACGCCCTCGCCCCCGTTCTCGAGACCCTACGAGGCGATGTTCGCCGCCTTCACCATGGCGCTGCAGGCCCGCCTTCGCCGCGAGCTCGCGAGCGTGCCTGCAGACGTGGACGTCGTTGTCGTCGAGCTGCCGGGTGCCGTCACGTTCGACCCGCGTGACTTCTCCAAGACGGACGAGCTGATCGACCGTGGCTATCGGTCAGCCCGCGACGTCCTCGACGGCTACCTCCTTTTCAGCTCCGCCCGGCGCCCGGCGCACGATCCGCGGGTACGCCTGCACGACTGGGTGGGAAAGCGCCGCTGCCCTCAGGGGGACTAGCTCTCGCGGGCAGTCAGGCGGGCGTGACCGGTGGTGCCACCTGGAAGAAGTTGTCACGGTAGAAAGAGAGCTCGCTCACGCTCTCACGGATGTCCTCGAGCGCCCTGTGCGCGGTCTGCTTGTGGGGTCGCGCTCCGTAGACGTCGGGCCGCCAGCGGCGGCACAGCTCCTTCACCGTCGAGACGTCGATACTGCGGTAATGCAGGTGGTGCTCGATCTCGGGAAGGTACCGGCTGAGGAACCGGCGGTCGACGCCGATCGAGTTACCGCAGAGCGGCACCTCGCCCTTGTTCGGGACGTGCGAGCGGATGAACTCGAGCGTGCGGCGCCCCGCCTCCTCGAGGTCGAGAGTGGACTGCTCGATCGCCGGGAGCAGCCCGGACGTCACGTGCATCCGGCGCACGACGTCCTCCATAGCGTCGAGCTGGTCCTTTGTCGCCGACACGACGAGGTCCGGCCCCTCGGCCACGATGTTCAGCTGATCGTCGGTGACGATGGTGGCGATCTCGACGATGACGTCCTTTTCCGGGTCGAGCCCGGTCATCTCCAGATCCATCCATACGAGCATCGCTCGGGGATCGTAAACGAGCATGTCGCAGTGGCTCCAGTGCGGGCGTTGGCTAGCGTGCGGCGGTGCTCGAGGTTCAGGTCGTCCAGCTCGACCCGGAGCTTCCGGCCGTCGCCTACGCAAGGCCGGGCGATGCCGGGGCCGACCTGCGGGCACGCCAGGGCGCGACTCTCGCCCCACGTGGCGGCAGGGCGCTCGTGCCTACCGGTATCTGCATCGAGCTGCCAGCAGGTGCGGCTGGGCTGGTCCTTCCCCGCAGCGGGCTGGCGCTTCGCCACGGCGTGACCTGCCTCAACGCACCCGGCTTGATCGACCCTGGTTATCGCGGTGAGCTAGGGGTCATACTGGTGAACACGGATCCGAACGAACCCTACGGGATCCGCCGCGGTGATCGCATCGCCCAGCTTGTCGTCGTGAGAGTCGAGCAGGCCAACTTCGTGCTCCGGGCGTCGCTCTCGGAGACCGAGCGGGGGGCCGGTGGGTTCGGGCATACCGGGCGGTAGGTCCAGCCAGGAGGATGGCATGCAGCGACTGAGCGGGCTCGATGCGATGTTCTTCTATCTCGAGACACCGAGCACGCACATGCACATGACGGGCGTCTACCTGCTCGAGCCAGGGCAGGACGCCCTCTCGTTCGAGTCTCTGCGCAACATGATCTCGTCGCGCCTCGCCCTGGCGGCCCCATTCCGCCGACGCATAGTCGAGGTCCCCTTCAAGCTGCACCACCCGGTGTGGATCGAGGACCCGGACTTCGACCTCGACTACCACGTGCGCCGAGCCGCCCTGCCGACGCCTGGCGGCGTCGAGGAGCTGCAAGCCTTCGTCGCCCAGGTGAGCGGTCTGCCGCTCGACCGCCAGCGGCCCCTCTGGGAGATGTACGTGGTCGAGGGGCTTGCAGGCGGGCGTGTCGCCGTCGTCGGCAAGATGCACCACGCGGCGATCGACGGCGTGTCGGGCGCCGAGATCATGGCGACGCTGCTCGACCTCGAGGCGCGCCCGCCCGAGCGCCCGGTCATCGATGCCTGGCGGCCCGAGCCGCTGCCGAGCGACGCCGAGATGATGGCGATGGCAGTGGCCGCCCTCGTCGGGCACCCCGTGAGGGCGGTGCGCACCGCCCGCAGGATCTTCGAGACTGCTCTCCACCTGAGCGAGCACAACAGGGAGGCGAGCGTCACTCCGCCTCCGTCGCCGTTCTCGGCGCCCAAGACCTCGCTCAACCAGGCGCTCACAGCCCACCGCCGCGTCGCTTTTGCCGACATGCCCCTCGACGACTTCAAGACGGTGAAGAACCGCTTCGCCTGCACGGTGAACGACGTCGTGCTTGCCGTGTGTGCCGGCGCCCTCAGGCGTTACCTGCTCGACGAGCTCGAGCTGCCCGACGAGCCGCTCGTCGCCATGGTCCCGGTGTCGGTACGCACCGAGGAGGAGATGGGCTCGCACGGCAACCGCATCTCGGCCATGCTCACCTCGCTCGCCACGAACCTCGAGGACCCCGCAGAGCGCCTGGCGAGCATCGCCGAGGGAATGCGTGCCGCCAAGGAGCAGGAGAAGATGATCGGCGCCGAGACGCTCACGGACTGGACGGAGTTCACATTCCCGGCGCTCATCGGCCGCGCCTCTCGCCTCACCTCGTTGATGAAGGTCTTCGACCGGTTGCGACCGCTGTTCAACGTCACGATCTCGAACGTGCCGGGGCCACCCTTCCCTCTGTTCATGGCAGGTGCCCGCCTGGTCGGCATGTATCCCCTCGGACCGATCGCCGAGGGTGTCGGGCTCAACATGACGGTGATGAGTTACTGCGGGATCGTCTATTTCGGGTTGAACGGCTGCCGGGAGACGGTGGCGCGCATGGGTGAGCTGCCGAAGATGCTGCACGAGGCGCTCGATGAGCTGGTTGCGCTCAGCCGGCCCACCAAGGCGGGCAGGCCGCCGAAGGCCACGAGGCCGCCGAAGGCTACGAGGCCGCCGAAGGCCACGAGGCCGCCGAAGGCTACGAGGCCGCCGAAGGCTACGAGGCCGCCGAATGCCTCCAGGCCCATCAAGCCCAGGGCCCCGACGGGCACCGGCATCTCCGGCCCCAGCGCCTCCGGCATCTCCGGCCCCAGCGCCTCCGGCATCTCCGGTGCCGCTACCGGCTGAGCCGGTCCGCTACCGGCATCTCCGGCGCCGCTACCGGCTGAGCCGGTCCGCCCCTGGACGCCCGGCGGCCAGCCCGTATGATCGACTGTATAGTCAGTCAAACTCCTGCAGGGAGTGCTGGCGGCCAAGGGGGCGTGAACGAGGTGCCGCCCCTCGCTCCGCCCGGCCCCGAGGCCTCGCTCCGCCCCTTCGGCGAGAGCAGGAGAACCAGGAGATGGTCGCGTCGCTGCCCGTCTTCTTTCTGGCTCAGCAGCCTCCCGGAGGGCCGAGGGTGCCGTAGCCGGGCGTGGGATCGTCGACGACGCCGCCTCCCG
>JAKATT010000189.1:2307-10337 GCA_021818615.1 Actinomycetes bacterium | reverse complement strand
GGCTTTCCGATCGGGCTCGACGCCGAGGGCTACTACGGGATGGGCGGGGCATGGGCCGATGCCTTCTCGACGCTCACTGCCGACTACGGCTGGATGTACTACGACGGGTGGGGCGGCCCTCACGACACGTTCAACATCGCCTGCACGAGCGCGACCGCCGCAGGCTGCTGGGCGCACCGCGACGAGCTGCTCGGCTACGACCCGAGGTTCAACCCCGGTGTCGGGCTCTACTGCAGGAACTGCGAGATGGGCACGGGCTTCGCCATCGTCCGTCACGCCGCCTCCTTCGTCGACCTCGTGGAGCTGCCGAGGCAGGGCGCGCACCCACCCGTGACGTTCTCCTGGGCGAAGGACGTCGTGCCCTACCTGCCAAAGCGCTGAGTCGCCAGGAAGCACCAGAGGGCCGACGCGCCGGCCGCCCGATCCGGCGCCCCGGCCGCCCGATCCGGCGCGTCCTCCAAAATTCCTCGCTCAACCCGTAATCGGCCACCTCGGCGCGTGTCTCAACTCCTGACCGGCACGAAGCGGTCCAGGACAAGAGGAGGAGTGGAGACGATGCGGTGGGTATCGCTGCAGAACAGCATGGCGAAGGTAGTGGCGACAGCAGCTGCCGGCGCGGTTGTGCTCGGGGCGCTTGGCGGCCTCGGAGCGGGGGCGGCCTCGGCCGCCTCGGTCCAGAAGTCGCGCGAGGCGGCACAGCTCGCGACTGTCTCGAGGGGGCCTGGCTACAGCTATCTGGCTGGCGTCGGGCCGTGGACTGTCTCGATGCGGCGGGTTCGCAACGTGAGCGTGGAGCAGATCCGCGGCGCATGGTTGCTCGGCCAAGTCACGTTCCACACGAACGACCCGTACTACGCCTGCCTCAATGGCAGGGCGCTCAACGCCTCTGGCTGGCGTCGGGCCGTGGACTGTCTCGATGCGGCGGGTTCGCAACGTGAGCGTGGAGCAGATCCGCGGCGCATGGTTGCTCGGCCAAGTCACGTTCCACACGAACGACCCGTACTACTCCTGCCTCAATGGCAGGGCGCTCAACGCCTGGCGGGTGCCGGCCGAGCCGGGCACCGTGATCGTCCACAACGGCGACCAGGGACCCCAGTGCGTCTACGGGACCTTCGTCTACCAGCCCTTCTACACCGGGACAGTCCACGGGACGCTCGTCGTGCTCGCCCGCCACGTCAACGTGAGCGTCGAAGCGCTCGCAGACAGCAGCCTCGTCGGCCAGCTCACCAACTTCCAGAGCGACGACCCGTACTACGCCTGCCTCGACGGCACCACCACCACGGGCGGCGCAACCGTCAACGTCTGGACTGCCCCGAGAGAGTTCGGCTCGAGCGAGGTCGTCCACAACGGCGACCAGGGACCCCAGTGCGTCTACGGGACCTTCGTCTTCCGGGCGAGCTGAGGCGCTGGCGCCTTGTAGCCGGCGCAGCCGGAAGCCGGCCGTTCTGCCGGCTTCCGGCTCTTGGCGCGTCGCCTTGACCCCGCCCGCTTGCAGGTGCACATTGCACTTTGAAGAGGAGGTGGGCTCCCGATGAGCGACGGCGGGCTGCGCGACGGCAACCTGGGCGACGGCGACCTGGTCGGACGGACCAGGAACGGCGACACCAACGCCTTCGAGCTCCTCTACCGCCGCCACCTGCCGGCTCTGTACGACTTCCTCCGCAGGCTCACCCGGGACGCGACCACGGCGGAAGACCTGACGCAGACGGCGTTTCTCACCGCCTTCGAGCGCCTCGCCAGCCTGAAGGACCCGGAGCGCTTCCGCCCGTGGCTCTACTCGATCGCCCACCACCTTGCCATGAACCACTTCACCAGATCCGACAGGACGCGCTCTTACGACGAGCCTCGGCTGGACCGAGACGACGAGCGGCTTGCCGCCAGCGACCAGCCGGGACCCGAGACGGGCCTGGTGGCGGGCGAGGCGGGCGAGCTCGTCTGGGCGGCGGCAGGCGGCCTGGCGCCGCGCCAGTACGCCGTGCTCGACCTCACGGTCCGCCGCGGGATGACCACGCCAGAGGTTGCCGAGGTGCTCGACGTCGCGCCCCGCCACGCCGCCGTGCTCGTCCATCGGGCGCGCGAGGCACTCGGCTCGGCCGTCAGGACACTGCTGCTGGCGCGTAACCGGGCGCGCTGCCCGCAGCTGAGCACGCTCGTCTCACCTCCCGTGCGGACGCTCACGCCCGAGCTGCGGGCGACGGTGGACCACCACATGGCGCGCTGCCCCACCTGTCGCGGCCTCGCCGCCGAGCTCGTCGCGCCCGAAGCGCTCCTTGGCGCTGCACCGCTCGTCGCGCTGCCCGCCCGCCTCGCCGAGGGGGGCTTCGCGGGGGTCCTGTCGCGAGCAGGTCCGCCGGGCGGTCGTCGCCGGATGCCGCGGGCAGGCGGCCGAACCCTTCGGAGCGTCCACCTGCTGGCCGGCAAGCCACTCATCTGGGCGGGGGTCGCGCTCGTGCTCGCAGGATCCGGCGTCACCGCCGCCGTGCTCACCTCGACCGCCCGTACGGCGGTCACGCGAGGAACGACCGCGACATCCGAGGGCGTCGCCCTCTCCGGCCGGCACACGGGCTCGCTCCCACCGGCGCACCGGCAGAAGCACGCCAAGCCGCCGAGCGTGCCGGCGACGACGTCCAGGGGCCACGCCTCGACCACCTCGACCACCTCGGCACCGGCCACGACGACGACCACCACGACGACCGCCACCACGACGACGACCACCACGACGACGACCACCACTCTCGCCGCCACCGGCGGATGGACAGCCGAGGCCTCTCCGACGACCGAGCCGCTCTTTGGCGTCTCCTGCCCGACAACCGACCTCTGTGTCGCCGTCGGGCAGGACGGGACCGTGCTCACCAGCGACAACGGCGGAACGAGCTGGGCATCTCGCTCTTCGGGAACGAAGGCATCGTTGCGCTCGGTCGAGTGCGTGGCGGCCCACTGCGTTGCAGCCGGGAGCGACGGGACGATCCTCGTCAGCTCCGACGGCGGCGATCGATGGCAGGCAGTGGCTCCAGCTGTGAGCGGCACGCTCAATTCCGTGAGCTGTGCCGGCTCGACCTGCTGGGCCGTCGGGAGCGGGGTGGCCGCGGTGAGCCACGACGCTGGAAGCTCCTTCGCAGCTGCCTACATCCCGGGCACCGGCGGCACCTGCGGATCGACGACGAACGCCTGTCTCAACGCCGTCGTGCTCAGGTCATCGCTCAGCGGCTACAGCGCCGGCGGCAGCAGCAACATCTTCGAGACGACGAACGGCTCGGACTGGACGAACCAGGTCCACGGCACGGCCGGCTGGTTCACGGGGCTCTCGTGCGGATCCGTCGGGTGCGTCGCAGTGGGCGTTGCGCCGAGCACCGCGGCGGGGAGCATCCTCGTCGAGATAGCTGGGACGTGGGCGGCACCCTCGAGCGAACCCGCCGGGACGGCGCCCCTTGCAGCCGTCGACTGCGCGTCGTCGAGCTGCGTAGCCGTCGGCGAGAACGGCACGGCGCTCGTGAGCACAAACGGCGGGCGCGCCTGGAACAGCGAAGCCGTCCCCGTGCCGGTCGCGCTCGCCGGAGTCGCCTGCCAAGCCTCGGGGAGCTGCGTGGCGCTCGGCGCGGGCGGCTCGATCTACCGCGCCGTGCATCTGTTCTGAGCGAAGCGCGCAACCGGACGCCGCCTGCCGCTATGTGGCCGCGCCTCCGGCGTCGTCGAGCTCGTAGGCTGCCCGCACCGGCCGCAGCGGCCGCATGAGCCAGTACGGGCGTCTCGTGCCGTCCGGGCTCACCTGCGACGCAGGCCGGGTGGTCGCGAGCCAGCGCCGGTAGACCTCGTGCGACTTGGCCGTGTCGACGACGATGTCGCCGGGGCGGTCATCGGCCAAGGCCGGCGACACCTTCACTGCCTGGTGCCAGCAGTGCATGCCCGAGACCGGATCGGGGTGGACGGGGAACGTGAGGTTCTGGTGCACGCCGACCTCTCGCCACCAGATGCGCGAGGTGTCGGAGTCGGACGAGTCATAAGGTGCGCTGCCGGCGACCCGGCGCATCCTCCAGCTGGTCCCGTCCCGGACAAGCGAGACGGCGGCCGTCATCTGACGCTGGCCCGCCTGGTCTTCCGGCTTCCAGCGGCCCATGTGATGGCTGCAAGCCACCACGCCCGGGCGGATGCCCTCGGTCACCCAGGCCCCCACGACGAAATGGCCTATCTCGGTCTCGACGCGCACGAGATCGCCGGTCTCGGCGATGCCGAGGCGCCCAGCGTCACTTGGGTGCACCCAGAGCGGGTTCGTATGAGCGAGCTCGCCAAGCCACTTCGCGTTGGCCGAGCGGGTGTGAATTTGGGTGGGGAGCCGGAAGGTCGAGATGAGCACGACCTCGCCAGGGCCGAGCTCGCCTCGATGGACATGGCTGCGGGCATAGCCCGGCAGTGCCTGCTCGCTCCAGCCCCAAGCGGCAAGGGTGGAGGACCAGAACTCGAGCTTGCCCGAGGGCGTGGGGAAGCCCTTGCGGACCACGCCGTCGACGAGGACACCGACCGGCTGCCTGCCCTTTTCGTCGGGCTCGGGCGAGGCGACCGGGACGATGTTCTTGCCCCGTCTCTGGGAGCCCATCGAGTACACCCGCCCGAAGGCAGAGACAGCGGCGTCCCCGAGCTCGTCGGCCGGCACCTCCTCCTCGTGGCGAGGCCCGACGCCGCGGGCGATCTCGAAGGCGCCGTAGCGCCGCATGTAGGCGAGCGGGCTGAGGCCCTCGGCAGCAGCCCGCTCGGGAAGACCCGGGACCGAGTTCTCGAACATATAGGCGTAGTACTCCTCGACGGTGAGCTTCTCGCCAGGGCGGGCACGCGACTCGTGGTACCTGCGGATCCCGAGCGAGCCGTCCGGGTCGATGCGCCACGACAGCTCGATCCAGTACTCGTTCTCCTCCCACACCTTGCCCGGGTTGGTCTCCCTCGTGTCGAGCACCTGCTCTCCGAGACGCTCTCGCGCTGCCCGCACGACCGGCTGGCGAAACCCGATCCACTGCGCGTCGTACTGCTCGTAGGAGTGGGCGTCGTGGCGCTCAGGGCTGTGGCCGACCGGAAGGACGTAGTCGGCGAGGAGCGCCGTTTCGGACCATGTCGGGGTGAGGGCCACGTGACAGGCGACGGCGTCCTCGTCGCTCAGCATCTCGACCCAGCTCATGCCGTCGGGATTGGTCCAGACCGGGTTGTAGACCCTCGTGAAGTAGACGGCGAGCCGGCCGCGTCCTTCCTTCAAGAAGTGAGGGAGCAGGAACGAGAGCTCGTTCTGGGAGAGCGGGTACTCGCTCGGCCAGGTGAGGTCGTTCCAGACCTCCGGGTGCGGCGGGAGGTGGATGGGCGCAGGGACGAACTTGTTCCAGGCGTTCGGGAAGGTGCCGCCCCTTGTCGCGACGGCACCGAGCAGGGCGCTCAGCAAGAACAGCGTCCGGCTCACCTGCCAGCCGCCGAGGTTGCCTGCGGCCGCCGAGCGCCAGGTGTGGGCGGCGAATCGATGACCTGCCGAGGCGACCACCTCGGCCACCTCCGCTATGACCTCGGCCGGCAGGCCGGACTCCTCGGCGGCAAGCTCGAAGGTGAAGTCCCCGTAAAGGTGCTCGAGCACCTCCTCGAAGGTCTCGAAGCTCTGCTCGGCGTCGGGGCGGTCGGCAGCGAGGAACTCCTCCCAGTTCCACCAACGGCGGACGAACTCCCGGTCGTAACGCTTCGTGACGATGATGTGGCGGGCGATGGCGAGGTTGACGGCGGCTTCCGAGCCTGGCCAGCTCGACAGCCAGTAGTCGGCCTGGCTGGCGGTGTTCGAGAGGCGGGTGTCGACGACGATCACCTTGGCACCTCGCGCCCGCGCCTCGGTGATGCGCTGGGCGTGGGGGTTGAAGTAGTGGCCGGACTCGAGATGGGCACTTATTAGGTAGATGACGTCGGCATGCTCGTAGTCGGGGCTCGGCCGGTCGATCCCCATCCAGAACTGGTAGCCGGTCCGCCCTCCCGCCGAGCAGATGTTGGTGTGCGAGTTGTGGCCGTCGACCCCCCAGCTTGCGAGCACCCTCTCGGTGAAACCGTCCTCGCCGGGGCGCCCGATGTGCACCATGATCTCGTTCGGCCGGCCTGCGACAAGTGCCTCGCGCACTCGGGCGGCGATGTCGTCGAGCGCCTCGTCCCAGCTCACCTCCTCCCAGCGTCCCTCGCCGCGGGCGCCGGCACGCCTCAGCGGCACGAGGATGCGGTCGGGGTCGGTCAGCTGGTTGAGCGTCGCCGGGCCCTTCGCGCAGTTGCGCCCCCGTGAGCCGGGGTGCTCGGGATTGCCCTCGAGCTTTCGGATCTGCAGCGTCTCGCGATCGACGTGGGCGAGCAGCCCGCAGGCGGACTCGCAGTTGAAGCAAGTCGTCGGCACGAGCATCGAGTGGCGCTCCTCGCGCACCGGCCAGGCGCGGCTGTCGAGGTCGACCCAGTCGTCCCAACGCTCCTTCGGGGGGAAGGCCCGCAGCGTCGCCGGTTCGCCCTTCGAGTCGTCGACACTCATGCGAGCGGCACCGCCTGGGCGGCCTGCACATAGGCGTGGCCCTGGGCGAGCACTCCGGCGAGGGCGACGAGGGCCGCCCACCAGCCGAGGAAGGGTGCAAGGATGCCTGCGGCGACGAAGAGCCCGCCGAGAAGGAACCACGGTGCGAAGCGACCACGGGTCATCTCCCAGACAGCGAGGCGGCTCTGGGCGGTCGGGTGGTGAAAGGACACCTCGAGCACCCGCAAGAGCAGATAGGCGCCGGCGGCTGGGGCGACCACCGCCTCGAGCACGTGAACTGCGCTCGGGTCGAGGACGGCTGCCGGCAGGAGGAGAGACGCCGCACCCGCCAGGACCGCCTCGACGGCGAGGTGAACCGCCAGCACCGGGCTCTGCCAGAGGTCGCGCCCGCGGGCCTGGGCGAACAGGTAGGCGGTATAGACCGCAGCCATCAACGCTGCCACCAGGGCGAAACCTGCGAGCACCTGGCCGGCCGACCGGGAAGAGGCAATGCCGGCGACGAGCTCGGCCACAAGGACGAGGCCGAGGGCGTTGAGGATGACGGCGCCCCGTACGAGCCAGCTCTTCCAGTGGTGCTCGGTGAAGATGAGATAGAAGCGCCAGGGGTGCTTCAGATCCCACACGAGGAGAGCACCTGTGAGGCCGAGGAACCCGAGGCCGACCGAGGGCCCGACGATGCGCACGAGCACCGAGGACCAGGAGAGGGCACCGAAGACGGCAAGGGCGACAGGTACCAGGAGTGCGCCGGCGGCGACGCCCTTTGTCCAGGTGTAAAGGCTCACGCGCCATCCCCAGGCCAGCTGGTGGGCGACGTCGTAGGAGACGACCGCCGGAACAGATGAGCTGTCGGGGCTGTAGCGCTTCGGATAGCCCGAGTTCACTACGTCGCGGCCCTGGGGCATCTCTGCCCAGGCGAACGTCCCGCCGGAGGGCCGGCGCGCCGCAACTGCGTCGAGCGTCGACGAGTGCGCCCCCTTGTAGAAGAGGTTCGGCCGGGTGTGCTTCTCCGGACGGCGAACGCTTACGGCCTCGCGCCGGATGATCCGGGAGACCGCCGAGCTCTCGTCATTGGCGTCGCCGATGATGATGGCCTGGGTCGGGCAGACGACCACGCAGGCGGGCGCCAGCCCCATCTCGAGGCGGTGGGCGCAGAAGTTGCACTTCTCTGCCGAGTGGTCCTCGGGGTTGATGAAGATCGCGTCGTAGGGACACGCGGCGATGCACGCCTTGCACCCGATGCACAGGCGCTTGTCGAAGTCGACGATCCCGTCCGGGCGCTGGAACATGGCGCGGGTCGGGCAAGCCCCCACGCAGGGAGGATCCTCGCACTGGTTGCAGCGGTTCACCTGGAAGGCCCGTCGCACCTGGGGAAAGCGTCCGACCTCGACCGACTTCACGTAGGTCCGGCTCACCCCCAAAGGGACGTCGTTCTCCGCCTTGCAGGCAGTTGTGCAGGCGTGGCAACCGATGCAGCGCGTCTGGTCGAGCACCTTCACGTAGCGCCGCC
>JAKATT010000189.1:0-1797 GCA_021818615.1 Actinomycetes bacterium | reverse complement strand
GTCCGTCTCGTCAACACCCTCGAGGCGATCACCCTTCTTCGCGAGGCACAGGTCGACTGTGCGCTCATAGAGGGCCCGGGCCAGACCGGCGATCTCGAGCACCTCACCATCGAGGTGGACCAGCTCGTGGCGGTGGCCTCGAGCGAGCACCCGCTTGCACGCCTGGCACCTTCGAAGGTGGTGAGGACGGCCGATCTGGCCCGGCACCGCTACATCGCCCGGGAGCCTGGCTCGGGCACCGAGGCTCTCGCGGCCGAGATGCTCGGCACCGCCTACCGCCGAGGTCGGGTGCTCGAGCTCGGTCAGGTCGACGCCGTGCGGGCGGCGGCGCTGGCGGGGCTCGGCTACGCGGTGATCTCGCTCGCCGCCGTGCGCGAAGACCTCCGCCTCGGACGGCTGCGCCAGCTGAACGTCGGCCGGCGGACCCTGTCGCGAAGCCTCGAGGCACTGCGACGGCCCTCGAGCCTCTCCCCGGCCCTCGGGGCCTTCTGGGCCCACCTCGCTTCGCTCCGGGCCGGGACGAGCAGGTAACCGGTAGCACCGCAGCGCTTCCGCTGAGCTGAGCTCTCCGGCAGGACGGCTCGGCTCACGGTCGACTCGCTCGAGCCGCGCCAGATCGTCCATCTCAGAGGCACCCGATCGCCCGAGGCGGCCCGGACGACACGCAGGCGGACCTGGTGCAAGAGGAGATCGGCTGACCCGCGCTCGCCACATCGGCCGGATATCGTGAGAGTGGAGCTCCGAGGAGGCCGTCATGGCAGAGCTGGTGACCGAAGGCAGCGAGCTGGTGCTCCACCTCTCCCGGAAAGAGAGGCTCGAGGGGATCCACGGAGACCTGCGGGTACCGCTGTCTGCTGTGACCGGGGTAGAGGTGCTCGACGACGCCCACGAGGCAGCCGACATGCTCGGCTTCAAGGCCGGGACCCGCATAGCCGGTCTCGTCGAGGTGGCAACAGTTCACGGCGCTGACAAGACGATCTTCGCCGCCGTGCACCGGGACACTCCGCGAGGAGTGCGGGTGGGCCTATCGGGCGCCGCCCAGGACGAGTGGATCGTCGGGTGCTCCGATCCCGAGTCTCTCGCGGCAACGCTCAACTCGGCGCGCTGAGCCGTCAAGGCATCGCCCGACAAAGCGACGGCGCCGCGCCGCCTGCCGGCCGCGGCCTGGGCCACTCCCGGCTGCAGCTGTTGGCCGACATCGCCCTTTCCTTGGTGGGGGCCTGACGTCGCACAAGATGATCCGGTCCCGCGTGGCCATCGCCTGAGCGCCCTCGCACCAGTCGGTCAGGTCTTCGGGTACCAAGCGCTTCTCGGTGCCCGGCATGTCAACGGCTCGGCCTCCGGCCGTCCTCGGTGTGCCCTTGACGCTGTGCCCTGACGCTGTGCCCTGACGCTGTGCCCTTGACGCTGTGCCCTGACGCTGTGCCCCGACGCTGTGCCGAGGCGCTGCGACCTGACGGTGTGCCCGCGGCTGCCTCCCGTCGTGGTTGGCGACGGGCAGAGCGCGCTTGGCGAGAAGAAAAGTCCCGGTTCGAACAGACCTCTCCCGAACCCCGGGCTCAGGATGCCACCAGCGGCCCGGCGAGGATGACGTGGCCAGCTGCCGGCGAGGTTGGCGCTGGTGCGGATGCCGGCGGGGCGGGCGAGGCTGCGTCCGGCGGGGCGGGCGGCGAGCCCTCGGCTCGGCGGCGGTCGTCGGGGGTGACCCAGCGCCAGGCGCCGGGGCCGCCTTCGAGCGAGAAGCCGCGGAGGGTCTTCATCCGGTGGTGGTGATGGCAGAGCCGGGCGAGGTTCCAA
>JAKATT010000167.1 GCA_021818615.1 Actinomycetes bacterium | reverse complement strand
TCAGCTCCGCGGCCAGGCGAAACCCTGCGGGATCCGGTTTGCCGTTCGCCACGTCCTCTTCGGTGACGATGACCTGGAACAGCCCGGCGAGCGGGCTGTTGGAGAGCACGAGCTCGACGTCGAGGCGTTGTGCCCCGGTGACGATGCCCATGGGCAACCCGGCAGCCGCAAGGCTCGTCACGGCTTCGACCGTCGAGTCGCGGATGGGCGAGTCGCGGCCGGCCATCTGGCGGTAGCGGGTGCCGCGCTCGGCGAGCAGCTGCTCGGTCAGGTCTCTGTCGCCGCCGACCTCCGCTACGACGGCACCGATGATCTCCCGGTCAGAAAGACCGGCCAGGTGGTCGTAGTAGTACTGAGGGGTGAGCGCCCACCCGAGCCGCTCGCGGAACATCTCGGTGTAGAGGCGCAGTAGCAGCGGCTCGTCATCGGAGAGCGTGCCGTTGAAGTCGAAGATCACGGCACGGCCCGGGCGGCCCGCCCAGTACGTGATGACCTGCTTCGCGGCCGCGCTGACACCTCGGTCCGAACCGGTGTGGGCGGTGTTCATGAGCGGCGCCCACACCGGTTCGGGCCGAGCACGACCGAACGGGGATCGTCGAGCACGAGGCAGGCCGCCGCCGCGGCTCGTTGGAGGCCGCGAGCAGCTCGTTGGAGGCTGTCAGCGCCTCCTTTCCGATGAACGGGGTCTTCTTGTCCCGCCGCACGGCGAACCCTCGCCGGGAAGGCGCCTTTACCAACGAGCTGCGAGCGGATCATCGAGCTTCTCGTAGGTGCCTGTGACAACCCAGGCGTCCAGCGCACTGTGCGGCGCCCCCTTCCAGCGCACGAGGGGCAGAACCTCCCGGGCCGGCCGGGCGCCGTCGCTCAGGTGACCCGTCGGGCACTCTTCGGGTGTCACGGGAACCTCCAGGTACGGATGTGCGATTCTGGGCCCGAACAGGATTAGGTCGTCGGTGCCAGGAAGTGCGGCCGAGGCCACCGTGAAGCCTGGAACGCCGGCACCACGAAGATGGGCGGCGAGTGCCTGGGTGGGCGCGTAGTCGTCGCCGACGAGCTCTTCGGGCGTGATCCCGTAGTCCGACGCGCAGTTGTCGAAGGTGACGTCGACAGACCCTTCTACATCAAGGAGAACCGCCCAAAGCTTGGCCAGGATCATGTCGGCGCGCGCAGCGTCCGGGCCCCGAAGCTGATGGCGCAGCAACTCGGCCGTCGGCCCGAGCGGATGCAGCGCCAGGTACTGCGTCGGGCCGTCCTCGCATGCGCGGTTGAACCGGCCCTCCCGGCTGCTTGGGATCACCCGCCATGGCGAGTCGTAGGCCGCGTGGCGATAGGCGACGACGATCTTCACGGTGCGCCGCGGGCACCCCGGGCGGCGGCCAATAGCTCAGGGAAGTTGATCGGGTCCTCCAGCAGCTCGAGCGGCGTAGCCTCCATCTCTGGGCCCCTGTACTCGAACCATGCAGGTACTCCCTGGGCCGTGTAGACGTGGCGGAGCTGGTTGACCAGTTGGGCAACCATCCGTACTCGGGCTTCTTCGTGACACGATGGCGCCGCACCGTTGCCGGCCAGCCAGCGCTGCAGTTGACGGGTCGATATGCCGAGCAAGCGCGCTAGCTCTGGCTGTGGCGCCCGAAGCGTCGCCACGAGAGTGCCGAGGACCTCGAGCACTGGCGCCTCTTCAGAGGCCCAGTGGCCGTCGACGATGTCGCGCAGCGCGTGACGCACCTGTTCGAGTGCGACTCGCAGATCTCGCCGTTGCGCCGCCCCGTCGTCATGGCGAAGTGCCTTCATGGATCGCAGCGCCCCGGCGAAGAGCTCTGTCGAGAGGTACGGATCCACCCCAAGGGCGAGTGGCGCCTGGGCATGGAGCAACGAGTCGAGCTCGTCGACGAGCTGCGACACCTCGGGCGGCACGCCCTCCTTGGCCCGCCGCAACGAAAGGGCGGCGCCGTTGACCGCCTCCAAGAGTTGGGGAAGCGCTGTCGCTAACACGTCGTCACTATAGCGACATGACGATGCAGCACCGCCGTTCGCGTGCTCTCAGGCATCAGCCGGGTCGCCTCAACAGCCTCGGCCCGCATCGAGGCCACCCCGCGGCGTTGTTCTTCATGTCCCTCTTTCCCCACCCTGTTAGCGCACCCGAAGCCAGCGCAACGAGCATCCCGAACGAGCATCCCGAAGAAGGGACCTGTTACGGCGGCAACTGCCCGGCGGAGGGAATATACGTCTTGACCGACACGTAGGCCCGGTGTCCCGCGAGTGCTGTTCACCGCGGATGGCGAGGCCGACAGAGGGAGGTGGCCGAGCTCCACGAACGCGTGTCCCGAACGACCATCACGATCGCCGGGCGCGAATCCTTCTGTTCCACCCCTTTGTCGCGTCTCGCTGCCCGGCACGACGAGACCACCCGGCTTCGCCGTGACCTGACGGGCGTACCCGACGAGCAGTGCGCTCATCGCGTGCCTCCTTGATCGGCCGGCCCGGAGACGGCCTCCGGCCACCGGCAGCAGCCACGGGCGCTGCGTCCGTCATACGGTTTTCGCGACGGGAAAGCGACGACGAGCTAGGCTGCCGTCGTGCTCAGCGCTTTCGCCGACGAGGCGATCCGCATCCACGAGGCCGCCCACCTCTCCGACAGGCTCATCGCCGAAGCGGTCGGTGCCAAGCCGAGCACGGTACGGGACTGGCTCTCCGGGCGCAGCTCCCCGACCGGTGAGCGGGCCCGGCGGCTTGCCGAGCTTGCTGAGATCACCGACCGACTCGCTCGGGTGATCGACGCTCGCTACATCCCAGTATGGATGCTCAAACCCGTTGAAGCTCTCGGCGACCGTACCCCGACATCCATGATCGCGGCCGGTGAGGCCCGAGCTGTCGCCCGACTCGTCAGCAGCCTTGAGTCGCCCGGCGCCGCCTGACCGCCGGGTTGACCCTCGACGTTGACCCGACGAGGGCCACCGGGCGGTGGTGGCGCCATGTCCCAGCCGGAGCCGACCCACTCCGACGCCCCAGCCCGCCCGGCGACAACCGGTGGCAGCGCGGCTCGATCATCGACGCCTTGTACCTTGCCGAAGACGTGGCTTGTGTCTCGGCCGAGTGGTATCGCCATCT
The DNA here is from genome assembly GCA_021818615.1 of Actinomycetes bacterium. Lineage (GTDB taxonomy): Bacteria > Actinomycetota > Acidimicrobiia > Acidimicrobiales > Bog-793 > JAKATT01. The sequence continues at coordinate 7,323 of JAKATT010000167.1, read as the reverse complement.
CGCCGAGGCAGCGATCCCACCAGGAAGCGCCTTGCCTCGCGACTTGTGGCGCTATCGGATCACGGGCCTCGAGGTGGCCGACCTCTCCGATGCTGCTCGACTCGCCCGGGTCGGTCTGAGCGCGCCCCGACCGGGAAGGTGGGGATGGCATCCCTACCAAGCCGTCGGCGAACAACTCCACGAGGACGGCTGGCGTGGCCTGGTCGCCTCCAGCGCGGCCCACGCCACCAGCCTCGTCCTTGTCGTGTTCATCCCCCGCGGCGATCACCCCGACGACGTAGTCCCGAGCGCCTCAACGCAGGTTGCCGACGTCCCCGTGCCACCGACGGGCATGAGAACGTGACCGCAACGGTAGAAGGCTCATGCCAGCCCGGTTCAGCTGGGGCGTCTCCGAGCGCGGATGATCGCGGCGCCTGCGCTTTGGTGCACCCGATGGGTCTCGGTGACCTCCACTTGCTCGACACCAGCCGTTCCGAATTCTGTCTCATCTGTCACGCGACCTCTGAGACCAATTCCGGAGCCGCCGGTTGCCCGACGGCGGTGACGAACCTATCCGGTTGCCCGGTGCCGTCTTCGCGCTTCACCGGAGGCTTCGGCCGTAGCCGGTGGTGCCCTCCTCCACGCGCGTTGTGCGTCTCGGTGCCACTCACCGCGACGTCCAGCACCCGCCGCCCGTAGGCGGCGAGGTTCTTTGCCGCATTGAGATCACGGTCCATGTGGACCCCGCAGATCTCGCAGCGGTAGATCCTCGGAGCAAGGGAGAGCTTGGCTTTCGCACTCCCACAACTCGAGCAGGTCTTCGCAGAGGGGAAGAATCGGTCGGCGACGACAAGGCGTCCGCGGTGCCAGTCCACCTTGTACGTGAGTTGGCGGCGGAACTCGCCCGGTGATGCGTCCAGTATCGCCCGGTTGAGCCCGGCCTTGGCCCGCCTTCCATTGCGAGCGAAGGTCCCCGCATCGTCGAGCTCAGACTTCGGCGCCGCCGTCATGCCGGCGACGTTGAGGTCTTCGATGACAACGGTGCCGTAGGCGGCGGCGAGGTAGCTGGTGAGCTTGTGTATTGCATCGCCGCGTACGTGGCACACCCTGGCGTGGCAGCGGGCGAGGGACTTCGTGGTCTTCGCTCTGCGCTTGGGTCCCTTCTTCCTCCGCGACAACTCGCGCTGCAACCGGTCCACGCGCCGGCGGTAGCGGTTCAGGGCCTTGGGGTTCTCGACGAACTCACCGGTCGAGACAACAGCGAGATAACCGACACCGAGATCGACGCCGACAACGGCGTCGAGATGCACGGCCGTTGCGTCGTCGCGCTCCACCTCACAGCCGAAGGAGATGAACCACCGATCCGCCGTTGACGAGATGGTGGCCGAGAGGATGTGAGCTGTGCCCGCTGCGATCTTGTTCGTCAGGGCGATCGTCGGCTCTTTCGTCCGAACGACCCCGATGCGGGGGATCTTGACGTGGTGCTTATCGACCACCCCGAAGGCTCCGGTGGAGATGCGGTAGCTCTTGTGAGCGTTCTTCCCCTTGAAGCGGGGGAAGCCCACACGGCGGCCCTTCCTCGCCCCCTTGCGCGATGTACTGAACGCATCGAGGGCCCGGGCGAGGCTGTCGAGACCGCTGTTATAAGCCTCCTTGGAGTTCTCCGCCCACCACGGAGCGGCCCAGGACTTGACCTCGTTGTTCCATACCTTTCGCAACGAGTAGAGGTTCCAGGGGACCTGTGTCGAGGGCTGACCGGTGGTGCGCTTCTCGAAGGCCCGAGCTTCCACGGCCCAGATCACATAGGCGAGCATGGTGTTGTAGGCAAAGCGCGATGCGCCACAGTGGGACGACAGCTGCGAGATGGCCCGGTTGTTCGGGTCCAGCTCGAAGCGGAAGGCTTGGTGGACGGTCACGCCGTCGCCTCCACACTGGCGGCAGCGATGGCTGCTTCGGCACGCCGTTTCGCAGAGCGGCGTCCATAGAGTTGAGCACAGAAACTTGTGAGTACTTCGACCATGTCGCGCACAAGGTCGTCATCGACTTCGATGTCGTCGACGACCACGAGCGTGCGACCCTGCGCCGCCAGTGCGGCCTCGAGATACTCGACGCCAAAGCGTGCCAGGCGGTCCCGGTGCTCGACGACGATCGTGCCAACACCAGGGTCGTCGAGCAACCGGAGCAACTTCGAGCGATGGCCGTTGAGTCCAGAGCCGATCTCCGAAACGACCACCGTCGGCGAGAATCCCCGACCGGTTGCGGCTTCCACCAACCGAGCCACCTGTCGGTCGAGGTCACCTTTCTGATCTGACGACGACACCCGGGCATAGAGGGCCACGCCGGGCGAACTGTTGGCCGGCTCTTCGACAAGAATGGTGCCGGTTGGGAGTTGGATCCCTGCCACCGGCAGATCCCCGCGGAGCTGTCATCCTGGGATCCCGTCAACCGACCCGAACCGGTCCGCCTCGCCGCCAGCTTCGCAGCGAGCAGCGAAACCCCTGTGAATGCTGGGACTCCTGGTCGCCGCGCTGGCTCACGACCGCAACCGGCCGCCCCTCCCGGGCCGTCAGTCCGAATCCCACGCCTGTAGTTTGCCAGCGGTATCGCCGCCACACCGGGAACGACACGCCAGGGCTCCGTAAGAAGGATTCCTCAGTAGCCGCTGGCGCTCAGCAGGTCATGTCCACCCGAGACGTCGGCCCGCCGGACTCCCGATGTTGAGGCTACTTCCCTGTTATGGAAATCCGCATTAGGACGTGGTTGCCCTGCTGGAGGAGCCACACGCTGCGTTGTGAGGAGCCGACCATGTCCAGAATGGACCCTTCGAGGGATCTTGTCCACGTCGTCTTCGGCACGAGCAAGGACGTGCTCGTCGCGGGGATCTTGCATCCTGGCTCGGATTCGCCGGCGATCGAGCGGGTCTTCAACGACGAGGCCTCGATCGGCGCTTCGCGAAGGGGTTCGCGGAGGCGAGGAAGGTGCGGAGCTGCTACGAGGCGGGGCCGGGCGGCTATGAGCTGCACCGGCTGCTCACCTCGCTCAAGTGGTCCTGGGAGGTGATCGCCCCGTCGCTCATCCCGACCGCACCGGGGGATCGGGTGAAGACCGACAAGCGGGACGCTAGGCGCCTGGTGCGCCAGCTGCGCGCCGGGGAGCTCGTCGCGGTCCGGGTGGCCTCGCGTGCCGAGGAGGCGGTGCGTGACCTGTGCCGGGCGCGAGGCGACGCCGCCGCAGACCTCACGAGAGCGAAGAACCGAATCGGGCACTTCCTCATCCGCCACGGGCGGATCTGGCGCGATGGGTCGACCTGGACGCTGAAGCACCGTCAATGGCTCGGCGTCCAGCGCTTCGACGAGCCGGCCGCGGAGGCAACGTTCAAGCGCTACGAGGCGACGGCGGAGTGCCGGGAGGCTGAGCTCGATGCGATCGAGGCCGACCTCGCGTGCTATGTCGAGGCCGAGCCCTACGCAGCCTCGGTCCGACGCCTGTCTGCCTACCGGGGGGTGGATCGCATCGGCGCCCTCGTGCTCCAAGCCGAGGTCTGCGACTGGCGACGCTTCGCCGACAGGGAGGGCGCCGGGGCCTTCTGCGGGCTTGTGCCCTCGGAGTGCTCCTCGGGAGCAAGCGTCAGGCGCGGTGGGCTCACCCACGCGGGCAACGTCCATCTGCGCCGCCAGCTCGTGGAGTCCGCCTGGGCGTACCGCTCGGGCCCAAGCCTCGGGCCGAGCCTCAAGCACCGCCAGGAGGCTGTAGCGCCCGACACCGTGGCTCGGGCCTGGGCGGCGCAGGTAGACCTGTGTCGACGCTTCCGCTCCCTCGACGCCCGCAAGTCGGCGCGCGGCGTCGTCGTGGCGGCGATCGCTCGTCGCTTCTTCGGCCACCTCCACGCCGAGATGGTGGCATGAGAGCCTCAGCGCCTGTCCCATCGGTCGACGGCTTCGGTCGCCGGTGACCGAGCTCTCCGTGTGTTGCCGGGACGCCGCCGTGGCAGGAAAGCCCCCCGTTGCTTCTTTGCGATGGCTCATCGGTGAGCACAAGCGTTCCAAGTCTGGGGCACCGTCCTGCGGATTGCAGACATGCGCGGCTTCGGCCCGCGAATACCAGATTGGCGGCGACTGGCCGAGCCCCGAAACCCGTGCAACGCAAGTCGTTGCGAGGACTTGACAAGCCGTTCCTTACGAGAAGGCCAAGGTCGACCTCGACGGCAACGTCGTCGTGAAGAACCCGAGGAAGACGGTACGCAAGCGCCCACGACCGGGCGAGGGGTGCAGCCCGCGGAGGGTCATCTTCCCTGGTGAGGAAACGATACCAGCTCGAACCTAAGCGTAGTCCTCACTCCACATCTGAATACCGAGCTTGGCCTGACGCGCCCTCACGGGCGCGTCTTGGCATTTCTGGGCGTGTCAGCCTCCGGTGACTCGGCCCGTGCCGAGAACCGGCCGCCTCGAGGCGGCGTGGCCGGCCTGGGTCGGCCGAGCGCGACCATCGGCGGGCGAGAAAGCACCGTTTTCAACAGGTTTCGTCGACGGTCTCGCTCTGTTTCGTCGACGACCCCTCGGTGGGCGAGGGGGGACTTGAACCCCCACGTCCTTGCGGACACAGGAACCTGAATCCTGCGCGTCTACCTATTCCGCCACTCGCCCTGGCGCGCTGCGACGTTACCCGCGATCGGGCGCTCGCTTCTCCTGGCCTCCCGACCTCGGATCGGGGGACAGCGTGCCACGGGGTCACTGCGCCTGCCCGGTATCCTCGATGCCGACATGGGACTCGAGCAGTTCGAGCGCCGCCTCGAGCGCATGGTCGAGGGCGCCTTCGCCAAGGCCTTCAGAGGGCAGCTCCAGCCAGTCGAGCTGGGGCGCCGCCTTACGCGCGAGATGGACCTTCACCGGACGGTCGGCGTGCGAGGCATCATCTCGCCCAACCACTTCGAGGTGTTCCTTGCCACGGCGGACTACGAACGCTTCGAGGGCTTCAGCGACGTGCTCAAGCGCGAGCTCGTCGAGGCCGTCCGCGAGCACGCCGGCGCCGAGCGCTATGTCTTCCTCGGTCCGATCGAGATCGTGATCCACGAGGACCCCGACTTGTCGACCAGCACCTTCGCCATAGAGAGCGACCTCCGGGAAGGAGCGGGTGGACCTCCGGACTGGCTGGTTCTTCCCGACGGCCGCAGGGTAGGCATCGGTGACGAGATCATCACCATTGGCCGGCTGCCGGAGTGCGCTGTCGTGCTCGATGACCCAAACGTCTCGCGGCGGCATGCCCAGCTGAGGCGCGAAGGCGGCCAGGTCGTGCTGGTGGACCTCGGCTCGACCAATGGCACGAAGGTGAACGGAGTCACGGTGCGCGAGCAACGGCTCGTCCCCGGCGACGTCATCAGTGTCGGCACGACGACGCTGAGGTTCGAGCCGGCCTGACCGGAGCCGTCCGATGCCTCATGCCCTGCTGCACCTTCTCCGATATTTCCTTCTCGCCTTGCTGTGGCTGTTCTTCCTGTACGCGGCGCGCATGGTGTTCATAGAGCTGCGGCGGTCACGGACCGAGCGTGCGACGCCTCAGGCCTCGACGTCGCTCGCAGCGGACACGGCAGTCCTGCTCCGCTTGAAGGTCGTTGACCCCCCGCAGAGGCGGGGACGCGTCTTCGACCTCGGTGACGAGGTCACTGTCGGGCGCTCGCCCGGCTGCGCCGTCGCGATCGAGGACGACACCTTCGTCTCCTCGATCCATGCACGGGTCTACCGGCGCAGCGGTGAGCTGTGGCTGGAGGACCTCGGCTCGACAAATGGGACCTGGCTCAACGACGAACGGGTGGACGGGCCATCCCGGTTGCAAAGGGGCGATCGGGTGAAGGTGGGCAGCACCACCCTCGAGGTCGCGAGATGACCGTGCTGCGCGCCGCCGCCGAGACACATACCGGCTATGTCCGGGCCATCAATCAGGACCAGGCTGTCATCAGCGGCGATCTCGTCGCGGTGGCAGACGGGATGGGCGGACATCTCGGCGGCGAGGTGGCCGCGAGGACGGCAATCGAGGAGCTGGTGGCGGCGTTTCGGCGGGACCGGACGCCGGACGGGCTCGTCGGCGCCGTCCGCAAGGCGAACCGGGCGATCTGGCGCCGGAGCCGGGTCGACCGCAAGCTGCACGGCATGGGCACGACGCTGACCGCAGCCGCGCTCATCTTGCCGGTAGAGCCCGACGAGTCCAGCGCCGCCCACGTCACCCTCGTCAACATCGGCGACTCCCGGGCCTATCGGCTCGCGCCGGGCAGCACCGAGCTACAGCGCCTTACCGAGGACCACACGGTCGTCGAGGAGATGGTGCGGCAGGGCGAGCTGACCCCCGAGGAGGCGGCCGTCCACCCGCATCGCCATGTGCTGACGCGCGCGCTCGGCATCGATCCCGAAGTGGGCATGGACGTGTGGGACCTCCGTCTCGAACCTGGCAGCCGCCTCCTCCTTTGCAGCGACGGGCTCACGAACGAGCTCGCCGACGACGAGATCGCAGACGTCCTGGCCAAAGAGCCGGACCTGACCCGGGCCGCCCACGAGCTCGTGGGACGGGCTCTCGGTCACGGCGGGATGGACAACGTGACCGTCGTCGTCGTCGACCTCGTCGACGAAGAGGCTGCCGGAGAGCCGCCTGTGCAGCTCGTCCCCGCCCGGGCGGCTGCTCTCAACACGACCGTCGACGAGGCGACCGACATCACCCAGGCCGTGGCTGTGACACCGGCCGACGACGGTTCCGGGCGGCTGGCGGTGTCGGGTGATGATCTCGGCGTAGGGGAAGAACGACCCATGACCGGCGACCTGCCCGGAAAAGGGGGCAGCCCGGACAGCGAAGCGACGACGAGAGCCATGAGCACTGCCGAGATAGCGACTGTCGTCGGCGACGAAGCGGCCCAAAGTGGAAAGGGCAGCTCTGGGCGCCGCTCGGGCAGGACCATGGCGGAGCGCGACGCCGGGTTCGCCTCCGGCGCCGCCGGAGGCGCCCCGTTGGCCGGCGGTGCTGCCGGGATGACCGGGGTGACCGGCGGCGATGGAGCTGGCTCGTCGGACGGTCACCGCGATGCCGGTGGCGCGACGACCACCCAGCACCACCGCCCCGTCGTCCTCGTGCCGCACAGCGGCCTCGCAAGAGCACTGAGGGACCAGATCGTGACTTTTCGCGTGGCGCTTTTCGTCCTTCTTCTCGCGGCCACGATCGGAGGTATGCTCGGCGTGGTCATCTGGTTCAACCAGTCCTCGTTCTACGTCGGTCTCGACGGCAACCGGGTGGCGATCTACCAGGGACGGCCCGGGGGGATGCTCTGGTTCAAGCCGCAATTGATCGACGTCAGCCGCGTGAAGA
>JAKATT010000015.1:7003-10436 GCA_021818615.1 Actinomycetes bacterium | reverse complement strand
TCGAGCACCGCGCTGCGCAAGATGGCGAGGGTCAGCCGGGCGTCGTCCGCCTTGGCGTCGTAATAGAGGAAGCCGGCTACCACCCGGTCGGGCTTGAGGGCCGGCAGGTGACGGTAGACCTCGTCCGCACCGACCTTGACATGGCGGTGGCCGATTCGCCACCCGCCGGCGAGGTCGTACATCCACAGCGCGACCGAGTAGGCGCGCACGATGGTCTGGTCGGCCATCCCGCCCTTGCCGAACAGCGGGACGAGAAAGGGGAGAGGCTCGACAAGGTGAGGGGCATTGCGGAGCAGGCGTTGTCGCTCGACCAGGTTCTCGTGGACGAGGGCGAGCTCCTTTTGTTGGAGGTAGCGCAGCCCTCCGTGCACGAGCTTCGAGGACTTGGAGGAAGTACCCGACGCGAAGTCGCAGCGCTCGACGAGCGCGGTGCGAAGACCGCTGGCGCCGGCCTCGAGCGCGACCCCGGCGCCGGTGATGCCGCCTCCGATGACAAGGACATCGAAGCTCTCCGAAGAGAGGCGGTCGAGTGCGACGGCGCGGTCGAAAGCTGTCAGTGGGGGCGACATGGGCTCGTTGCGACAGACTGCCACAGCACGGCGGCCCGCACACCTCTCCGGGCGGGGAATGGTTCCGAGGAGATTAGAATGAGACCAAACTTCGACTAAGTCTGAAACATCGAGCCAACCTGGAGGAGCCGATCATGGCCGAGCTTGCCAACAGTGAGACCGAGAGGAACCTGAAAGAGGCTTTCGCCGGTGAGAGCCAGGCGAACCGCCGCTACCTCTACTTTGCTCAGACAGCCGACATTGAGGGCTACCCCGACGTCGCCGCGCTCTTCCGCTCGGTCGCCGAAGGGGAGACGGGCCACGCCTTCGGGCACTTCGACTTCCTGAAGGCGGTCGGAGACCCCGTCACCGGGGAGCCGGTCGGCGGCACGGCGGCGAACCTGCATTCGGCCATCGTCGGTGAGACCTACGAGTACACCGAGATGTACCCGGGTTTCGCCAAGACAGCCCGGGAGGAGGGCTTCGAAGACGTTGCCGAGTGGCTCGAGACGCTCGCCCGGGCGGAGAAGAGCCATGCCGGGCGTTTCCAGCAGGGTCTCGACGCGCTTTCGTGAGCGAGAAGGGTCGCCTCGAGTGAGCGGGGTGCCGCTCACGCTTGCCGACATCAGCGACCTGCGAGCCTACGAGCGAGATCGCGACGCCTTCCGGCGGGAGGTTATAGAAGCCAAACGGCTACGGCGGGTCGCGATCGGGCCGCTCGTGACGGTGGTATTCGAGAACCGCATGACCATGCGCTTCCAGGTCCAGGAGATGGCCCGGGCCGAGCGGATGTTGACCGACGAGCAGATCCAAGGCGAGCTCGATGTCTACAACCCGCTCATCCCTGGTCCGGGCGAGCTCTCGCTCACCGTTTTCATCGAGCTCCGGTCCGACTCCGAGCTGCGAGAGTGGCTCCCGCGACTCGTCGGCATCGAGCGGGCATTGCAGCTGCGGGCCGGATCGGCGGGCGAAGAGGACGTCGTCGCGGCAGAGGTCGAGGCGGCGCACGAGCGACAGCTGACTCGGGTGGAGACGACCGCATCGGTGCACTACGTGCGCTTCTCGCTCGGCGCGCAGACGGTCGGGAAGTTCCGTCGTGGCCCTGCCACGATTGCTGTCGTACACCCCGCCTACCGCCATGAGAGCGTTCTCGGCGACGCGACTCGCGCTTCGCTCGCTGCCGACTGGGACGAGCAACCACATCGCAGGTGACTCCGGCCCGGAGCGTGCTACCTCCACGCCGGGCGGGGAATCATACCGCTGTTGGCAGCGAGCCATTGACAGGTCGGGTCAGCTCGCGCATAATTGGTCTTCCTGCTGGCGGGGGGCGCAGATTGGAGGCGCTCGTCTCGTCCTCGGGACCACCCCTTCAGTCGTGCCCGGTGGCCGCCGCGGCACAGAACCGACGAAAGTGAACCTGCAATGAACGCCACGTGGCGCCAGCGAGCCGCATGCCGGGGACTGGATCCCGACATCTTCTACCCTGCGTCGGACGACGACGCCTGGGAGGCAAAGGCCGTCTGCGACACGTGCCCCGTGCGCAAGCCCTGCCTCGAGCATTCTCTCTCGGTGCGCGAACGCGAGGGCGTCTGGGGTGGTCTCACCGAGCGGGAGCGGCGCAGGATCCTGCGTCAGCGCCGCAAGACGGCCTGAGGCCGTCGCGACGTAGCGTCGCCGATGTGGAGCTCGAGCTCAGCGGGCAGCTCCCAGCCCCTGGCGGGGAGCTCGTGCTCGACGACGTCCGCGCTCTTCCTGAGAACGTGATCGGCGAGGTGGGCGGCTTCCCCTTGGCGGTGCTCGGCTTTGCCCGGCAGCTCACGATCGTGGAAGGCACCTCGCAGGTACGGCTCTGGCTGATCGCCCGGGGCGTCCTCGATCACTACCTCCGGTGGGACTGACGCTCGAGGAGGCCGGCGGGTGGCCCGCCGTGCTTGGCAGCCTCACAAGCCGAGAGAGCCTGACGAGCGAGACGGCAGCCGCGGCCTTCGAATCGGTGCTCTCTGGCGAGGCGACACCCGCCCAGGTCGCTGCGTTCGCCTCGGCCCTTCGGACCAAGGGCGAGACCGTCGAGGAGATGAGGGCCTTCGTCTCGGTGATGCGGGCGCGCTCCGAGCTGGTCGCCGTCGAAGGCGAGATAGTCGACACATGCGGGACCGGTGGAGACAAGAGCGGGAGCATCAACGTGTCGACGATGGCAGCTCTCGTGGTCGCCGCCGCCGGCGCGAGGGTGTGCAAGCACGGTGGCCGCGCGTCGTCGTCGCTCGCCGGCTCCGCTGACGTCTTCGAGGAGCTCGGGGTATGGGTCGACCTCGGTCCGCTCGGCGTCGCCCGCTGTATCGAGCAAGCCGGGATCGGCTTCTGTCTGGCACCGAGGTTCCATCCGGCGATGCGGCACGTCGCGCCCGTCCGCAAAGAGCTCGGTGTGCCGACCGTCTTCAACTTTCTCGGCCCTCTCGCCAATCCTGCGGGCGCGACCAGGCAGCTGATAGGTGTCGGGGATGTCACGATGGCGGAGAAGATGCTGGCTGTTCTCGATGCGAACGGTGCCCGCCACGCGATGGTCGTGCACGGGGAGGACGGCCTCGACGAACTGTCGATAGGTGGATCGACCGCGGTGCTCGAGCTGAAGCGCGACGACGCGACGGGCGAAGGGCTGATCGCCCGCTACGAGCTCGACGCCACCGACTTCGGTATCGGGCACGCCTCTCTCAGCGAGCTGAGGGGCGGCGATCCTGCACGCAATGCCTCTCTCGTCCGGGCAGTGCTCAAAGGTGAGAACGGTCCTCACCGTGACTTCGTCGTGTGGAACTCAGCAGCTGCGCTCGTGGTCGCCGGGAAGGCTGCCGAGATGGCGGAAGGGATCTCGCTCGCCTCGAGCCTGCTCG
>JAKATT010000015.1:0-6226 GCA_021818615.1 Actinomycetes bacterium | reverse complement strand
GACCATCACGTGGTTGATCGGGATCTTGAAGTCCTGTTGGATCGCCTGGACGAGCTGGTTCGGTCCGGAGTTGAACGCTGAGCTGATCCTGTTCGAGCCGCCGGTCCCAGGAATCGGAACCCAGGTGTCGCGCGGGATGAAGAGCATCTCCACCTGGCTCGAGGACGGGATCAAGCGGATGACGATCGTCACGTCGCTGCGCTGGCCAAGCTGGGTGGCGGCACTGCCGAGGGCCCGGGCCTCTGACGGATTGTTGACAAAGGAGCGTGAGTCCGAGCCGACGAGCAGGATGTCAATCGGCTTGCCTGGTTCTTGTGGCGTTAGAGCCGGGACGGCGATACGGCGGATGTTGCCGAGCTTGGAGTCGATATAGAAGTACCCACCGGCGAGGAGCAGGGCGGCGATGATGACGAGGACGCCGAAGCCGATGAGCAGGCGCTTCGGCCAGCGGCGCTCTCTACGAGCGGAGTAGCTGGCGCGACCGCGGCGTTCGCCATACGAACCGGATCGACGGGCATGGCGCCCGTGGGACCTGTGGCGCCACGGCGGGGCGAGGCGCGGCCCGCGACGGTACGCCGAGCGTGAAGGCCCGGGGATCTGGGGGAATTCGTTCGGCACGGGTCGTGAGGATACCGAGCCCCCGTCAGAGCTGAGACTGGGAAGAAGGAGTGGCTCTCTTTCTGTTCAGCCCGGTGATGGGCGACCGCTTCGGGTTCCGAGCTCGCGGCGGATCAGCTTGCGCAGCTTGAGCAGGCCGACGGCAGACTCGAGGCTGCGGCGGGTGAGGGGAGTGCGAGGTGGCCTCCGCTCTGACACCTGTGCCGGCAGCTCGATGATCGGAACTCCTGCTCGGCTTGCCCTCAGGACGAGCTCGACGTCGAACAGAGAGCCACCCATCGAGCACCTGCCGACGAGGGGAGCGCAGTGTTCCTTCGAGATGGCCTTCATTCCGTGCGCGTCGCTGACCGGGATGCCGAGCAGCAAGCGCATTGCCGCCGTGAACCCAGCCGTCAACAGGCGCCGCCTGGCGGGACGACGGTCGTCCGCCCCCGGGGCGCGCTTGCTGGCGAGGACGATGCCAGCTGTTCCGTCCCTCAGGGTCCGCAGAGCCTCATCGAGGAAGCCGAGGTCGAAGTAGTCCACGTCGAACAGCACGATGGCGGGGGCGGCGGCCTCCTCGAAACCCCGGGCGACAGCTCGCCCGTAGTCGGCTACAGGAAGCGACAGGGCGCGCACCCCACAGAGGTCGGCCTCGAGGCGCCGGGCGAGGGCGGCGGTGGTGTCGCTTGACCCGTTCTCGACGATGATGAGCTCGAACGGCTCGCCACGGTCCGAGAGACCCTTGACGAGCTCGGCGACGGACTGTTCAAGCAGGTCAGCCTCATTGTGGGCAGGCAGTACCACGGAGACGAGCGGGGTGTCTGTCACGGCGCTTTCTCTCGCCGAGCATCGTCGGGATCGGCGTCTCGGATCTCGTCTGCCAGATCCGTGCTGTTCGGAGGCGGCAGCAGGGAGCCCGGCAGGTCAGAGGGCGGCTCGGCGTTGGCCGCTTCACCGGCGCGAGGTGCGCCGGGGGAGGCGGGTTTCGTGAAGGCGAGGGCTCCCAGCCCGGCGAGGCCGACGAGCGAGCCCACCTTTCCCGCCCAGTCGGTCGCGTCAGTTCCGTAGTGGAGCGACACGTGATGGCTCGTTGGAACGACGGCCATCAGATTGGGAGAGACCTCGTACGGGCCCGTCGCTCCATGAGCCTCCCAGTTCGGAAAGTAGGGGATCTTCACGAGTACAGGCGTGCCGAGAGTCGTCACAGAAAAGGCGATCGACGAGTCGGTCGTCGTGACATGGCTCACGCGGGTCGGTCGTGCAGGGATGCCGTCCCTTGTCGGCACGAGGGTGCCTGGGCGAGGATGCGGCCAGGACGCCGGACCGGAACGGGCAAGCTCTACCGGCCAGTACTGCTCCTCCTCGTACCAGGCCAGGTTGGCGTCCAGCCACTCGTGGGCCGGCATCGGCTCGACCGCAGGGAGATAGGAGAGCGGCTGGACGAGCGGGGCGTTCCTCACAAGGTAGAGCTGCCAGAGCGGGTGGGGGTCCGCGGCTCCGTTCAGGTCGCCCGGGAAGCCGGGCATCTGCGCGATCCTGACGAGAGCGGGGTCGACCGAGGCCTGGGCCTCCACGGGGGGCGACATGGCGAGGAAGTAGCGGACCCCCATGAGCTGCAGGTGGCGGACGCCGTCGGCGACATCGAAGCCCGGGTAGTTGAGGTAGGAGACGGGATTCGGAGCCTCGCCCTGTTGGGAGACCTCGCTCACGTCCAAGAAGTGGAACGGTGTGGTCGTCGAGGACTCGAAGTAGATGCCGTCGGTCGTCTTCATGCAGCCTCCCGTCCACATCGGGAGCGACATCATCGCCTCGGTCGAGCCGAACGGGTTTGTCGTCTCAGAGAGGTACTCGTACTGCAGGCGCCCGCAGCCGTACCGGCGCCCGGCTCTGTCGAGCATTCGGATGAGCTGGGCGAACTGCACCCAACCGGACTTGCCTTGGAAGCCCGTGTAGTTCCAAGCCACCCACCCCTGAACCTGGATGTGGTTGCCCTGCGGGGCGACGCCCGGGAATGCCCCGACGAGGCCACCCGCATAGGCGGCCCCGGCGTAGCAGGCGACAAAGGCCGCGACGGTGCCGACTGCGGCGACTGCCCGCGGGGCGTGCACGAGGCTGCCGAGCCCGTGCAAGGCCTCTGCGACCCCGTAAGCGGCGAGCAGGCCGACGAAGAGGAACCAGAAAGGTAGCCAGCGCCCGTTGTAGACGAGGCCGGAGGGCATCTTCCAAAATGCGACTGCCGCACCGACAGCCGCGAGCCCGAGAACGATGGCGAACCCGTCACGTCTGACGAGCGCGATGAGCATGCCGAGCACCGCCGGCACGAGCACGTAGACGAAGCCGTACGGGTCGAGCGGCAGGTGAAGACCGCCGACCGGTATGTAGCCCATCGACGAGCTGTACTGCAGGTCGGCGCCGAAGGGCACGAGCCAGAAGGCGGCGAGCAGGCTGCCGACCACGCCGATGGCGGTCGCGATCTTGAGAGAGGCGATCCGGAAACGGCTGGCAGCCATGAGTGCCGCCACGCACGCGAAGGCGAGGGCTGGGACGAGATGGCAGAGGACCGTGACCCCGAAGAGCGCGGCAGCAAGCCAGCGCAACCGACCGGTCCGCAGCGAGTAGGCGAAGACACCGAGGAAGAGCAGGCCGACGCTGACGGCAAGGCTGAAGGAGAACTCCCCGGCGAGGGTCGACGTGAGGTTGCCGCCGTCGATCGTGTAGGACGTGTTGAAGAGGAACGGCAGCGTCATGAGCGACATCAGCACGGCGACGGGTCGGCGGAAGCCCGCCAGAGTGCCGAACGTCCAGGCGCACACCGGGAGCAGGGCCGTCCCGAGGATCGTCACCACGTTGAACGCCTGGTTGTAGGGAAGCACGAGGTTGAGGGCAGCAACGAGCAGGGCGGGAAGCGGGAAGTAGAAAACGTAGAGAGGCATCCCGTCGAACCACTGAGGGTCCCAGCCGGTGAGCCGCCCGTGGGGGAGCAGGTTGTGGATGAGGAAGTACGGCGCGGCCACATGGCCGCCGTTGTCACCACCCACGTCCATGTTGGTGGAGAAGATCAATCCGAGTCTCAGCTGCCAGATCACGAACACGGTGGCTCCGAGGACGGCGAGCGCCCCGATGACCGTGCTCGATCTGCGAGCCATCCGCTCGCTTACGAGCCGCTGCCTAGGTGGGCCGGTCCCAGCGGGCGCTCCGGTCCCAGCGGGCGCTCCGGTCCCAGCGGGCGCTCCGGTCCCAGCGGGCGCTCCGGACCCGCCTGGTCCGACCAGGAGGCGTTCGCTCGCTCTCTGTGCTGCCGCCGCGCCGAGCAGCTCGCCTGTCACCACCTCGCCCGACTGAGCGATCGCCAGAGCCTCGCCGTCGGCCGCCGCCGGGTCTCCGGATCCGGCGACCGTGTGCATCGGCGGCAATCTACCCTTGCGGGGTAAGGGAGGTTCGGCACCTGCACCCGGCAACGTTCACGCGGCGGGTGCAGGTGCAAGGACGGCGGTCGGGCTGAAGGGAAGCTAGGAGCTCAGCGTGCTGGCGGCCAGCTCGCTGAGCTGCTTGGCGAGACCTCCGAGGTGGCGCTCGAGAGTTGTCTCAAAGCCACGGCAGCTCTCTCGTCGCAGATCTGCAGGTTGTCGCGCCGCCCTCTGGCCGGCGGTGGCGGGTCAGCTCTGTGTAGCACGTCGAGCACTGCGGAGGATGCCGCTTCGGCCGGTCGCCGCGGATCGGTGCAGTGGTACCTTTGAGCAGTTGCGGGCCGTTGGCGCAGTTGGTAGCGCACCTGCATGACGCGCAGGGGGTCAGAGGTTCGAGTCCTCTACGGCCCACCAGATCGTCGTGGGAGAGAGAGGGACAAGGGGGAAAGCGACACACAACCGCGGACAAGCGCAGGCCAGGGGCCCCGGGCGGCAACCCCGAAAACGACAGCGGAACCGCCAAAACAGGAGCGCACAAGACCCACCCACCCACCCACCACCGATGACGGCAAGACCAGGGCGAGCCGGAGACAGACCTAGGAGCAACGGACAGCGACTGGAGCACTTGTGGGCGGGGGAGCACGGAGGGTGGCGGAGAAGCGGTGACCCGACGGCACCGCCAGCGTCAGATCAGGTGGGCAGATCAGGCGACCCGCTTACGCCGTCGCCGACGCTCGGACCGAGCGAGGCCGCCCCACATGCCGTCGTGCTCACGCATGCCGGCAGCAAGGCAGGCCTCAGCAACAGGGCAGCCGGCCCTCCGGCAGACTCGCCGCTTCGACCAGGAGCTGATGCTTCGCGTGGTTCCGTGGGTATACCTGACGGTTGCTGTCGCGCTCGTGCCGTGGATTGTCTTCCTCTCCCTCACGCTGCCCTCGAGGACAACTGTGTCCCACTACCGCCTGGCATGGGTTGGCTTCGACACGATGCTGCTTGTCGCCTTCGCCCGGACTGCTTACCTCACGATGCGCCGCAGGGTTCAGACTGAGATCGCGGCTGCGGCCACCGCCACGATGCTGCTCGTCGATGCCTGGTTCGACATGACGACCGCGTCAACACACGGCGCGTTCGTGGAAGCCGTCGTGCTCGCCGTCTTCGGTGAGGTCCCGGCTGCGCTGTTCTCGATCCTTCTCGTGCGCTTCGTGAACCGGGCGATCGCCTCGAGGCTCAGTGGGGCTACCCCGGGCGCGATCGCGCCCCCCGGCAGCGAGTGACCTGACCACCGGGGTACTAGTTCGATCCGCGGCTCTCTAGCTCACGTCCTGTCGGCCACAGTGTTGTGCCGCTGGCGCCACAGCATGAAGCCGCCCATGCCGCCGACGATGAGAGCGAGGCCCGCGCCGCCGACTGTTCCGATCGGAGTCGGCTGAGGCGGCTGAGCCGGTGTCAGGGTGACGCAGTAGCCGGCGCCCGAGGTCGGGTCGAACTTGTTGGTCCGGATCGAGTTGTCCCGGTCGTTGAGCGGGCTGAAGTCGCTGGTGGACGGCGAGGGCGATCCCTCCTTGCCATGCTCGTCGTAGATGTTCACGCACACCTGCGGCGGGATGTCAGCCTCGTTCGGGTAGGTCGCCGTCGCAGTCCACGAGCCGACCGAACCAGCTCTCCTGCTGGCCGAGCTCACCGTCATCCGCCGGCACTGGAATTCTGTTCGCCTCCATGCCGGCATCGGCTACGTCACCCCCGACGATGAGCACGAAGGACGCGGGCATGCCATCCGAAAAGCTCGGGAGGCGGGCCTCGAAGCGGCGTGTCTGCGACGCCTGGCCTACCATCGCAGTGAAGACCGGCAGCACCCCGACCGGGGACCCCAAGATGTCGCTTGAATTCTTCGGGGATCTCTGTCGCGAAGTCGGAAACAGGTCACGCACAAGGCCGAGGTGTGACCGAAGCACCTTGACGCCGGCGGGCCAGAGGTGTTTGCCAGCTGATCATGGGGACCGCCCGCCAGCTCCGCTGGCGGGCTTGATCGCGCCTTCAGGCCTTCAGAAGCCGCCCGCCCGGAGGCTTTGGACGTTTGGTCGTGGGCCTCTCCTGTTCTGCGTCTGACTTCGGCGCGGAAGGTCCACCGCGAAACGAACCAACACTGACAGGCTCCTCGGCCAACGAGAGAGGAGCATGCAGTGGCCGAGGAGAGCGCAGGGACGGGTCGTCGTCGCCCG
>JAKATT010000222.1 GCA_021818615.1 Actinomycetes bacterium | reverse complement strand
GCCGCTGACTCGGCTCGGTTCTCGATGCCGCTCGCCCGCCTCGGGCTGACACCGCCTTGGCTCTTTACGGTAAAGCTGGTCGACGTGGCAGGTCTGGCGCTCGCCCGCGAGCTGCTCCTCGTCGGTGACGCCGTAGCGGCCCCGCGCCTCGCTGAGCTTGGAGTTATCTCCCGTGTTGTTGCCGGTGAGAGTCTCGGCGCGAGCGTGGACAGCATCGTGGGCGCGATTGCTGCTGGCGCGCCGCTCTCTCTCCGGGCGCTCAAGGCTGCGCTCGTCAGGGCCGGTGAGATCCGAGCCGGCCTGCCCCATGAGGACGTCGACGAGCTTTCCCGGCGTGCCGGCAAGAGCGAGGACGCCCGAGAGGGCATGCGTGCGCGCCTCGAGAAGCGCTCGCCCGTATTCGACGGCTGTTAAACCGAACTTACGGCTCCTCGGGGCCCGCTTTCATGTCCTGAGCTGGAAAGATTGGCTGTTCTAGGTCACGTAATGTAGACACGAGTATGCTTGACATTGCCACGGTAGTATGCAATGATTGGTACGTGACCAGGCGATCTGGTGCGATGCACGTGGCGACGACGCGTCGTCAGCACAAGGACAAGGTCTACGAGACCCACCTGCTGCGCCGCTCCTATCGCCAAGACGGCAAGGTCAAGAACGAGACGCTTGCCAACCTGTCCCACCTTCCCAAAGAGACGATCCAGCTCATCCGTGAATCGCTCGCGGGCAAGTCCCATGTCGTCGCTGGCGAGGGGTTCGACATCGAGCGCTCCCTTCCCCACGGCCACGTCGCATTGCTCTGGGCGATGGCGGAGCGGCTCGGCCTTCCAAGGCTGCTCGGCCCGGCCTGCGCTGAGCGGGACCTCGTGATCTCCCTCGTCATCGCCCGCTGCGCCAAGCCGGCGTCGAAGCTCGCGACGACGAGGTGGTGGGCCGACACGACCCTTGGTGCTGACCTCGTCCCCGCCGCTGCGGGCACCGACGAGGTCTACGGCGCGATGGACTGGCTCGTCTCCCGCCAAGACGCCATCGAGGCGGCCCTTGCCCGCCGCCACCTGTCGGAGGGCTCCCTGGTGCTCTACGACCTGTCGAGCTCGTGGATGGAGGGGACCCACTGCCCGCTGGCTGCGCGTGGCTACTCGATGGACCACAAGTCGGGAAAGGCCCAGATCGAGTACGGCCTTATGACCGACGCCGAGGGTCGTCCGATCGCGATCGAGGTCTTCGCGGGCAACACCGCGGACCCGAGCGCCTTCGTCTCGGCGCTCGAGGTGGTGCGTAACAGGTTCAAGCTCGAAAAGGTCGTCTTGGTCGGCGACCGGGGCATGATCACCTCGGCGCGCATCGAGGCACTTCGCGGCCTCGGGGGCATCTCGTGGATCACCTGCCTGCGGGCACCGGCGATCCGCTCCCTCGCCGAGCAGGGCGCCGTCCAGCTCTCCTTGCTCGACGAGCAGAACCTGTGCGAGATCGCCCACCCCGACTACGAAGGCGAGCGCCTGGTCGCCTGCCGCAACCCGGCTCTTGGCGCCGAGCGGGCGAGAAAGCGCGAGGAGCTGCTCAAAGCGACCGAAAAAGAGCTCGCGAAGATCGCCGCTGCCGTCTCTCGAGAGCGCCGTCCGCTTCGGGGGAAGGACGCCATCGCGCTGCGCGTCGGCAGGGTCGCCAACCGCTACAAGATGGCCAAGCACTTCGACATCGCGATCGAAGAGGATGCCGTGTCGTTCTCTCGCCGCCAGGACCAGGTCGCCGCCGAGGCCAGCCTCGATGGGATCTACGTCATCCGCACGAACGTCGACGAGAAGCACCTCGACGCCCCGGGCGCGGTGAGCGCCTACAAGGGCCTCAGCGTCGTCGAGCGGGACTTTCGCAACATGAAGGCGATCGACCTCGACCTTCGCCCCATCTACCACTACACCGAGGACCGGGTTCGGGCGCACGTCTTCGTGTGCATGCTCGCCGCCTACCTCCTCTGGCACCTGCGTCAGGCGCTGGCGCCGCTGTGCTTCACCGACGAGGAGATCCCCGAGCGCGCAGACCCGGTCGCTCCCGCGACCCGCTCACAGAAGGCAAAGCACAACGACGCCACCAAGGTCGGCCCCGACGGCGAGACGCTCCACGACCTGTCGAGCTTGCTCGACCACCTCGCCACCTTGACCCGCAACACCGTCGTGTTCGCCGGCGGGGTACGCGTCGACAAGCTGGCACTGCCCACGGCGCTCCAGCGCCGGGCATTCGAGCTCGTCGGCGCTTCGATCCCTACGAGAATCGGGGCATCGTAGACAGAACGGACAGCGTCTAAGAACGAGAATCTCCTGGTCGGAGTCGGGTTCGGCGGTTTCAGGCGCCGTAAGTTCGGGTTAACAATTGGCCGGATAAGAGAGGCGCCCGGGCCGGGCACTTGAGGGTCCTTACTCCGTCTGCGGCCAAGACGGCGTCGAAGGAAGCCGTGAACTTGGTGTCGCGATCGTGGATGAGGAACTTCACCGCGTTTGCCTGGTCGGCGAGGTCCATCGAGAGATTGCGGGCCTGCTGGGTCACCCAGTCAGCTGACGGCGTGGCGGTCGCGCCGGCGATCCGCAGGGGCGCGTGTCGTGATGGATGAAGACGAGCACGTAGAACCTGCGGAGAAAGACGGTGTCGACATCGCAAGTCGCACGCCATCAGCCCTTTCGCCTGTGCGGCAAGGAACTCCGCCCAGGTCGGCCCCGACCTACGCGGCGAAGGCTCGATGCCGTGACGCTTCAGGATCGCCCAGACGCTCGAGGGGGCGACCACGACGCCCATGGTGGCGAGCTCGCCATGGATCCGCCGATAGCCCCAGTCGGCGTTCCTTTGCCAACCGGAGAGCGAGCGTAGTGGTTCCTTTCGCGATGCCAGGTCGACCGGGCCGGCCGTGCGGATAGGTCCAGCGCCTGGCGACGAGGTCACGGTGCCAACCCAGCAGCGTTGCCGGCTGGACGAAGAAGCGCCCGAGTCGCCGGCGGGGGAGCAGCCGTGCCAGCGCAGAGAGCACCGCGCGGTCGGCGGGCTGCAGCCCCGGACGGTGGACCTGACGTCGGAGGACTGCCACCTCGTGGCGGAGCATGTGGTCCCATGCCACTGGCAAAACCAGCGGCGGACCGGTCCCATCTCGCTGGCAAACGGCAGCAGGACGAGAGTGAGGCGGCGCGCGCCGCCAGGAGGAAGGACGCGAGGTAGAACAGAGGGGAACCGGCCGGAGGAGCCTCAAGGGCGCCGTTGGCCGGAGGGCCAAGCCCCTGGGTCGGGTAAGGGAGACTGCCTCGCGAGCGCCTCAGCTCGGAGGGCCAGCGCCTCGCCGGCACCCTCACAGGCAGCTCGGAGGCCGCGCCCCGGCCGGGCGGGCCACCGCCCGGGCGGTCGCCGCCCTCCCCGGCGGCCTCGGTCGTCCCATCGTACGGGCCGACTCGGGGCTCTTCTCCCGCCAGGTGGCCGAGGTCGCCTGATGCAGCTACGTGGCGGGTGGCCGGCCTGCGGGCACTCGGTGCATCGTGCGCCGGGTGCCGGTCGAGCGCCACGGGCTCGGACCGACAAGCGCACGCAACGCCGGCGCACCTTCGATTCCTACCAGCTGAAGCTCCTGGAAGCCGGCGAGGCCGGCGTCGCCTACGCCTACAGCGTCGTCGTCACCAACCTTACCGACGACGTGGTCGAACTCGAGGCGTGGTTCCGCCGCCGGGCCCTCGTCGAAGAGCGGATCTGCGACTCGAAGGCCGGCGTGGCGTGCGCCACCTGCCCTCGGGCGACGCGGCGGTCAACCTGACCTGGATGCGGGCGGCGTTCTTGGCCTCGAACGTCTCGGTCTTCCTCCACAGCCTCATCGGGTCCGACCATCGAGGGCATGCCAAGCGCCTGCGCCGAGAGCTCATCACCGTCGCGTGCCGTATCGGGTTTCCCGCGCGCCGCCTTGTCGTCCGGTCGTACCCGAGCATCAGCCGGCGTCTTCGCCGCCGCCTGGCGCGCCCTCGGCGCCCCACCGAGCTTCGCCGGTCCCTGACCGAAGCGTTGACCTGGCCAAGAGCACCAGGGCCGGCAGCTCGAGCACCGCCGTGATCCTTGACCGGCTACGGCCCGGGGCCAGGCGGAGACGCCGGCGTGCAGCAGAGCCCGGCGTTTTTCCGTCCGAGGCGATCACGAGCCTCCCTCGGCCGCGCCGACTTGCGGATCTGGGTCCGAGCCCCGCCGCATCACGGTCGGCGCCGGCCGGGCCCAGGGGGCCACCCCGACCCGCCGCCACCAGACCTGGAGGGCCAGTGCCAGCAGCCCCGCCGCCCAGCCCAGGGAGACGAGGGTCGGCCCCAGCAGCGACACGTCCGTCGGGGGGCCCGTCCCCCCCGCCGCGGCCAGGAAGTGGCCAGAGGCGAAGAACGGGAACGCCGGCGCGATCGTACTCAGCTTGGGCACCGCCATCTCCATCCCGTCGACGAGAATCAGGACCAGGGTGGCCTCGAGGTCGCGCGGCAGTAGGGCGGCGATCGCCAGTCCCAGGGGCACACCGCCGACCACGATCAGCGCCATGGCGACGGCGAGCATCCCGGGGTGGGGTGGTCGGCTGATCCCCGCCATCACCGTGAAGGCGACCGCACCGATCAGGCACCCAACCGCAATGCCGGTCACGAGGCGGCCGAGCACCAGCTCCGAGGGCCGGTAGCCGGCCAGGACCAGGAGCGGGTCAACCCGATACGCGGCCAGGACCGCGAACATCGGTCCGCCCGCCACCGGCCACGCCATGCCGAGGGTGCCGGGGACTATGGCGTAGCCTGCGTTGTGGCCCCCGCCGGCGGCGAGGACCCCGTAGTAGGCGAGCGGGATGGCCGTCAGCAGGACGAGGGCCAGGCGGCGGCGGACCAGGTCGCGGACCTGCGTTCCCACCACCGCGGCCAGCCGGGCGCCACTCATGCCGGGCTCCGCCCGCGATCCCCGTCGGGCGCGGCGAGCTCCACCACCCGATCCACCAAGGCCCGCTCCGCGAGCAGGTGGGTCACGACCACCACCGCCCGTCCGCCCTCCCGCCAGTGCGCGACCTGATCCCAGAAGCTCACGTAGGAGCCATGGTCGAAGCCCTGGTAGGGCTCGTCCAGCAGGAGAACCTCGGGGTCCCCCAGCAGGGCCAGGACCAGGCTCAGCTTTTGGCGGCTCCCCTCGGATAGCTCCCGGACGCGCAGGCCCAGCGCCCCGCGGAAGTGGAGCTCGCCGAGCAGGGCCTCCCCGGCGGCCAGGGCCTCCGAAGGAGGCAGCCCGCGCGCCGCCCCGAAGAGGACCAGGTGCTCCGCGGGGGTGAGCAGGTCGAAGAGCCCAGTCGCCTGGGGGCAGTGACCGAGTCGCCCTCGGAGACTTACCTTCCCGGCGTCGGGCCGGAGCAGCCCGGCACAGATCCTGAGCAGGGTGGACTTGCCGGCGCCGTTCTCCCCGACCAGGGCGACCACCTCGCCGCTCGTCACCTCTAGCTCCGCGTTCGCCAGGACCCGTCGCCGTCCGAAGCTCTTGTCGATGCCGTGGCCCGCCAGGCCAGTCGGGGGACGGATCACCGCCGGTCCCCCTGGCGAATCCTCCTCCGGTCAGGGTCGTTGGCGGGCATCCTCGGGATCATGTCAGATCTCAATCCGTGGGGAGTGGGGAGCCGGACGCGCCCGGAGGACGGGTCCGTAGAGAGAGCCGTCGTTCCTGGAGTAAGGGCTATCCGGTCTGGTACTGCGACCAGGCCCTCTGGCGGTGTGTTCGTGCCGGCTGCGAGTGGAGAAGCGGGTCGGTGGCGTCCCAGCGCTGGTGTAGACGTGTGGGTGCCGAGAACCCCGTCCGCCCAGCTCAGGCGATCATCCGGTACTCGTGGATGAGGCCGCCCAGACGATCGGTTCTTCGTAGCCTGGCGATGTCAACGTCGCCGGTCAGCACAGGAGCCGTGTCGAGCGCGGACGGCGCACGTTGGCGGAGAGAGCGGTGCGGACGGTGCGCGTTGTAGTGCTCGACGTACTCGACGAGCACGGCCTCCAGATGGCGGCGGCCGAGGACGAGGGTCCGGTCGAGGCACTCGCGCCGCAACGTGCCGATCACGCGCTCACAGATCGCGTTCGCCCGGGGTTATCCGGCCAATCTTTGGCCAGTCTGTGGATTACCCCGATGGACGTGAAGGCCGTCAGCGAGAGCGTCGTTCGAGGCGCCGGAGGCGTTCTTCGTGTCGGCGCACGTTGCCTGCGACGGCCTCGAGGCCGCGGCGGAGCTGGTCGATCTGGACGGTGACGCCGCTGAGGGTGGTGGCGTCGCGTCCTTTCGCCCGGTGCTCTTCGACAAGGGCGCGGAGATCCGTGCGGCGATAGAGGGTCGTGCGGCTGATGGCGGTCTGTTCGGCGACCGCGTTGAAGGTGACTCGGCGCCCGCCAGCCGCGAGAGCGGTGCATGCCCGTTCGACGGCCACCACGTCGTCGTCAGCCGGCATTGGCCTTGGCGATCAGCGCGTCGATGCGCTCGATGAGATGGCGGTGGCGGGCTGCCTCTGGTCCCCAGCCCCGCTCTTCGGCGTCGGCGACGAGCGCCTCGGCGTCGACCCGCTGGAGCTGGAGCACGGGCAGGAGGGTCTTCTCCGAGCGGAAGTTCGGGTTAGAGCGCTCACGGTGCCTCGCCGGCGACGGAACCGTCGGCGAGGCGGAGGAGGGAGTCGCAGCGGCTGACGACCTCGTCGTCGTGGGAGGCGACGACGACGATCGCTTCCCAGGCGCATGCGGAGAGGATCAGCTCCATCGCGAGGTCCCGGTTGTCGGCGTCGAGCTCGGCGGTCGGCTCGTCGGCGATGACGATCCTCGGGCGGCCGACGAGCGCCCTCGCCACGGCCGCACGTTGCTGCTGGCCACCGGACAGCTCCGAGGGTAGCTGACTGCTCACCGTGTCGAGACCGAGACGCTCGAGGATCTCGTCGGTGCGGGCCATGACCTCGGCCGCAGGCGTGACGTTCTCGACGCTCTGGCGGATCCGCAGTGGGAGGCTGACGTTCTCCCGGACGGTGAGCGCTTCGGCGAGCCCGAAGGTCTGCGGCACGAAACCAAGGCCCGGGAGCCGGCCGGCCAGCTCCGCCCCATCGAGTGTGACCCTGCCCGACCGGGGACGGATGAAGCCGCCCATCACGTGCAACAGGGTGGTCTTGCCAGCCCCGGCAGGACCGGTGACCGCCAGGCTGGCGCCGCTCCGGGCGGCAGCGTCGACGCCCCAAAGGACCCTCACCCCGCCAAGGATGACGGTGACACGATCGGCACGCAGCTCGCTCACCTGTCGAGCTCCGCCCTGCGCAGGTCGACGCCGTCGTCATGGGCGTGCAAGCGGACCAAGGTGTCGGGCGGGAGGACGGCGAGCAGCTCAGGGGGGAGCTGGATCGTGCCGTCCTTGGCGACGATCGCGTACTCCTTGCCGTGGCGCCCTTCCGCACCCACCCGGCCGTCCCGGATCGTCACCGTGCGGGGGACGGCGGCGGCCACGGCCGGGTCGTGGGTCACCATGACGATCGTGGTCGCCCGCTCGGCGTTGATGCGGAGGAGTGCCCCGATCACGTCGTCACGTGCGGCGGCGTCGAGCTGGGTCGTCGGCTCGTCGACGAGCAGGAGCGGGGGAGCTGCGGCCACTCCCACCGCGAGCGCCACCCGCTGTTGCGCGCCCCCCGAGAGGAGCTGCACGGGCTGGCTGCCGACGCCTTCCGACCCGGCGAGGCGGAGCAGCGACTCGGGTGTGGGCAGGTCGTCGCTCATGCCCCGCGCGCCGCGCTGGGCGAACCAGACGTTCTCCTCCGCCGAGCCGTAGCCGATGAGATTCGTGCCGGCATCCTGCAGGACGATGCCGACCATCGAGGCCCGGTATGCCCGGAGCTCCTTCGAGCTCATCGAGGTGAGATCGAGACCTCCCACCAGGATGCGGCCGGCCGAGGGTTGCATCAGACCTCCGAGGAGACGGAGCAGCGTCGACTTGCCCGTGCCCGAGGGGCCGAGGATCGCGACCACCTCGCCTGCATCGATGTCGAGGTCGATGCCTCGAAGCGCGACGACCTGCGCCTGCTCGCTGCGATAGAGATGGACGAGGCCGAGGCAGTGGATGTCGGTGCCGTGCTGCGCGCTCATCGCTGGGAGATCCGGAGCTTGTCGACCGAGGCCTTTCGCGACACGAGGTGGACGCCGGCGAGGACGGCGAGTGTGAAGACGGCGGCGAGCGCGGCCGAGGTGACGAGGACCGGGACGAGCGGGGCCCCGTAGGCGAGGATCGGGACGTGCCAGCTCGAGGCGAACTCAGGGATGGAAGGGAGGGCGAGCCGGGCCGAGACGACCCCCGCCACGATGCCGCTCACGGTTCCGACCGCCGCTACCGTGCCCAGCTCGGCGCGAAGCGCCCGCACGGTCGTGCGGCGCCGGAGGCCCGATGCCTCGAGCGCCACCATCTCGATGGAGCGGCGGCGCGAGATGACGGCGATGGCGTAGAGCAGTGAGGTTGCTGCGATGAGCGCCCCCGCACCAGCTGCGAATAGGAAGAGCTCGAACGCGAGGGCGGGGCCGGACTGCGCCAACCGTGCGGAGATGGACGAGGCTCGCTCGACTGACGCGACTGTGATGCCCTCTTGCGCGAGGCGCCGCATCACGGGGCGCACGAGCCGGGGCTGTGTCGAGGCGAGCCAGACCTGGTCGACCGAGTAGTTGTCCGGGGAGCGCTCCGCCCGAAGTGCCCAGGCAAGGTTCATGAGGATCCCGTCGGTGCCGATCTGTGGCAACGCCGGGACCTGGACGCGGCCGTTCACGGAGATGGGCGAGCCGTCGAGGTCCTGGTAGGGGTAGACGGTCGAGCCTGGTGGGATGCTCCCGGCGTTGGCGGCCGCCACCAGGCCCGTCGCGACGGCGGGGATGACCGCCGGCAGGTCGGCGAGCTGGAGCACTGGAGCGGGCTGGCCCGGCACAAGCCGCCACGAGGCTGCGAGGAAGGGGGCGCCCGGTGCCAGCACGACCGTGGGGGACGAGGTCGGCGAGAAGGCCGGCGAGGACGGGTCCGGGCGTCTCGCTACGACCGACACGGACCCCACCACCGGCCGCCAGTCGGCCGGGTGCGAGAGGGTCGTGTCAAGACGGCCGGAAGGCCGCGCAGCCCCCTGTCCGACGTTGATCGACTCGAGGTCGGTCACGATGTCTGCTGGGCTGAGCCCGTTGGCGGCCGGTGCCCAGGAGAGGGAGAGCGAGACCAGCCGGCACCGCGGGCTGCACGCGCCGAGTGTCGGGACCCTGTAGGTGTGAGAACCCTGGCGGAGTCCGATCGTCAGCGACTCGAGCGCCCCGTATTCGGTGTTGAAGAGGTTGATCGTGAGCTCGGGCGGCGGGCGCAGCCGCGAAGGCAGGCCGATGAGGGCGGAGAGGGTCGGGCCCGAGAGCATCACCTCGGGAGCCGCCGCCGGATCGAGGAAGCGCTCGACGGCGCGGGCACTGCGCGGGGAGATGCCGGCTGGCCAGGTGGCCACGGCAGCAAAGCGCTCGGCGTCGACGGCGAGCAGCGAGCCCGTCGGCACGCTCTCGACCTGTGCCGCCATCGCCTCACGCCCGCTCGGGTCCGCCCTTCTGACGGCACCGAGGAAGTCGACAGAGGACGGTACGCGGACAGCGAGCACCTCCGCTGCGCCGAGCTCGTAGTCCGCCTGGATGGTCCGGTTGCCTGCGGCGACGACGTAGCCGGCGACGGCGAAGACCGACAGGCTGACGGCGAGCGCGAGCACAACGCTCTGGCGGATGATGCTCGCCCCTCGGGCGATTCGGCTGGCGCAGAGGCTGAGAGCGATCTTCGGCGAGAGTGCCGTCGCCCTCGCGAGCAGCTTTGCAGCGAGCGGAACGGCTCGGGCGGCGACGAGGGCGAGTGCGAGAGCGACAAGGGCGGGAGCCGCGGCGGCAAGGGGCTGCTCGCTCCCGCCGCTGCTGACCCCGGAGGAGAGCAGCTGGGTGAGGGCCGCCAGCGCGAGCGCGACGACGGCGGCGTCGCCGGCGAGGACGAGCAGCCCCTCACGCCGCCTGGCTCTCACGGACGCCGTCACGCCCTCCCGACGCCGGATCACATCGAGTGAGGCCGCCGCGCTCGCGACGAGCGTGCCGGTCCCGCCGGCGACGCAGGCCGCGATGGCCAACGAGTCGATCGTGACGCTCCGGGTGCCGAAGGCCGCGTCGGCGACGAGGCGGATGACGCCCCACGCCACGAGCAGGCCGAGCGGGACGGCCGCGATCGTCAGCGCTGCCGGCTCCTTGCAGGCGAGCCACGCGACCGACCGGCGGGGATGCCCCCTCAGGTCGGCGAGCTCCAGGTCGTGCCGGCGTTCCTCGCTCGCCCGCACGGAGACTCCATAGAGCACGAGCAGCACGAGGAGGAGGAGCTGGATCTCGATGACCGTGACGCTCGTCTCGAGGGAGTGCTGCTGGGAGGACACTCCGGCCAGAAGCGAGA
>JAKATT010000090.1 GCA_021818615.1 Actinomycetes bacterium | reverse complement strand
CCGCAGACCGGTGCGTCCGTGCGCATCAAGGCTTCTCGCGGGATCGCCTTCGCGGCCGGTGCAACCTTGAAGAGCAACCTCAACTCGTCGGCTCGGGCGGCAGCCAAGAAGGCGGCGGCGCCCGCCAGGAAGACCGTTGCCAAGAAGGCGGCAGCGCCCGCCAAGAAGGCGGCAGCGCCCGCCAAGAAGGCGGCAGCGCCCGCCAAGAAGGCTCCGGCAGCCAAGAAGGCAGTTGTCGGGAAAGCTCCGGCGCCGCGGAAAGCGGCAAGCAAGGCTCCGGCAAAGACGGCGGCCGCTCGTAAGCGGTAGCCGGGCCGGAGCCGGCCGTCCGCCCTCTCAGAGGGGGCCCATCTTGTGGAACACCTCTGCTGCAGCGAAGCCGTACGGCGCGCCGTGCTCGGCGAGGCGCTCGCTCACCCGCCGGCGGAATGCGGCGACCTCCCCGTTCTCCTCTGTGCCGAGCACGTCGCGGCGCTCGATCCCCATGGTCGAGCGCAGCTGGCTGCGATGCTCGAGCAGCGCCGCCAGTTTGCGGTCGAGGAAGTCGCTCACGTCCTCCAAGTGGTTCACCTCGTCGGCCTCCCAGAGAAGGAGCGTCTCTGGGCGGTGGGGCGGGGCGTCCAGCTCGGGGAAGAAGAGCGGGTCGCGAGCAGCCACGATGCCGTCCGTGACGAGGAACCCGGCACTGCGGTGGTCGGGATGGAGCCGGTAGCGCCGCCACGGATCGTGCCCGAGCACGACCTGCGGTCTGAGGCGGCGGATCCAAGCGGCGATCTCCCAACGTTGGCGGAGCCCCGCCTCGAGCTCGCCGTCCGGCCAGCCGAGGAAGACGACGTCGCCGTCGCCGCCGAGCGCCCTCGAGGCGGCCCGCTGCTCCTCCCGACGGGTGGCTACGAGCCCTGCTGGGTCGGTCTCGGGCTCCCAGGTCCCCTTCGAGCCGTCGGTGCAGACGAGGTGCGAGATGGCACAGCCGGCAGCGGCCCACTTCGCGAGCGTGCCGCCACAGCCGAATTCGATGTCATCAGGATGGGCGCCGATTGCGAGAGCGCGTGCTGGGCAGGTGAGGTTGGTGTCCATCGCCTTGGTGTCCATCGGGGAAAAGGCTACGGCGCTGCCAGCTCTGCGGGAGTCCCCATCCAGCTACGGTCGACGAAGCGGAGATCCTCGGGGTGGTCGACGTCGGCCGCGAGACGGCGGTCGCGCACGACGACACAAGGGAGCCCGAGCCTCCTTGCCTCGCTGCGATGGCGGTCGAAGGACCCGGCGCCGTACGAGAAGCGGAACCCTGCCGCCGTCGGCACGCACGCCACGTTCGTGCCATCGTCGCGAAGATCGGGCACGAGCACCACCGCGCCGTCGAGGGCGATCGTGTGGACCCCCTCCGGCCGGGCGAGGTCCGCGTGGGCGACGACGGCAGAGGCGTAGCCGCGGCGGGCCAGCTCGGCGACGCCGGCGTTCACCGCCGGCGACAGCCCGACCCCCGGGTTGCAGAGCACACCCGCGCCGAGCGCCCGTGCCCATCTTGCGACGGCGTCGTCCTCGCAGACTACGAAGGGCACGAGGTCGCCTGCAGCCGCCAGCACCCCTTCGGCGAGCTGGCGGGCGAGCAGGCGGCGCTCGTCGGGCGCCAGGACGGGCGCAAGTCTCACCTTGGCGGCGGTGAACGACTTGACCGGGACGAGGAGCGCTCGCACGACTGGAGAGTCTACGAAGCGAAAGTGCTCGCGCTTCATCGAAGCGCTGCCAGCTGCGAGGCGAGCTCGGAAAGCCTGGCTGAGCCTCAGGCTGCGAGGATGCGGCCACAAGGCTCGGCGTCGTAGCCCTCGAGCGCCGACAGCTGCGCGGGCAGCTCACGACCGGCGAGCACGTCGAGCAGGCTCCGCACCTCGGGGCCGGCGGCGAGCGAGCGCGGGATGTGCAGCTCGGTGATCTCCTGCTGCCAGGGCACGAAGTCGAGCCCGTAGGCAAGCGCCGCCGGCTCGGTCGAGACGCCTGCGTCTGCAAGTCCCGATGCGATCGCGGACGCTACGAGCAGGTGGGCGCTCACGAGGGTGTCGTAGCCTGCCATGCGGGACGGAGCGATCCGTAGCCGCAGCAGCTCGTCGTCGAGGAGCCGCCGGGCTTCTGAGCCCGGGTCGCGGTTGACGATCCGCAGCCCGTGCCGAACGACGTCCTCGAGGCTGCGAACGCCGCCTCTCAGCCTAGGGGAGAGGACGAGCCCCTCCTGCCAGGAGGCGAAGCCGACCACCTCGATGCCCGGCCGGCGTCGCATCCGCTGTTCGGCGTTGCGGTGCAAGGCGGCGGCATGGACGGTGCCCGCCTCGAGCAGCTCGAGCGCGCCGGCGTTGTGCGACGCCCACCAGTTGAACCCGACCGCAGGGTCGTGTCGCTCGAGCGGCCCCTTGAGGAGGGCGAGCGCCGGGTCGCAGCCGGCCACGGTGAGCACGGGTCCAGGCGCCGCGATGAGCTCGGCATCGATCATGTTCGAGCCAAGGCGCGTCCGGCCCGACGATCCGACTGGCTCGAGGCCGGGCTGCGGCTCTCCCGGTGGGGCAGAGGTCGCCAGAGCCGGAACGAAACCCGGCAGCATCGAGTGATCGGCACTCAGCGGGAACGCCACCACCTCTCCGGCCACCTCCGAGAGCAACAGGCGCCGTGTGCGGGGGCGGCCCGAGGCCTGACGGGGGGGCCGGACGGCGAGGCGCCCGCGGACAGCCAGCACCTCGGTGGCAGTGCCGAAGAGCTCCTCGACCGAGGAGTCGAGGGCGCGGGCGAGGCAAAGCGCCACGTCCAAAGAGGCCGACCAACGGCCTGACTCGATGCCTGAGATCGCTTGTCGCGTCACCCCGGCGCTGCGAGCGAGGTCCCCCTGCGAGAGCCCCCGTGCGAGCCGGGTGAGGCGGAGGCGGTCGTCGGACTGGCGTCTTGATTCGGGCACTCCCACATCCTTCCTGGCTGCCCCGGCGGCGACACTAGCCACTGACGAGACAGAGACGAGGTTCAATTCGCTGTCACCATCCCTGTCAACGTCCGAAGCCACTGGTAACTTGCGAAGTGCGGCCGGTGTCGTCGTTCGCTCCAGGGTTTTCCCGGCACCGCCCTGGCGAAGGCTGCCCGGCAGAGGGCAGTGGGCCGACGAGTGGAGGGTCGATCGCCGTCACCTCCCAGGGTTCGCCGAGACGTGGCGGCGAGTCGACGTGGATTCGCACGATGCCGGTTCCTATGGCGTCCGCTCCGCTCAGGACCAGCTCGCAGTCGTAGCGAGGCCCGAAGGGCTGGATCGAGTGGACGGTGCCGGTGAGCACGACGCCCCGGTCAGGTAGGGCGCCCTCCAGGAAGCGATCCGGGTGGAGGGCCCAGAACCTGCCCGAGGCGAGCCGGACGAAGCTGACATAGCCGCAGAGCTCTGCCACCCGCAGCGTCGCAGGCCGTCGCACGAGCTCGCCGCTGCTGCCCACCTGCAGGAGCCTGCCGCCGTCCATGATGCCGAGCCGGTGCCCGAATGCCTGTGCC
This sequence comes from Actinomycetes bacterium, assembly GCA_021818615.1. Taxonomy (GTDB): domain Bacteria; phylum Actinomycetota; class Acidimicrobiia; order Acidimicrobiales; family Bog-793; genus JAKATT01. The sequence continues at coordinate 6,962 of JAKATT010000090.1, read as the reverse complement.
TCGGCGAGATCGTGGGTGACGAGGACAGCCGCGGCGCCCGCCTCGGCGGCGGTCTCGATGGCGACGACGCGCAGTGCCTCGCGCCCGGCAGCGTCCACAGCAGAGAACGGCTCGTCGAGCAGCAGCGCCTTGAAGGGCCGGGCAACTGCCCTGGCCAGGCAGGCACGCTGTTGCTGACCGCCGGAGAGCGCCTCGGGCATGGCGCCCGACAGGCCGGCGAGGCCCACCTCCTGCAGGAGCTCGTCGAGGGACCTGCTTCGAGACAGCGTTGCCTTGCCCATCGCATAGGTGACGTTGGCCCGCACGCTCAGATGGGGAAACAACGTGGTCGGCTGGCGAACGAAGGCGATGGATCGCTCTCTTGCTGGCGCAGGCTGCTCTCGCGACATGCGCCGCCCGCTTTGCCGACCGGCTGGTGCGTTGAGGAGGCGTCCGTCGAGGCGGACGCGCCCCTGGCGCAGAGGCGCGACTCCGGCGATCGCCTCGAGGCAGGTCGTCTTGCCCGCACCGGACGGGCCGAAGAGCGAGAGGCGTTCGCCCCGGGCGATCGAGAGCTCGGCTGCCACGTCGAAGTCGCGCCGGGCGACGACGATCTCGGCTTCGAGCATCGCAGCGTCGGTCATGAGCCGGTACCTACAGCCCGACGTTGACGGGAACCGGCACAGACCTGCGGCCGCTTGCCCGGGCGCTCCACAGCAGGGCGACGAGCGGCAGCGGCAGCGCTGCGACAATGAGCAGGAGAGCGAATGGCAGCGCAGGACCGAGCCCGTTCGCGATGAACGTCTGGTCGATCTGGATAGGTAGCCCGGACGGGTTGTAGGCGATGATCAGCACCGCGCCGAAGGCGCCCATCGCCCTCGCCCAGGACATGGCGAGCCCGCTCGCGATACCCGGAGCCGCGAGCGGCAGGGTCACCCTCCTAAAGGTCGTGCGCGGCCTGTCCCCGAGCAGCTGAGCGTCCTGCTCGAGGCGCTCGTCGACTCCGCCGAGCGCTGCTGCCGCCGAGATGACGTAGTAGGGCGCCGCCTCGTAGAACTCGGCGACGACGAGCGCGAAGAACGTGTTCACGCCAAAGACGTTGGGGTTGAGGCCGGATACGGCCCGCCCGACCGGCCCCGCCTGGCCGATGAGGAAGATGAGGAGCAGGCCGATCACAAGAGGTGGCATGAGGAGCGGCAGCACGACGCCCGCCTCGAGGAGCCGCCGCAGCCACGTGTGTCCCCTTGCGATCACATAGGAAAGCGGCGTGCCGAGGATGATCATGGCGGCAAGCGCGATGGCGCTCGCCTCGAGCGACGTGAAGAGCGGATCGAGCGCACCGGGGCGGTCGAGGCTGAGGCGGATCGAGTGTGGCGACACCTGCGAGAGAAGCACGGCCAGCGGCCCGAGCATGACGACCCAGACGAGTGCCGATACGGCGAGTGCCGCCGCCTGGGGGATGCGGCCGGCGAGGAGCTGGCTGGAGCGCGGCATCACGTCGGGGCGATCGACCCTTTCAAGGTCCTGAAGAGCGACAGCACCTCTGCGGGCAGGGCTCGGGCGGCGCTTCGCACCCCCGGGGCGAGGTGCAGCACCGGGGCCGTCAGGCTGTAGCCGGCCCGCCGGAGGATGGCGCGCCCGGCCGGCGACAGGAGGAAGGCGACGAAGGAGCGGTCCGCCGCCTCATCTGAGGCGGCCGGCCGGGAGCCTGCGGTCGGCGAGACGAGGCCGGCGTCGAGCGAGATGACCTCGCCCCGCTCGGCGCTCCCGGCGATGACGAGGCTGACGCTCGAGTAGAGCCTCTCCTGCGAGGGCGAGGCGAAGTCGAGCGTCGCCGGGAGGGTGATGTAGTCGAGCCCGAACTGCTTCGCCTCCGACAGGAAGGCGCTGCCGGCGTCGACCACGCCCTCGGCTATGTCGGTGGGCAGGGCGGACTCGTCGAGCATCTGCGAGCTCGAGCCGTACGGGCTCGAGGTTGTGATGCCGAGGGCCCGGGCTGCCTCGCCGGCGGGCAGGTGCAGCTCGGTCTGGGCGAGCTTCGTCATCAGTATGAAGAAGAAGCCTTGCGGGTCCTGGGTCGGATCCGTCCGCCCGAGGCGGAACCCTGCGCTCGCCAACAGGCCGAAGAGGTCCCCCAGCGGCTTTTCTCCGGTCCTTATCGCGTTCAGCTGCTGGTAGTAGCGGCTCTTCGGCGAGTAGGCGATGACGAGCGGGTCGGATGCGATAGCCAGGGCGAAGCGCGCCCGCCCGGCCGGGAACAGCTTCTCGATCGGCTTGGCCCCGATCGACAGGAAGACGCCCGGCGAGATCTCGCCCGAGAGGATCTCGGAGGCAAGCGCCAGTGACCCCGCGCACGGCGGACCGGCGAAGGAGCTCCCGGTGGCCCTCTCGAAAGCGGGGCCGAGCGTGTCCTCGTAAAGCTTGATCAGAGAACCGGCGCATGCGACCGAGGCCGTGCCGCCGGCGCCCCTCGCTGGGCCGGTCCCGCCCGATGCGGGCGTCGAGGAGCAGGCGGTGAGCAGGGCGGCGGCCGATACGAGCACCGCAAAGCGCCGAAGGCCACGAAAGCTGTGGGACGACGTCATGCCGGGTCACGTTAGCGAGTTGCAAGTGAGTCTGTCTAGTAGACAGCACCACTTGATGCCACTGTCCCTGCGCAGAGGCTTGTTGCTCAGTACGGTTGTGCCATGGCGGTGGCTGTCGGCTCGGACGAGGGTGCGAGCTGATGGCGACCCGGTCGCCGAACCTTCGTGCGGAGGGCCGTCACCTCGCCGGCGGCTGCAGGGCGGTCGGTGGTCTCGACGAGGTCGGCCGCGGTGCGTGGGCCGGGCCGGTGAGCGTCGGTATCGCGGTCGTGACCCATGGCTCCGGCCGTCAGCTCCCTCGAGGGGTCCGTGACTCGAAGCAGCTGAGAGCCGAGGAGCGCGAAGCCCTTTTCGAGCCGCTCAAGGCGGGCTGTGCCGACTGGGCAGTCGGCCACGCGAGCCCCGAGGAGTGCGACCGGCTCGGCATGACGCTGGCCCAGCGGCTCGCGGCCCGCAGGGCACTCGCGCGCCTCGAGGTGGTGCCCGACGTGCTGCTCGTCGATGGCCGTTTCGACTTCCTCGCCGACAGCGCCCTTGCGACGTCGGGCTTCCCACCAGTCGAGATGATCGTGAGGGGCGATTCGGTCTCGAAGGCCATCGCATCCGCCTCGGTCCTCGCGAAGGTGACCCGGGACCGCATGATGGTTGAAGAGGCGGAGCACTACCCGTGGTACGGCTTCGAGCGGAACAAGGGCTACCCGACTCCGATCCACAAGATGGCGCTTGCCACCTGGGGCTGCACTCCGATCCACCGGAGCAGCTGGGCGTTCGTCGGCGGGCTGTGGTTCAGGCCCCGCTCGGCGCTGGCCGAGCAGGTGGGCGCAGGGACGCTGTGAGAGGGGCGTCGGGCGTCTCGCGAAGAGCTGTGGGCCCGGCGGGGCGGGCTACTTCGGGGACGGTTCCTTCGGCAGGCCGAGGACCCGCTCCCCGAGGATGTTGCGCATGACCTCGTCGGTGCCGCCCGCCAGCCGCATGCCGGGTACGCCGAGAAGGAACTGCGACCAGGCGTAGGTGCCCCATTCGCCGCTGTCGGCGGTGATGCGGACGCCGAGGATGTGCGAGGCGAGCTCGGCCATGCGGCGCATGTTCTCGGTGAGCGAGAGCTTGGCGACCGAGAGCTCGGGACCCGGCAGCTGGCCGGCGCGGATCTTGGCGAGCGCCCGCTCGTTGTTGTATCCGGCGACCTGGACGTTGATCCAGGTGTCGGCGAGCTCCTGGCGGATGAGCGGGTCCGAGCTGGCCCCGAGGTGCCGGGCGAGGTCGATCAGGCGCTGCAGCGCCCCCGATCCCGCCGCCGAGCCGCCGCCGCCGCCGATGGCCGCCCGCTCGTTCATGAGGGTCGTGAGCGCCACGGTCCAGCCGCCGTTCACGTCGCCGAGCAGGTGGTCGGCCGGGATGCGCACGTCGCTGAAGAAGACCTCGTTGAACGAGGCGCCCCCCGTCATCTGGCGGAGGGGACGGACCTCCACGCCCGGCGCGTGCATGTCGACGACGAAGCCCGTCAGCCCCTTGTGCTTTGGCAGGTCGGGGTCGGTCCGGCAGATGATCTCGCCGATGTCGGAGTAGTGGGCTCCGGAGGTCCACACCTTCTGGCCGTTCACGATCCACTCGTCGCCGTCGCGAACGGCCCTCGTCTGGAGCGAGGCGAGGTCTGAGCCGGCGCCGGGCTCGGAGAAGAGCTGGCAGGCGATGATGTCGCCGCGCCAGAGCGATCGCAGGTAACGCTTCTTGGCCACCTCCGTGCCGTGCGCGAGGATCGTCGGGGCGATCATGCCGAGGCCGATCATGCGAGGTGCCTGGCTGGGTATCTCGAAACGGGCTTCGATCGAGCTGTACAGCCGCTGGAACGATCCGGGGAGCCCCCGCCCGCCGTAGCGGAGCGGTCCGGTGATCCAGCCGAAGCCGGCGTCGAAGACGACTCGAGCCCAGCGCTTCGCCTCGGCGACCTCCCTGGCGTCCTCCTCGGTGGTGCGCTCGGGCAGCACGGCGATCTCGTCCGGCCCCTCGCCGAAGACGGACTTGCGCTCCGCCTTCAACCGGGTGTTCGCGCTGAGGAACGCCTCGGCCTGCTCGGCGAACTCCTCCTCGGTCGGCACGGTAGCGGTCGCGTCGCTCGGGGCACTCATCGCCTCATCGTAGGCATCGTGGAGGCGGTCGCTCCGCCCGGGGCAGCTCGTACTACCTTGGCGGCAGCACCGAGCTGGAGGTCAACGAGGACATGCCCGCGACGGATCCGTGGACTGCGATACTTGAGCGCATCGACGACGGGGCGCGCCTCATCGGGCTCGACGCCGACATACACCGGATGCTGTCGGTGCCTGCGCGGGTGCTCGAGGTCGGCATCCCGGTCCGGATGGACAACGGCCGCATCGAGGTGTTCACCGGCTGGCGGGTCCATCACGACACGAGCCGGGGTCCCGGCAAGGGCGGCATCCGCTTCCACCAGGACGTCACCGTGAGCGAGGTGAAGGCGCTCGCCGCCGATATGACCCTCAAGTGCGCTGTCGTCGACATCCCCTTTGGCGGAGCCAAGGGCGGGGTGCAGGTCGATCCCCGCAGGCTCTCGGACGGCGAGCTCGAACGGATGACCCGGCGCTACACGATCGACGTGGCCTCCCTCCTCGGACCGGACAAGGATGTTCCGGCGCCCGACGTCAACACCGACGCGCGGGTGATGGCCTGGCTGATGGACACGATCTCGATGGTGCGCGGAGAGGCGATCCCGGGCATTGTGACCGGCAAGCCGATCGCCGTCGGCGGGAGCCGCGGCCACGTCGGGGCGACCTCGCAGGGAGTCCTCATCTGCAGCCGGGCCGCCTTCACCGAGCTCGGCATGCCCGTCTCGGGCGCCCGCGCCGTCGTCCAGGGCCACGGGAAGGTGGGTGGCCCGCTCTGCTACCTGCTGAGCTCGGCGGGGATGCGCGTCGTGGCGGTGACCGACGCCGACGGCGGGGTCTACAACCCGGCCGGCCTCGACACCTTGGCTCTCGCCGACCACGTATCGCGCCGCGGGACTGTCGACGGCTTCGAGCTGGCGGACCCGATCGACCCGGCGTCGATCTGGGAGATCGACTGCGAGCTGGCGGTGCCTGCCGCCCTCGACGGCGTCATCACCGCCGAGGTCGCCGAGAAGCTCGGAGCGAAGGTGATCGTCGAGGCGGCCAATGGTCCGACGCTGCCGGAAGCCGACGGGGTGCTCGAGCGCCGCAACATCGTGGTCGTGCCCGACATCCTCGCAAATGCGGGGGGAGTGACTGCGTCCTACTTCGAGTGGGCGCAGTCGAGGCAGGGTTTCGCGTGGGAGGAGCAGGTCGTCGCCGAGCGGCTGCGCCGCATCATGGAGACCGCCTTCCAGTCCTGCTGGCAGCGCTCCCGTGACCTGAAGGTCACGCTGCGCCGTGCGTCGGTCGCGCTCGCCCTCGAGCGGGTCGGCGAGGCAATAGCGCTGCGCGGCCTGTTTCCCTGAGCAAGCCTCCCGTCCCCGATGAGTGGCGCCGACGCGCGATGACACCGGCCGTGACGGCACAGCGGCAATACTGGATGGGCCGACAGAGCGGGTCCCTCTCCGCTCGACGTTCGAAACAGAGGTCTCTTGCAATGCGCCGTCCGCTCCTCGCCCGGTTCCTCGCGCTGGCCGCCGTCGCCACAGCGGGAGTGAGCCTTGCCGCCTGCTCGAACCCGTCGTCGCAACCGGTAACTGCCACCTCGAACGGCCCGGCCAAGACGACGACGACCACGGCTCCTCATCGGACGACGACGACTGTGCCAAGCCCAACGAGCACGAGCGTCACTACGACGACTGCTCCTGCACCGGGCCCCTGCCAGGGGAGCACCCTTTCCGTGACGAAGAACGACTTCAACGGAGCGGCCGGGGAGCTCTCGGTCGGGTTTGCCATCGGCAACAGGGGATCGGTGACCTGCACGATCTTCGGCTACCCGGCGCTCGTGCTGACGGGGGGCGGTGCTCCGATCCCTGTCACGAGCCACTCGGCCCAGGGGCCCGCCTTCCGGGCCTCCCCTGAGCCGGTGACGATCGCTCCAGGCGGATCGGCAGGTTTCGTGTACGAGTTCTCCGACGTGCAGTCGAACGGCGGTCAGTGCTTCGCCGCCAGCTCCATCGAGGTGACGCTGCCGGCGACGGGCGCGCTCGCGACGACCGTGCCGTACAAGGCCTATCCCTGCGGTTCTGCGGGGGCGGTGTCTGCCATTGTGACCTCGGTGCAGGAGAGCGCCCAATTTCGGTGAGCCAAGTCCTCGGCGGGCGCTGCCTTCGTGAGAGACTGCTGCCTCGGGGGCCCACCAGCGTCGTGGGCCGGGCACGGGCGCTTAGCTCAGGTGGTGAGAGCAGCTCGCTTACAACGAGCAGGTCGGCGGTTCGAGTCCGTCAGCGCCCACCAG
>JAKATT010000169.1 GCA_021818615.1 Actinomycetes bacterium | reverse complement strand
CGACTACCTCTACTTCATCGACCCGCGCGGGCGAGAGCGCTACCTCGCCAGCCCCCAAGTCGACCAGCGCAAGAACGGCACCGGCTACCTGCCCCAGGGCCAGCTCACCCAGTGGGGCCAGGGCATCGCCACCTACCTGGAGAAGACTCTGGCCCGATGACGACCCGTTCTGCCCCAGCGACCCGACACCCCTGACCGGACCGATGTCGCCGCTCTTGCCGCTGTTCGCCGTGGTCGCCGGGATCATCTCGTTCACCTCGCCCTGCGCCCTGCCGCTCATCCCGAGCTACCTCTCCTACGTGTCGGGCCTGCCCATCTCCGACCTCGGCCGGCGAGAGGCCACCCCGCTCGTGCTCCGCTCGTCGCTCGCCTTCGTGGGCGGCTTCACCGTCGTCTTCACCGCCCTCGGCGTGTCGTCCACCCTTGTCGGCTCGCTCCTGTTGCGTCACCTCGGGGTGATCTTGGACGTTGCCGGAGCATTCATCATCTTGCTCGGCCTCGCCATGCTCGGGCTGCTGCGAGTGCCGTTCCTCGCCCGCGAGCGCCGCTTCGACCTCTCCAGGGTGCCCCAGGGACCAAAGGGTGCCTTCCCGCTCGGCATGGCCTTCGCCTTCGGCTGGACGCCGTGCCTCGGCCCCGTCCTCGCCACGGTGCTCGCGGTGGCGAGCGCCGGTCGCACGGTCGTCGCCGGCGCAGTCCTGCTCGCGCTCTACTCCCTCGGGCTCGGGATCCCCTTCGTGGCCCTCGCCCTCGGGTACTCGCGGGCGCGCACCTCGCTCGCGTGGCTCCGGCGCCGAGGACGGGCGATCGAGATCGCCGGCGGCATCCTTCTCGTCGCCGTCGGGATCCTCTTCGTCACCGGCGAATGGAAGAGCCTCTTCATCCCCTTGCAGAGCCAGTTCGCCCGCCTCGGATGGCCACCGCTATGAGCACGAGCGCGACCGCCGCACCCCCCGATACCAGCCCTGCCCCGCCGCGGCGAAAGCGTGCGCCGAGACGGTGGTGGATCGTCGCCGCGGCAGCCACGCTGGCCGGCGCACTTGGCGGGATCGGCATCAGCCAGATCGTCAAAGCCAGCAACACGCTGCACGCCACCTCCAACCAGATCTTCACGTCGACCGGAGGCGTCTTCGACAAAGAGAGCGGGCAGCCCGCACCGTCGTGGTCCCTCCCGAGCCTCCGGGACCCGTCCGCAACGGTGAGCGTCAGCCAGTTCGCCGGCAAGCCAGTGGTGCTCAACTTCTGGGCGTCGTGGTGCCCGCCTTGCCGAAAGGAGATGCCCGCCCTCGCCGCCACCGCCCGACGGCTCCACGGACGTGTCGACTTCGTCGGCATCGACACCAACGACCAACACGGCGCCGCCCTCAGCTTCGCCTCCCAGACCGGGGTCAAGTACCCGCTCGCCTTCGACCCGCACGCCAGCGCGGCCAACAACTACGGCGTGTACGGCTTACCCACCACCTTCTTCATTTCCGCCCAAGGCAAGCTGCTCGGCCGCCAGGTTGGCGGGATGACCGCCCAGCGTCTCGACCAGCTGATCCAGCAGACCTTCAGCATCCACACAACCACCGCGGGCAGCAGGTGAACGGCTGGAGGGCAGATCCGCAGCGCTCCTCCGTCGCCGGAAGCACCGCAAACGGCTGATCCACATCAGGCCGGTCCCGAGTACACGTCATGCACTTCCTCGAGCGACGCGTGCCATCGTCGTGAGCTTCATGCCGTCGCCCCCACGGGCGGGCGCGTGCACCGAAAGAGTGAGGGTCGAGTCGGTCCTGACCCCCAATTCGATCACGTCGAAGGCAATAGTGCCTGTGCCAGGCACCCGGACCTTGAGGGGTCCGGCGAAGGACTCGCGTACCTCGTAGGTTGACCACCAAGATCGGAATTCGTGACTGGCGTCGTGGAGCGCGCTGATGAGCTCGGCGAAGCAGGCGTCTCCGGCGTGCTGTCCTGCGGTGGCTCGGAACTTGGCAAGGAGGATGCGGCCGCGCTGCTCCCAGTTGCCCCAAGTCTGTCGCCGGCCGGGCTCGGCAAAGGCAAGCCACATGACGTTGCGCCGGCCCTCGGGCAGCGTCTCGGGCTGCCAGATGTGGGAGAACGTCTCGTTCCATGCGAGAAATTCGAACCTCGGCCCGAGTAGGCAGGCGGGCGCCGGGAGCAGGGTGTCGAGAAGGCGGGTGAGATCGGGGCTGGCTCTTTCAGGCTCTCCTGACCAATCCGTGGGTGCATTGACCAGCTGAAAGGTGAGCAACGCCGCTTCCTGCCTAGCTTCTGGGCTGTTCGAAGGTCCAGAGGAGAGGCGAAGGAGAACGGCGTTGCTCGGGTCCAACGTATGGCGCAGGATCGTCGGTGTCGACCGGCACGTCGTGATCGAGGACGTGGAGATCGAGGGCGAGGACGACGAGGCGACGGTCGTCGTCCACGTGCGCCTGCGCAAGGGTGCCCGGCGCCGCTGCGGGCGCTGCGGGGTGCGCGCCCCTGGCTATGACCGGGGCGAGGGGCGACGAAGGTGGCGCTGTCTCGATCTTGGGACCCTTCAGTGCTTCCTCGAGGCCGATGCGCCGAGGGTGAGCTGCCCTGAGCACGGGCCGACGGTCGCGCAGGTGCCCTGGGCACGTCATGGCGCGGGCCATACCCGTGACTTCGACGACCAGGTGGCCTGGCTCGTCACCCACACGGCGAAGTCCACCGTCTGCGAGCTGGTGCGCGTCGGGTGGCGAACGGTCGGCTCGATCATCGAGCGCGTCGTCGCCGACGGCCGTGACGCCCACGACCCCTTCGCCGGGTTGGTCCGCATCGGGATCGACGAGATCAGCTACACCCGTGGCCAGCGCTACCTGACCGTCGTCGTCGACCACGACGCCGGCCGGCTCATCTGGGCGGCGGTCGGACGGGACAAGGCGACCCTTCGGGGCTTCTTCGACCTCCTCGGGGAGGATCGCTGCAAGGAGATCGAGGTGGTCTCCGCCGATGGGGCGAGCTTCATCGCGGATGTCGTGCAGGAGCGCTGCCCGAACGCGACGCTCGTGATCGACGCCTTCCACGTCGTCTCCTGGGCGACCGACGCCCTCGACGAGGTGCGACGCGAGGTCTGGAACGAGGCCCGGCGAGCAGGGATGCGGGCGCACGCGAAGGAGCTGAAGGGCTGTCGCTTCGCGCTGTGGAAGAACCCCGAGGACCTGACCGCTCGTCAGGAGGCGAAGCTGGCCTGGATCGCGAAGGCGAACGGGAAGCTGTATCGGGCCTACCTGCTGAAGGAGCAGCTGCGCATCGCGATCCGGACCAAGGGCGACCTCGGGCTCTCCCTCCTCGAGCACTGGCGCACCTGGGCCGCTCGCTCGCGCATCCCCGCGTTCGTCGAGCTCTCGCGAAAGATCGGCCGTCACCTTCCCGGCATCGAGGCGGCCCTTCGAGAGAACATCTCGAACGCCCTCATCGAGTCGACGAACACCAAGCTCCGGCTCCTCCAGCGAATGGCCTTCGGCTTCAAGGAGCCCGGGCACCTCATCGCGCTCGCGCTGCTCGATCGTGGTGGCTACTGCCCACCGCTTCCGGGCCGGTCATGAGCTGCCGCCCCTCCGGTCGCTCCGCTCCCTCCGGGTTGGCCTCGGGGCTCACCAACGACCCACGGATGGAGCAGGAGACCCCTCTTTCAGGGAGCCTATCGAGGTCGGGCAGGGGAAGCCCGGCGAGGCGTCGCAGGTGCCCGTGCGACTCGCGGTCGAGGAGCAAGGTCCGGGCGAGCGCGTCGATGACCGGCTCGCTCGTGGCGACAGGGCGACCTTGCTCTAGCCACGTGTACCAAGTGACGCCAACGCCGGAAAGCAGGGCGACTTCCTCCCGACGCAACCCCGGCGTGTTGCGTCGTCGCGGTGGCGGGTCGAGCCCGACGTCGTGTGGCTGCAGACTGGCCCGGCGGGCCTTCAGGTACGAGGCCAGCTCGAGACGTCGGGCGGCGCTGAGTTCTCCACTTGTTCCCATAACCTTGGCCATACCCAATGGGTGGTTCGTGTACTACTAGGTGTAATAGTACCTGGTCTGTCCATAGCGCAACGCCCTCTTGTTCCGTACCATCGATCTTGCAGGCGTTTCGCTCCGGTGAGGTTCGCCGACCCGCCCCGAGACGCCCTGGTCGTCGTCGGCCATCTCCGAGTCGGCGAGCCGAGGAGGAGGAGGTGGCACTAGGGGCGTTCAGCGTCTGGTGGTGTGGCGATGAATGAGGCTACCTACAGAGCGGTGAGCGAAAGCGGCGTGCGGCGCCGCCTTCGCCCGACGGGATTCCTCATGATCGTTGCCGCCAGCTCGTTGCTGTTGGCGGCCTGCGGCGCTGGCAGCGGCGACGCGTCGCACCCTTTGAGCAGCGTTCCTCGACGCACGAGCGCCACCAAGGCCACCTCGACTCCTGACGGCGGGACCGACGCGGCGGTCCTGGCCGCTTACCGCGCCTCGTCGGCAGCCTTTGAACAGGCCCTTGCCACAGCCAACGCCGCGGATCCGGCGTTGGCGGCCACCATGGTCAACCCGCAGCTCGAATCCGTGAAGGCCAACCTGCTCGCCGACCAGCGCCAGGGGATCGTCGGGCGCGGAACAGTGACGCTGCATCCAAAGGTCGTCGCGATCTCGGGGTCGACGGCGACGGTCGTGGACTGCGTCTACAGCACGAGCGAGCTCGTGTACGAGGCAACGGGCAAGCCGGTGCCACCAGCCACCGCGCCAGAGAACGACGGTGTCCGGGCGACGCTGGACCTGACCGGTGGTGCATGGAAGCTTGCAAAGCAGACGGTTACCGAGGGGTCATGCGCGCCTGGTTCGTGATCCCCGCCGCTCTCGTGGCCGCCGCGATCACCTTTGTTGTTGGCACCGAGCCGGCATGGGCTGGCGACGGCTACGGCCAGAACAACTATTCGAACGCCCAGGCGTCGGGCGGACAGCTCACGGTCCAGGCCGGTCACACCTACTGGACGCCGCCGGCTACCTCGTCGTGGGCGACGCCGGGAAGCAGCGCGCCGTCGCCGGGTAGGCCGAACCCGAACCAGCCCTACGGCTGCACCTATACGGCCGGCGGCCCGTCGGCGACGGCGTCGATCGGCGTCGGGGGCGCGCAGCCGGGCCAATGGGTGTTCCCGGTCTGTGCCGGCCCCGGGGTGCTCAACCCGATGCCGCCGATCTGGGTGACCGGCGCCCAGCCGGCAGGTGGCGTGGTCCAGGTGAACCCAGTGGTGGTGGCCCAGCAGGCGGTCAAGCAGCTGCCGCTCGCCTCCCCGACCATCGAGATGGCCCCGCCGTCGGGCAGCCCGCAGCTGGTGGGGGTGGCGACCTGGATGTGGGTCAACCCGGGCGCCTGGCAGACCCTCAGCGCGTCGGCGTCCGCTGGCACGGTGACCACGACGGCGACCGCCACGCCTCAGAAGGTGGTGTGGGACATGGGCGACGGCGACACCGTGACCTGTGACGGCCCGGGCACCCCCTACAGCGCGTCCGATCCGAACGCCACGACGAACTGCTCCTACACCTGGGGACAGGCCGGCACCTACCAGGTAACCGCCACGCTCTACTGGTCGGTCACCTGGACCGCGACGGGTGCGCCGGGGGGCGGGAACCTCGGGCTCCAGGCCGGCCCGGCCGCCCAGGTCGCGGTGACCGTGACCGAGTCCCAGGCGATCAACACCCCGACCGGGGGAGGCAACTGACCGGGGAGCCAAAGGAAAGGAGGCGACGCGATGGCGAGCACTGCTGCACCAACTCGGACCAACGGCCAACGAGCGGCCGAGGGCGCTCGGGCGGCGGGCGGGCGCGGCCCGACGTCGCGTCGTCACCGCCAGCTGCCGCTGGTCGTGGTGGGGGTGCTGCTGGTGATCGGCTTCGCCCTGGCGTTCGCGGATGCCTCCTTGCATCTCGGTAGCAGGGAGCAGGTCCTGGTGGTCGCCCAGCCGCTCGCCGCCGGGCAGGTGCTCACGAGCGGCGACCTGCGAGCGGTACGGGTGTCGACCGGAAGCGGCCTGCAGGTGGTCCCGGTCGCCGAGGAGTCGAGCGTGGTCGGCCGCCGTGTGGCGGTCCCACTGGTGGCCGGGGCGGTGCTGACCAGCTCCGAGGTCGGGGCCGTGCCGGCGGTGGGATCGGGATCGGACGTGGTGGCGGTCGGCCTCAAGGCCGGCGGCTACCCGCCGGACCTCGCTCCGGGCGACCGAGTGCAGGTGGTGCCGGTCACCTCGCCCTCGTCGGGGAGCAGCGCCGCAAGCGTCACGAGTGGGAGCCCGGTGGCAGCGACGGTGCTGGCAGTGGACGCAGCGCCGGCCGGGTCGGGCAGTCCGACGGTGTTCTCCCTCCAGGTGTCGAGCGGTGACGCCGACGAGGTCGCCGCGCTGGCCGCCGCGGGCCAGGCCAGTCTCGTCGAGGTCGGGTCGGGGGCCTGACGGGTGGGGGTGGTGGCGCTCGGCGCGGTCCGCTCGTGCGGGGTGACGACCCTGGCGTTGGCGTTGGCCGCCACTTGGCCGGCCGAGCGCCGGGTCCTGCTCGTCGAGGCCGACCCTGTCGGCGGGACCCTGGCCGCGGCGTCGGGGTGGCCGCCCGAGCCGAGCCTGGTGAGCCTGGCGGCGGCGGCCCGGCACGCCTTGGACCCCGACCTCGTCTGGGAGCACTGCCAGGAGCTGCCGGGCGGGGCGGCGGTGCTGACCGGCCCGGCGTCAGCCGACCAGGCCCGAAGTGCGCTCGGAATGCTCGTCGGACTGTCGAGCCATCTCAGGATGCTCGACGCGGATGTGCTGGTGGACTGCGGCCGGCTCGGCCCCGGTGCGCCTGGGGCTGAGGTCTTCGAGGGAGCGGACGCGGTGGTGCTCGTCTCCCGGCCGCGTCTGGTCGACCTGCACGCCCTGGCGACCTGGCGAAAGGCCAACCCCTTCGACTCAGGGCGCGTCGCAGTGGTGCTGGTGGGCGACGGCCCCTATCCCGACACGGAGATCGCCGAGGCGCTCGGCGTCGAGGTCCTGGCCCGCCTGCCGTGGGATCCCGAGGCCGCCGGGGCGCTCGTCTCGGTCCCGGCGTCGGCCCGCGAGGTGCGGCTCTCGCCGCTGGTGCGAGCCGCCCGGTCCTTGGCCGATCGGCTCGCCAAGGAGCTGGCAGGCGCACCCTCGGCCGTCGGGAGCGCGTCGGGCGAGGTGCCAGCGGCGTCGACACGGTCCGCGCGGGCCGCAGCGTTGCGGACCCGGGTGCTGGGGGCCCGGGTGCTGGGAGCCTGGCGGGCCGACCCCATGCCCCGATCGACGAACGGCAGCACGCCCGAGGAGGTAACGCAGTGAGCGTTCCACGGTCGGGGAGGCCACGGTGAGCGCGGACAACGCGCTCGTCGGGGACCTGCGGGCCGAGGTGCTCGCCGCCCTGTCGGGGCGCGAGCGTGACCTCGCCGCGGCGGGACGGCCGCCACTTCGCACCGCGGACGAGCAGGCGCTCGGACGCCAGCTGATCGCCGAGGCGTTGGAACGCCGGGCCAGCCAGGCGCTGCGGGAGCGCAGCGCGGTCATGTCGGCACCTGAGGAGGACGAGCTGTCCCGGGCGGTCTTCGACGCCCTGTTCCGCCTCAACCGCCTCCAGCGGCTCCTCGACGACCCGGGGATCGAGAACATCAACGCCAATGGCTGCGACCAGGTGTGGGTCCGCTACGCCGACGGGCGCTGCGAGCAGGTGGCACCCATCGCCTCTTCCGACGAGGAGCTGGAGGAGATGCTGCGCACCGCCGCGGCCCGCACCGGGATCGGCGAGCGGCGCTTCGACCGCGGCTCGCCTCGCCTGTCCCTCCAGCTCCCCGACGGGTCGCGGCTGTTCGCGCTGATGGCGGTCGCCGCCCGGCCGTGCCTGTCGATACGGCGCCACCGCTACCTGCGCATCACCCCCGACGAGCTCATCAAGATGGGAACCCTCGACCTCGCCTTACGCGAGTTCGTGCGGGCCGTGATGCTGGCCAAGAAGTCGTGCATCATCTGCGGCGGCACCGGAGCGGGCAAGACGACGCTGCTCCGCGCCATGGCGGCCGACATCCCACCCGCCGAGCGGCTCGTCACCATCGAGGACTCTCTCGAGCTCGGACTCGACCGCTTCGGTGACCTGCACCCCGACGTGGTCGCCCTCGAAGCCCGGGAGCCGAACCTGGAAGGCGAGGGCGGGGTCAGCCTGGCCGAGCTGGTCCGCTGGGCGCTGCGCATGAGCCCCGATCGGGTGATCGTCGGCGAAGCCAGAGGCGAAGAGGTCCTCGCCTTGCTGAACGCCATGTCCCAGGGCACCGACGGGTCGATGGCGACGCTGCACGCCTCGTCGTCGAAGGGGGCGTTCTCCAAGCTCGCCACCTACGCCATCCAGGCCCCCGAACGCCTGCCGCTCGAAGCGACCAACCTGCTGGTGGCCAACGCGGTGCATTTCGTGATCCACCTGGCCCAGGGCGGTGACCGCCGGTACGTGTCCTCGATCAGGGAGGTGGTCGACGCCGAGGGACCGATGGTGGTCTCCAACGAGGTCTTCCGGCCCGGTCCCGACGGCCGGGCCGTCCCCGGCGTCCCGTTGCGCAACGAGACCCTCGACCAGATCGTGGAGGTCGGCTTCGACCCGGGACTGTTGGACCGGCCGCAAGGGTGGTGGGAGCAGTGACTGCCCTCGCCACCCTCTGCGGTGCCGGGGTCGGGCTCGGGCTCCTCCTGGTCATCGCCGGCTGGCGCGGCGTCGACCTTCCACGCCCCACTCGGGCGTTGTACCGCCCGAAGGTCGAGCGGGCCAACCTGCGTATCGGCGTGGCCGCCGGCGCTGCGGTGATCGTGGGCGCGGCCACCGGTTGGCCTGTCGGCGCCGTGTTGGCCGCCCTGGCTGGCTGGGGCGCTCCGGGACTGCTCGGCGGCACCAAGGGCGGCGCCCAGGCGGCGGTGGGGCGGATCGAGGCGATCGCGGGTTGGGCGGAGATGCTGCGCGACACCATGGCCGGCGCGGCAGGGTTGGAGCAGGCCATCGTCGCCACCGCGCCCGTCGCCCCGCTGGCCATCCGGGCCGAGGTCGCCACCCTGGCGGTCCGCTTGGAAGGCGAACGGCTCGCGCCGTCGCTGCGGGCCTTTGCCGACGAGGTGGCCGACCCGACCTGCGACCTCGTGGTGGCTGCTCTGATCCTGGCTGCCGAGCACCAGGCCCAACGCCTCGGCGAGCTGCTCGGCTCGCTCGCCCAGGCCGCCCGGGACCAGGCCACCATGCGTCTGCGGATCGAGGCCGGCCGGGCACGGACCAGAACGTCGGTCAAGGTCATCGTCGGGGCCACCGGCGGCCTCGTCCTCGGCCTGGCCGTGCTCAACCGCGGCTACCTCGCCCCCTACGACACGGCGGTCGGCCAGCTCGTCCTCTTGCTCGTGGGCGCGGTGTTCACGGTGTCGTTCCTGTGGCTGGCCAAGATGACCCGGCCCGCCAGCGTCGAACGGTTCCTGGCCTCAACCCACGAGTTCGGGATTCCCGGCAGAGGCTCGGAGATCCCGACGTGATCCTCGCCCTCCTCTGCGGCGCCGGGGTCGGCGGTGGATTGTTTCTCGTCGCCCGCGGGCTCTACCCGCCTCGGCCCTCCCTCGCCCAAGCCCTCGCCCAGCTCCGCTCTCTCCCTGACCCCGCCCCCGTCCTCAGCCCCGAGGCGGCAGGCGGTTACGCCGCCCGGGTGGGCCGCCCCGCGGCGCGTGCCCTCGCCCGCTCCGGGGCAAGCTGGCTCGTCCCGGCTACGGTGCGCCGCGACCTGGCGGTGCTCGGCCGCAGCCCCGAGCGCCACCTGGCCGAGAAGGTGACCCTGGCTCTCGTCGGCTTGGTCTTCGCTCCTGCCGTCGCCGCGCTGCTCCTCTTGGGCGGCGCGCACCTCCCGCTCGTGGTGCCGCTGTGGGCGTCGCTGGTCTTCATGGTGGCCGGGTTCGTGCTGCCCGATCTCGGCATCCACGCCGATGCCGGGCGGCGGCGGCGGGACTTCCGCCACGCACTGTCCAGCTTCCTCGACCTGGTGGTGGTCGCCCTGGCCGGCGGCGGCGGGGTAGAGACCGCCCTCTCCGACGCGGCCAGCGTCGGGTCGGGCTGGGCGTTCGCCTACCTGCGCCGAGCCCTCGACCAGGCGCGCCTCGCCCGCCAGACCCCCTGGGCCGCGCTCGGCCGGTTGGGCCAAGAGCTGGGGGTGGGCGAGCTGACCGAGCTGGCCGCCAGCGTGTCCCTGGCCGGGACCGAGGGCGCCAAGGTCCGGGCCAGCCTGGCCGCCAAGGCGACGTCGCTGCGCACCCACGAGCTCGCCGAAGCCGAGACCGCCGATCAGGCCGCCACCGAACGCATGAGCCTCCCCGTGGTCCTGCTCTTCGCCGGGTTCCTCCTCTTCTTGGGGTACCCGGCCGTCGAGAAGGTCCTCACCGGCCTCGGAGTAGTGCTTCAGTTCCCGGCTTCCGAAGCCCCAAGAGCGACGAACCGAAGGGGTCGTCTATGGAAAACATGGTAACTCACCACTTGGGTTCACGAACTGAATCGTTTGTCGTTTTCGAAGATGCG
>JAKATT010000199.1 GCA_021818615.1 Actinomycetes bacterium | reverse complement strand
CGAGACGAGCTGTTGCGAAGAACACCCCCGATGTCGTGGCGGTGAGCCCGCTCGTGAGAAGAGCGGCCCTGCGAAACATCCTTGAGACGGCGACCACGCCGCCGTCGTGCTCCACATGGACGACCCTCAGGGAGGACTCCTCTGCCCCGCACGCCTGAAGGAGGTAGAGGCCCCCTCGAAGGTCTGGGACGGCGTCGGTGAACGTGCCGGTGGCGAGCACGCGATAGGCCCAGGTTCCGATTCGCGCCGGTGGCGCTCCCGGCGTGGTACCCAGGCGGGGAGGCGTGCAGGAACGCCACTCCGCCGCGCTCACCAATCTCGGCGCAACCGGTCGAGAGGAGTGGCCGCCACCGTCTCGAGCGGCGGCCGGGACCGGGAGCACCTGGTCGCGAGTGATCAGCGTCAAGCCGGCGGCTGTCCCTCCGAGGAGGACGACTACGGCGAGCAGGAGCGCGACGAGAGGAACGGGGCGCCGGATGCGGTCGTCGTGAGGCTGGGTTGTGGGCACTGGCTGACTCGGGGTTCGCGTCGGGCTGTTCAGAGTACGAGACGCTGAGCCGGCAGCTGTTCTTGCGGCTGGCGGGCCTCGATCGAGCGAGCCTGCCAGCCGTCAGCGAGATCGAGTCCTCAGATGTGAGAGGCCCTCAGAGGCCGAGGTTGGCCGAGCACGCCGGCCACTGGCCCCAGCCCGAGCGGGACTGCAGCTCCTGAGCGGCGAGGTCCTGCGTCGCCGGCGAGGCGCTGCTCGGGAGGCCTGTGAAGCCGAGCCCGTACCACGTCGCCAGCGAGAACTGGTAGGCACCGTAGTAGCCGTTCCCGTTGTCCTCGGCGTAGTTGTCGCCCGACTCGCACATCCGTAGCTCGTACCAGACTCCACCGATCGGTGGCGGCGGAACGGGTGCCACGGTGGTCGTAGTAGTGACAGCCGGAGGAACATACACAAGAGCCGGAGCCGAGACGACGAGCGGCTTTGGCTTCGATTTGGCATCGTTCCTGACAAAGATGACATCCGTCTGTCGGGCGACGTCGTGTAGGACGAGCGCGTCGCGACCCTGCAGCGCTGCCGAGCCACCGGCAGTGATCCGTTGCGGGCGTGCACGCCTGACGTTCGTCAGGTCGACGCTCAAGTGGCCGCTTGCGGCCGCCGACGCCTGGCGTGAAACAGCGGTGCTGCGGGAAAGCACAGAACTAGCAGTGAACGTGCCGGAACCAGCGGCTCCGGCAATGGCGCTCGTTCCGAGCGCCGTGAACGCGGTCAGCGTGATCAGGGTGTGCTTGCGCATCTTGCGCCTCCTTGGAAAGCGGAAACCCGGTGGGTTCCAGGTGGGTGCTTCGATGCGGGCATCCCGCCTTCGTTGCATGCGACTCGTGGTCCGGAGCCGGAAGGGCTGCTCGGGCCGGGACGGGTGGAAGCGTCCGTGCGAGGTGCAGACGGGGAGGGCCCGACGACTGGTTGAAGACGCGGCTCCTTTGTCGGTTCACGACTTGGTCGTAGGTCGGGATCGGGACGGGCGGCGCCGTAGCTGGGCGGTACGCACGGATGCGAGGTCGCAGAGCTCGTATCCGGGAGCACCGCCCTCATCTCCGGGAATCCCTCTACCGGAGGCGGCACCGTCCGTCATGGCACAGTTGATGTCGCGGCGACGATAGCGGGGCAATTGAACTATCGTCCACTGCACACGCCGATTTCGGCTGAATTGTGACCGTGGCGCCACCCACCGTCGTCGAGTTACGGGCCAGCTCTCACATCTGCCACAGCAGCCACGGCGCTATCTCTGTCACCATGCCGGTGGCGTGGCCGACGGAGCGGCCGGCCGCAATGGGCGCTTCCTTCTTGCCGGGCTGCCCTGGTTCCACCACGATGCCGTGAGGGCTCTTGGCAGGGAGCGGGCAGTGGCGTGCTACGAGATGACTCGGCGGGAGCTCGAGGCTATGTGCGACGAGCTGCCCGCGGCGGTGAGCAGGGCGAGGGCCTCCTCTTTCCTGGCGACGTCTCGTTGCAGCCGGAAATGGCATGCCGGCTGGTGGCTGAGCGGCTCGCATCGCTGGGCGTGCCCTTGTACGGGTGGAGCCCGGTCAGCAGGATCGCCCCCGGCCAGGTCGTGACGGGTGGCGGCACTGTGAGCTGCCGCGCCGTCCTCGTGTGCGTCGACGGACGGCTCGAGCAGCTCTTGGCGGAGCTCGCTGGCACCCTGCGCAGCGCCCGGCTGCAGATGCTCGCGCCGGCGCCCTTGTTGCAGGAGGTGTCAAAGCGGCCCGTGTACCGGCGCTATGGCTACGACCATTGGCAGCAGCTGGACACTGGGGAGCTCGTCCTAGGCGGCTGCCGAGACATGGGCGGCGAAGAGGAGTGGACGACCGAGGCACTTCCCTCCGAGCGGGTGCAGGTCGCGCTCGAGCGCCTGCTCGTAGAGACCGTGGGGCTGGCCACTGGTCACGAGCTCGTCACTCACCGCTGGGCCGGCATCGTCGGCCACACGAGCTCGGGGCTGCCGGTGATCCGGGAGGTGAGGCGCGGTGTCTTTGCTGCCGGAGGGTATTGCGGTACCGGCAACGTCGTCGGGCGCCTCGCCGGCCGGGCCCTCGCCGAGCTTGCCCTTGATGGGGCGAGCTCGACCGCCCGACTGCTCGGAGGGTGAGGCTCCTCGGCCCGCGCCCGCCGGGCGCGTCGGATGTGCCTCAGGCGGCCGGACCGCGCGCGGTGCTCTCGCGCATCGCAGCGTCCACAAGCGGGAGCCCGAGCTCGGCGACCGTGGCCTCGAGTGCTTCCAGGACGGCCGCTGCCGTGCCGGGCCTCGAGTCCTCGGAGACGCTCGCGAGCGGTGTGATCGTGGCGAAACCGAGTGCAGTGAGCGCCTCGTCGCTCTCGTCGCCAGGCGCCGGCTCGCCGAAGCCGAGCTCCAGCTGCATCTTGGCGTCGCCCTTCGCGTCGACGAGCGCCGAGCGGATGAGTCCCGAACGGGCGAGGCGGGCGCGCCTGATCCCGCGCAGCTCGCTCAAAGGGAGATTGGGCACGTTGCAGTTGACGACCGTGCGCACCGGGGCCTCGGCCACCCTGGCTGCCAGGACAGCAGCGATGGCTGCAGCTGTCTCGTAGTGGATGCGGGCGTCAGTCGCCGACTCGAAGGAGGCGAACGGCCCCGACTGGATGCTCATCGCCAACCCCCGCTTGTTGAAGTGCACGGCCGTGAGAGCGGCGCCCACGGTGCCCGAGTGCAGCACGGCCCGGCCGACGTTGCGGCCGGGGTTGATGCCGGTCACCACGAGATCAGGCGGCGACCCGAACGCACCGAGGCAGCCTGCGATCACGATGAGGGCGGGAAGGGCGTCGATCCCGAGTGTCTCGATGCCCTCGAGACCTGGTCGCACGAGCTCGGTGACGTGGATGCCCTCGTCCATCGTGTGCAGCGGCCCGACGCCTGCTCCGGCACCGCTCGCCTCGGTGAGCGGTGCCGCGACGACGACGTCTATGCCGGCTTCGCTGAGCGCTCGTCCGAGGTGGGCGAGGCCTGGGGCGTCCACGCCGTCGTCGTTCGTCACCAAGGCTCGCACGTGCTCCTCCTCGCCTCGACCATGGCCGCGGCCGTCGTTACCATACCGGGACATGCCCGGACCTCCCGGAGGGGGCCGCCCATACGCGGACGGCTCGAGCGCGCCGTCACCGTCGGGTCGCCAGCTCTCGGCGACCGACGGCGAGACCACCGCGGTGGTGAGCGAGGTGGGAGGGAACCTGCGTGCCCTGTCGCATGGGCGCGAGGCGCTTGTTTACGGGTACCCGCAAAGCGAGATCTGCTCTGGCGGGCGCGGCCAGGTGCTCGTACCGTGGCCGAACCGGCTCGACGGCGGGCGCTACGAGTTCGCCGGCATGACGGCGCAGGCGCCGATCGACGAGCCGGACGCGGGCAACGCGATCCATGGGCTCATGCGCTGGCTGCGCTGGTCGCTCAGCTCGCCCTCTCCCGACGTCGTGCTCGCCCAGTGCGAGCTGGCGGCGCAGCCGGGCTACCCATGGGGGCTGGCCGTCTCGGTGACCTACACCGTAGGCGGGTCGTCCTGGCTCACCGTCGACGTCGCTGCCACTAACACCGGCGAGGTGGACCACCCGGCGCCCTTCGGAGCGGGTTTCCATCCCTACCTGCACGCGGGACCCTCCACCGTCGACACCTGCCTCTTGGCCGTTCCTGCAGCCTCCCGCCTCGTCGTCGACGAGCGGGGGATCCCCCGCAGTCGGGAGCCCGTAGGTGGCACGACCCGCGACTTCCGCCGGTCCCGGCGAGTCGGCGCGATGCGGCTCGACGACTGTTTCACCGGTCTGCCCGACACCTGGGCGGTGACCTTCCGGCGCGGCGACGGACTCGGCGTCGAGCTGTGGGCCGCGAAGGGATGGCCGTTCGTCATGTGTTACTCCGGTGACACGCTTGCCCCGGCCGACAGGCGCCGGGCACTTGCGGTGGAGCCGATGACCTGCCCACCTAATGCGCTGGCGACTGGCGAGTCCCTGATAGTGCTTCGGCCGGAAGAGACATGGACGGGTAGGTGGGGAATCGGCCCAGAGGGGACCGCGTCGCTCAAAGGACTGTGACGAGCGTGCCGATCGGAGTGAACGGATAGATCGCTTGGGCCGATGAGTAGGGCATCTCGACGCAGCCGAGACTCTGTGGGAAGCCGTATTGCGCCCGCAGGAAGCCGTGCAGGGCGTCTCCGCCATGGAAGTAGCTCACCCAAGGGATGCCCGGGTCCGAGTACGTCTGCCCGTTCGGCTCGGTCCCGCTCATCGTCGTCGTCACAAAGCGCAGGAAGACTGGCCAGGTCCCTGGCGCGGTGGGCGCCTGCGGGATGCCGGTGTTGGCGAGCGTCTGGAAGATCACCTCACCGTTCCGCCAGAGGTTGACGTACTCGGGGGTACCTGTCGAAACATACACGTAGTTGTACCCGCCCTGGTCGAGCTGGCGGGTGGCGACGGCCTTGAGGAGGGCCGCCCACACGAGCGGACCGGCGACTCCGTCGGTGGCGAGACCGTTCGCCGCCTCGAACTGCATCACTGCGCCGACCGTGATCACGTTGTAGCGGCCAGGTGTCCAAAGTGCGGCGAGGGACGGAGGAATGTTGGCGTAACGCCAGGCGAAGGTGCCCGGAAGCGGAGCAAGTGAGATGTCAGGCACCTTCGAGGGCTCGTCGATCACCGGGGGAGGCGTCGGGGGTGCGCTGGACAGCACCGTGCCGCTGGGTCCGGGCGGCCCGGTCGGCAGCGGCGGCAGCTTCGCGACCGTCGTCGTGGTCGACGACGGGGAAGGCACGTTGGCGGACTGCGTGAAGTTCACGGGCAGGTAGCCGAGCTCGGCGAGGAGCTGCTGGAGACGGAGCACCGAGGCGGCTCGCACCGAGAACCTGGACGTGAACTTCGCGGCCAGCCGCCCGCCCGCCGTGCTGAGCACGCCTCTTGCTCCGCCCGGCACCACCAAGGTCTCGCTCGAGAAAGGCGCGTAGCTGCCAATCGGGTGGAAGACGACCTCGTCGGCGCCGGCACGGGTCCAGCTCCCGGGGATGGATGGGCTCAGGCGCGGGAGCGGGCTCATCGGGGCGAGAGGCTGCGAGAAGCGGACGGTGACCTCGGCCTGGAAATTGACACCCTTTGCACCGGGCCGGGGCGAGACGGAGACGACTCGGATGGCTGCCGGTGGCGTCGCTCGGTGGTGGGCGGGTGCCGAGTGTGGTCGCCTCGCCGCCTGCGCACGGGGAACTGGCCTTGCCGCCGCCGACTGGTGGGCCGTGAGCAGCGTGAAGCCACCCGCGGCTGCAGCGGTCACGAGGGCGATGGCCACGGCGGCGGGGAAACCGACGCGACGCCGCCCGGGGTGAGTCTTGGATCGCTCTGTATCAGCCATGACACCTCATCCGCACGCAGCCGACCTTCGAACACTGAGGTTACCGGCTGCACCACCGCCTGGTTCCGCGCCCGTCTGGGCATTGCAGCCCTATGGACGCCCGGCGATGGCTCGTCCTTGCAGCATTACGTCCTCGAGATGCCGCCCTCTGGCGCCTGGAACAAGACGCGGCCGGACCGGGCTGCCTCCTCGAGCCGTGGGACAATTGCTTCGATCCCGGGCCGTTCGGGGCGTCCCCCGCCGAATGTCCGTACGTAGAACGAGTCAACGACCTCGTGGCCGAGGGTCTGGATCTGGGCTGAGACGACGTCGAGCGAGGCGGAGGCGAGGCAGGCAGTGAGGCGGTGCAGGAGCCCGTGCGAGTCCGGTGCCCGCACCTCCACCACCGTCGCGTGGCTCGAGGCCCGGTCGTCGATGAGAACTCGCACCTCGGGGGGTTCGGGGGCGGTCGGCCGGCGTCCCCTCGCGTAGGCTTCCTCGAGCGAAGCGAGTCTCGCCTCGAGCAGTAGCCGCCCGGCGATCGCTTCCGCCAAGTCATCTCGCAGCGAGTCGGCGTCGACGGGTCTCGCCACGTCCTGACCGACGTCGAAGAGCTCGATCGCCATGCCGAGGGTGTCGCTCGAGGCGAACGCCCTCCTGATGTCGAGCCGGTGCAGCGCGAGGGTGCCGGCGACAAGCGAGAAGAGGCCGGGGCGGTCGGGTGCGACCACGGTGACGCGCTCGCCGGACACCTCGACGGCCAGCCTGCCGGCTGCCATGAGCCGCCGGTGCTCGTCAGTGACCACGGCCGACGCAGACGGCGCGCTCGGAGCCTCCCCTCGCAGCAAGGCGTCGGCCCGGGCGACGAGAACCCCTACCAGCTCGGCCTTCCATTGACTCCAGGCGGTGGGCCCGGTTGCGATCGAGTCGGCCTCGGTGAGCGCGGCGAGAAGCTCGAGCGTCATCCGATCGCCCACTCTCGACGTCACGAGCTCGATCGTCGCCGGGTCGTCGAGGTCGCGCCGGGTGGCGAGGTCCGCGAGCAGGAGGTGGTGCTCGACCAACCGCTCGACGACAGTGATGTCCTCCGGCACGAAACCCATCCGGACTGCTGCCGTCCGGGCGAGGTCGCGCCCGACCCGCGAGTGGTCGCCCGGCAGGCCCTTGCCGATGTCGTGCAGGAACGCCGCCACGAGCAGGAGGTCGGGCCGTGCCACCGAGCGGACGAGGGAGGCTGCTCGTGCAGCTGTCTCGAGTAGGTGACGGTCGACGGTGAAGCGGTGGTAGGCGTTGCGCTGGGGGAGGTGGCGGACGTGAGACCACTCGGGCAGCAGCCGCTCGAGGAGGTGCCGCTGGTCGAGTAGCTCGAGGACGCCCGTCGCCGCCGGGCCGTACTGAAGGAGCGAGATGAAGCCATCGCGCAGCTCGGCCGGCCAGACCTCCTTCGGAGCGCACCACTTCCTCTCGAGCCGGTCGAGAGCCGGCGCGGCGATAGGGACGCCTTCGGCAGCGGCTGCAGCGGCGAGTCGCACGAGCAACGCTGGCTCGGTTGCCGGCTCGGCCTCCTGTGAGAAAGCCACCTCGCCGTCGCGAAGCACGATGTCGGGCGCGAGAGGCACGTCGCGGCCTCCTGCCCGACCCGTGGGTCCGTTGAGCACCGAGGCAATCCGCCTCCAACCCTCGGCGGATGCCCACATCGTCTCGCGGGCGGCCTCGCAGACCGCAGCCATGAGGGCGTCTGCGCCAGGGAAGGCGAGCAGCTCGGCGACGCCGTCCTGCTCCTGTAGGAGCAGTCTGTCAGACCTCGTGCCGGTTCGCCCGTGGAGGGCCACGCGTGCCGCGAGGATGAGGCTGCGGGCGCTGTCGATCGTCGGCGGGAGGAGGGAGGACGACATGTGGGGGAGGGCGCGTGACGCGAGGCAGAGCGTTTGGAGGTCGCGTAACCCGCCCGCAGACTCCTTCAGGTCGGGCTCGAGCAGGAAGGGTGCCTCCCCGAAGCGCTCGTGGCGGGAGCGCGTCGCGGCGGAGAGCTCTGGAAGGAATCGCCTGGAGTGGGCCCGCCACAACTCGGATACCTGCTCGAGAAGGGGTGCGGCGACTCCCTCGTCGCCGGCTACTACCCGGGCGTCGACGAGCCCGAGGAGAGTGCGCAGGTCTTCGGCTGCCACGCCGAGAGCTTCTTTCACGCTGCGGACGCTGTGGTCGAGGCGGACCCCCGAGTCCCACACGGGATACCAGACGAGGTCGGCGACGGAGGCGAGGTCCCGCCTGCGAGCGTGGACGAGCACGACATCGAGATCACTGCCCGGGCAGAGCTCGCGCCGGCCGTAGCCGCCGGTCGCGACGAGGGCGAGACCCTTGGTGCGACCGTTTGTGGCGCCGGCGAGGAGCGAGGAGAGGAAGGTGTCAGCAGCGTCGCTGTAGAGGGCGGGGAATGCGCCGGGAGGAAGGCGACCGGCCAGCACGCCGGCGACGAGCGCGTCCCGCCGGACCTTCAGCGACGGCGGCGTCATCCTCCAAGAGTAGGCAGGCGCAGGCTGCCGCCCCAGCTGGCTCCAACGCGACGCCACGATCTCAGCTCTCGACCCCCTGTCGATCCGCCGCTCCTGAGCCCTCTTGCAGCTCGTAGCGCGCTAGCGTCGCCACACAGGAGGCGGCGACATGATCGAACCGAGTGGGCGAGGTGGAGGGGGCCTCCGGTTGGCGCACGGCGTTGTCGTCGCCGGAGTCGTCGTGGTGGCCGCCGTCGTCACGTGGGTGGTCTTCGCGTTCGTGGCGGCGATCGTCGCAAAAGTCGTCGAGGTGGCGATAGTCGTTGCAGTCATCGCGGCGGCGGTCCATCTCGTCCGGCGTCACGCCCGCAAGTCCGGATCCTCAGGCTCGGGGCGCGGC
This sequence comes from Actinomycetes bacterium, assembly GCA_021818615.1. Taxonomy (GTDB): domain Bacteria; phylum Actinomycetota; class Acidimicrobiia; order Acidimicrobiales; family Bog-793; genus JAKATT01. Next base: position 1,863 of record JAKATT010000199.1, on the reverse strand, counting down.
TACCCGCTCTGATCGGGCGATGTCTTGCCCGGCCGAGGCACAGCCCGGCGGCGGTGTTGTTGCGGCCTCGTCGCGGCGGGTGTGGGTCGAGTCAGGCGTACAGCTTCGTCGAAGCCGAGTTCGCGTTGAAGCCGAGTGCCACCACGGGTGTGTAGGCGTCGGTCGTCGTGCCGTTCCCGAGCCGTCCGTCCGCGTTCGATCCGAAGCCGAGCACCTCTCCGTTCTGGCTGAGCACGAGGGAGTCGTAGCCGCCTGCCGCGAGACCCGCCGGGTTCGTCACCCCGCTCACCTGGACGAGCACGTCTGAGCTCGTGGTGTTGCCGGTGCCGAGCTGGCCGTAGGTATTGGAACCGGTAGCCCATAACGTGCCGTCCGTCTTCTCTATGAGGGAATGGAAGCCACCGGCTGCAATTGCCAGCGCCGTCACGCCAGAGATCTGCACCGGGACAGATGAGCTCGTGGTGTTGCCGATACCGAGCTGGCCGTCGTCGTTGCGCCCGAACGCCCAGACGCTCCCGTCAGTGCCGAGCACGAGCGAGTGGTAGGTGCCGGCCGCGATGGAGAGCGCCGCAGGAAGCCCCGAGACCTGGACCGGCACGTCGGAAAGGTTCGTGCTCCCGTCGCCGAGCTGGCCGTATCCGTTGTAGCCCCAGGCGTAGACGCTTCCTCCTGAGACGACCGCAAGGGCATGGTAGCCGCCCGCGGCGATCGCCGTGACGTTGGAGATGCCTTTTACCTCGACCGGTGCCGCCACCGGGCTGGACGAGGTCGTGCCGTTGCCGAGCTGGCCGTCCCAGTTGGAACCCCACGCCCAGAGCGTCCCGTCGCTCTTCAGGGCGAGGACGAAGTTGAAGCCGGCAGAGATCGCCACGACCTGGGATATGCCGGGTACCTCGACGGGCGTCGAGGACTCACTTGGAGTGGTCGCGCCCAGCTGGTAGTTCGAGTTGTCGCCCCAGGCCCAGACGTTGCCTGACGAGTCGCGCGCGACCGAGAAGTGGTATCCCCCGGCCACCTGCACGATGCGCACGCCTGCAGGGAAGCCGCTTACCTGAACCGGGACAGACGAACCTGTCGTCGTACCGTCTCCGAGCTGACCGGAGGCGTTGTTGCCCCAGGCATAGACCGCGCCCGAGGTGTCGAGAGCGAGTGTGTGGTCCCATCCAGAGGCGACCTCGCCGTTGCCTGAGGACGTCGGCGGGAGCCCGAATGCGTACACCAGTCCGTTCCAGTCGGGCACGTAGAGCATGCCGTTCACGATGACGGGCGAGGTCATTATGTGGTCTGGCAGGGTCGCGCTGAAAAGGACTGTCCCGGATGTCTCGTCAAGGGCGTAAATCGTGTTGCCCGTCCCGTCGGCGTAGTAGACGACGCCGTTGGCGACGACCGGAGGAGGTACGACACTCGCCGCCGGGCCGAGGGCTGCCTGCCAGGCGAGGCTCAGTTCGCACGTCCCACTCACGTGGACGAGCTTGAAGGCCAGCAGTCCGCTTGGATAGGGCGACTGGCCGGCGGCGTTGCTGACGAAGAGAAGATTGTCGGCCGAGGACCAGGCGACGTCGCCTATCAGGTCCTGAGACGACGTGGTCGAGATCTGCAGCGACTGCAGCGGCCCGAGGTGGACCCTGCCCTGGTCGTAGAGGTAGAGCATGCCATTCTTGTTCTCCAGCGCGAGCTCGGCCGGACAGCCCGGTTGCTGGAAGAGGACTGGTGTCGAGCCGAAGTCGCTGTCCGATCCCATGATGCCTGGGTTATTGGCGGCGGACACGCTCAGGTTGGAGGTGTCCAGCTTGACCACCGAATCCGAGTGTCCGGCGTTCGGGTTCGAGCCGATGGCATTGCCCGTTCCAACGAAGGTGAACG
>JAKATT010000081.1 GCA_021818615.1 Actinomycetes bacterium | reverse complement strand
CGACATCTGACGTCATCGTCGAGCAGGTGTCGAACGGCGGCGCTTTCGGCGGCAAGGAGGACATGGCCAACCAGGCGCACGCCGCCCTTGCCGCCTTCGTGCTCTCCCGGCCGGTGAAGTGCACTCTTACCCGCGAGCAGTCGTTCCTCATGCACGCCAAGCGGCACCCGATCCGCCTCGAGTACTCGGCGGGTTGTGACGACGAGGGTCGCCTCACGGGCCTCAGGGCCCGCATGGTGGGCGACTCCGGACCGTACGCCTCGGTGGGCATGAAGGTGCTCGAGCGCGCCGCCGGCCACGCCTGCGGTCCCTACGAGGTGCCCGCCGTCGACGTCGAGGCGGTGGCGGTCCGGACAAACAACCCGGTGTGCGGCGCCTTCAGGGGTTTCGGATCGAACCAGGCGCAATTCGCGATGGAGGGGGTGATGGACCGGCTGGCCGAGATGGTCGGCATCTCGGGCTATGAGATCCGCCGGCGCAACATCGTTCACCCCGGCAGCCTCTTCGGCCCCGGACAGGTGATGGACGACGGCTGCATCGGGGCTGGCCGAGATGGTCGGCATCTCGGGCTATGAGATCCGCCGGCGCAACATCGTTCACCCCGGCAGCCTCTTCGGCCCCGGACAGGTGATGGACGACGGCTGCATCGGCATCTCCGCATGCCTCGACGCGATCGCTCCCGCCTACGATGAAGCCGTTGCAGCCGGCAAGGCCGTCGGCCTCGGCCTTGGGATCAAGAACTCCGGCCTCGGCAACGGGCTCCTCGAGATCGCCGAGGCGATCGTGCGCCTCGACGAGGAGGGGGGCGTCGAAGTACGTCACTGCTGGACGGAGATGGGCCAGGGGATCCACACCGTCGCTCAGCAGGTCGCGGCCACAGAGCTCGGCGTCGACCCGGACTCGGTGCGGGTCGTCGTCGACACCACCAGGGAGCTCGGCGCCGGCCAGACGACAGGCTCGCGCGGGACCCTCATGGGTGCCGGAGCGGTGCAGGCGGCCTGCCGGGCAGCAATCGAGGGCGGCTGCCTGCCCGGCGTCGACTACTCGGGCGAGTACCGGGTCGACTGGACGAACTCGATTGCCGAGGGCCTCGAGCACCCTGTCGTCCACTCAGCCTTCTCCTATGCCGCCCAGCTCGTCGTGATGGACAGGGCCACCGGTCAGATCGACAAGGTCGTCGCCGTCCACGACGTCGGCCGGGCGGTCAACCCACTGCTCTGCGAGGGACAGATCGAAGGTGCCGTCCACATGGGCCTTGGCTACGCGCTCTCCGAGGACTTCCCCGCCGACGGGGAGGGTCGCCCGACGAACATGACGCTTCGGAGCCTCGGCATCTTGAGGCCAAAGGACGTGCCGCCGATCGAGCCCGTGCTCGTCGAGGTGCCCCAGCCGAGGTCTCCCTACGGCATCAAGGGCATGGGCGAGATCGGCCTCGTGCCCACAGCCGGCGCAGTGGCCGCTGCTTTGCACGACCTCGACGGCCTGTGGCGGACCAGGCTCCCGATGCGCAGGGACGGCGCGCCAGAGGAGGTGGAGCAGCGATGACGTCGAGAGCTGAGACGCCGGGCCTTGTCTGTGCCCATCACCACCTCTACTCGGCTCTTGCGAGGGGGATGCCGGCACCGCCCCGGGTGGCGACGAACTTCAGCGAGATCCTCGAGCTCGTCTGGTGGCGTCTCGACAGAGCCCTTGATGGGGAGATGATCCGCTGGTCGGCCATGCTCGGCGCCCTCGAGGCGCTCGAGGCAGGCACGACGGCGATCGTCGACCACCACTCCTCGCCGAACGCCATCGAAGGTTCGCTCGACCTCGTCGCCGGCGCCTGCGCCGAGGTCGGAGTCCGATCGGTGTGCTGTTACGAAGTGACGGACCGCAACGGCCCCGAGGGCGCCACGGCCGGGCTGCGCGAGAACGCCAGGTTCCTGCGGGAGGGCGGGCGGGGCCTCGTCGGCGCCCACGCCTGCTTCACGCTTTCGGACGAGACTTTGGAGCGGGTCGTCGGCCTCTCGGAGGACATGGACGCCGGCGTGCACATCCACGTCGCGGAGGACGCGCTCGACTCTGCCGCCGGCGAGCGGCTCGAGCACGTCGCACGGGAGAACTGGCTGCTCGCCCATTGCGTCCACCTCGACCGGCCGCTAACGGGCACCGTCGCCCACAACCCCCGCTCCAACATGAACAACTCGGTCGGCTACGGGCGGCCCGCCCGCTTCACCGGCACCGTCGCCCTCGGCACCGACGGCATCGGCGGCGACATGCTCGAGGAGTTCCGCATCGCCTACGCGCGCCTCAGGGAGGACGACGTCACCGCCACGCCGGAGACGCCCTGGGCCTGGCTCGAGGGCGGCTGGAAGCTCGTGCCCGAGGCGCTGCAGGATACGGTCCTTTGGAGCTACGAGCCCATGGACCCCTGGAACCTCGCTTTCACCCCGGGCGTCCGCCCCCTCGAGGTGCGAGTCGCGGGAGAGGTCGTGCTCGAGAACGGTCAGCCGACCCGGGTCGACGCCGCCGAGGTGCGCGCCAGGGCGGCCGAGCAGCAGGCGAGACTGTTCGCCCGCCTTTGAGCTGCGCCGGCTGAGGAGCGGAGAGAGAACCTCGCCGGTTCCCTTCGGCTCCGCTCCAGGCTCCTGGCGGCCTAGGCGGTCCAGCCGCTGAAGGCGTCGATCATCGCGTGGACGTCCTCACCGAGCGGGTAGAGGATCGGGCAGGTGCAGCCGCGCCTGACGTACTCGCCCACCTGCTCCCGGCATTCGTCGGCCGTCCCCGACGCCGTCAGCATCTGGACGATCTCGTCGGGGACCAGCTTCGATGCAGCCTCGACCTGATCGTGGGTCGCGGGCCAGGTGAGCACCTTGCCGATCTCGTCGAGGAGGCTCTGGGGCACACCGGACGCCTTCATGATGTGCGGCTGCTGGCCGAGGTACTGGGTGACGAGCATGCGTGCAGCGTCGAGAGCCCTCTCCCGGTCCGGGTCGAGCGAGCACACGACCAGCTGCGGGCGGTCCAGGTCGGTCGCCGATCGGCCGGCGCGGCGCGCCCCGGTCTCGAGGTGCTCCATCGCCCTGTCGTTGTAGCTCGGGCTCACGAGGTAGTTGAGCACGACGCCGTCACCGATCTCCCCGGCGAGCTCCATCATCTGCATGCCGGTGGCGCCGACGTAGATCGGGACGTCCTTCGGGCGGCGATCCTGGTAGACGTAGTCGAGCTCGACCCCGTCGAGGTGCACGAATTCGCCGTCGTAGGTCACCGTCTCGTCCGCCAGCAGCGCCCGCACGGCCTCGACGGTCTCCCGCATGGCCTTGAGCGGCTTCACCCGCTTTATGCCGACCTTGCTCGCGAGCGGCTCCCACCAGGCACCGATCCCGAGGATCACCCGCCCGGGAGCAAGGTCATCGAGGGTCGAGAAGGTGGCGGCGAGAAGCGCCGGGTTGCGCGTCCAGTTGTTGACGACGCCCGAGCCCACCTTGATGCGCTCGGTCACTGCCAGGTACGAGGCCATTGGCACTGTGGCCTCGCGCACGAGGCGGCTCTCGGCCTGCCACACGGCATCGAAACCCTTCGACTCTGCGTAGCGGGCGATGTCCATCGCCTGGCGGATCGGGTGGGCGTCCTGCAGGTAGACGGCGACTGGCGTGGTCATTGTCTGTCCTCCTCGAAGGCGGCGAGAGCTAGGGCTATGTCCTGCGGCCTGATGGGCACCCGGGCCAGCTCGAGCCCGGTGGCATCCCTGATCGCCGCCGCCACCGCCGCGGTCGACGAGATCGCCGGCGGCTCGCCGGCGCCCTTGGCACCGTGGGGCGCACCGGGCTCGGGCTCTTCGATGAGGCCGGCGATCGTGACGGGCGGCGAGTCGAGGGCGGTCGGGATGATGTAGTCGGTGAACGACGGGTTGCGGACGGTGCCCCTGTCGAGCACGATCTCCTCCATCACGGCGAGGCCCACGCCCTGGGCGGTCCCGCCCTCGATCTGGCCGATCAGCTGGAGCGGGTTGAGCGCCCTGCCGACGTCCTGGGCCGTCGTCACGTCGACGACCCTCACGAGACCGAGGTCGAGATCGACGTCGACGACTGCGCGGTGGGCGCCGAAGGCGAAGGAGACATGGGCGTTGCCCTGGCCCTTCTCGTCGAGCTCCTCGGTCGGCGGGTGGCGGTAGACCGCTGTCTCCTCGAAGACCTGCCCCGAGGCTGCCCCGACGAGGGAGAGGTCGACGGCGCCGTCGTCCGAGCAGACCCGGCCGCCGTCGAGCCTGAGGCTGGCGAGCGGGCGCTCGAGGCGCTGGGCGACCGATGAGACGAGCCGCTCGGCGACGGCTCGGCAAGCGGCCTCGACGGCTCCTCCGGTCATCCACGTCTGGCGGCTGGCAGACGTCGAACCGGCCGATCCGATGCCGGCGGTGGTCGCCTCGCCGAGGCTGACATCGGCGACGCCGAAGATGTGGCGGGCGATCTGCTGCATCAGGGTGACGAGGCCCTGGCCGACCTCGACGGCCGCGCTCGTGATCGTGACGCGCCCCTCCTCGAGGCGGCAGCGGGCGGTCGTGAAGTCGTCGAAGCCGGCCGAGTACATGAGGTTCTTGAACCCGACAGCGAAACCAATCCCGCGTCGCACCCTGTCCCGCTCGGCCGTCCTGCCGGCACCTCCGGGGAGGGCGATCTCGGGTGCGTCCGAAGGCCCGGGCTCCGCCGGGAGCGGCGCAGCCGCCACGGCGCGGATCACCTCGGCCACCGGGGCGGCTCCGGAGAGCACCTGGCCAGTGATCATCGTGTCGCCGGTGCGCAGCGCGTTGCGCAGCCGCAGCTCGACGGGGTCCATCCTCAGCGCGGCGGCGAGCTTGTCCATCTGGGTCTCGTAGGCGAAGCAGACCTGGACCGCGCCGAACCCTCGCATCGCGCCACATGGCGGGTTGTTCGTCCGCACGGCCGTTGCGTCGACGACGGCGTTCGGCACCCGGTACGGCCCAGCGGCGAAACAGGCTGCGTTCTGCAGCACGGCCGGCGAGGACGACAGGTAGGCACCGCCGTCGAGGATCAACTTCGCCTCGACCTTCACGAGGTTGCCATCGGCGTCGGCGCTATGGCGGTACCACATGCGGGCCGGATGGCGGTGCACGTGGCCGAGGAAGGACTCCTCGCGGGAGAAGACGATCTTCACGGGACGTCCGGTCCTCATGGCGAGGAGGCAGAGCTGAACCTGCATGCTCATGTCCTCCCTGGCGCCGAAGGCGCCGCCTACGCCGGAGAGGTGCAGGCGCACCAGGTCGAGCGGCAGGCCGAGGCAGGCGGCGATCTGGTCCCGGTCGACGTGCAGCCACTGCGTGGCGAGGTAGAGGTCGACGCCGCCATCGCCGGCCGGGACGGCGAGCGCCGACTCCGGCCCGAGGAACGCCTGGTCCTGCATGGCCGTCGCGTAGCTGCCCTCCACCGAGACCTCCCCGGTGGCCCCGGGGTCCCCGTGGACGATGTCCTGGTGGAAAAGAACGTTGCCGCGCTCGTGGATGGGCGGTGCCTCCATGGCCGCTTCCGGATCGGTGAGCGGCTCGGTCACCTCGTAGGTGACGGCGATCGCCTCGGCTGCCCGCCTGGCGGTGATCGGATGGTCGGCGGCTACGGCGGCGATCGGCTCGCCGACGTGGCGGACGACCTTGCCGGCGAAGACGGGCTGGTCGGGGTAGTCGAGGCCGAAGCTCTGCCGTCCGGGCACGTCGCCCGCTGCGAGCACCGCCGCGACACCGGGGACGGCAAATGCGGGGGAGAGATCGAGCGAGCTGATGGCCGCCGAGGGATGGGGCGAGCGGAGCAGGTGTGCCCACAGCATGTCCTCGGCCTCGAGGTCGGAGGAGAACGCGAACTCGCCCCGAGCCTTCGGTCCACCGTCGGGTCGCCGGACGCTCTCGCCGAGGCCGCCGCGCAGGCCGGGGCCAGTTGTGAGCACCGTCGTCATCTGAGCGCCTCCCGGGCAGAGCGGGCGTGCTGGGCCGCCTGCACCGCCGCGATGATGCGGCCATAGCCGGTGCAGCGGCAGAGGTTGCCGGAGATGGCCTCGCGGATCTCGAGCTCGGTTGCCAGGGGAAGTCGGTCGAGCAGGTCGCTTACGCTCACGATCAGCCCAGGCGTGCAGAAGCCGCACTGCACCGCGCCTTCGGCGACGAATGCCTCCTGGACCTCCGAGAGGCCGTCGCCGCTCGGAGTGAGGCCCTCGACTGTGACGATCTGCCGCCCGGTGGCGGCCGCGGCGAGCATCGTGCAGGAGCACTCGAGCCGTCCGTCGACGAGCACCGAGCACGATCCGCACTCGCCCTGCTCGCAGGCGTTCTTCGAGCCCCGCAGCCCGAGCCGCTCGCGCAGCACGAACAGGAGGTTCTCGCCGAGCTCTGCGTCGCTCACCTGATGGTCACGCCCGTTCACGTTGAGCGTGTAGCTCAACAGCTCGGGCACCGAGGTGGTATTGGTCATGGCGCTGTGCTCTCCTCGCTCGAGAACGCCCTGCGAAACGCCCGTGTCACGCACACGCCGGCGGCGTGGCGCCGGTAGGCGGCCGTCGAGCGGTGGTCGTCTATTGGCCTGGCAGCCGTCCGCACCAGCTCGCCGAAGTCGCCCGAGCCCTCGAGCGGTCCGACGAGGCGCCGGGCGTCCCAGTCGATCAGCTTTGCCGCCTCGCGCTCGACCTCCTCGGCCCGGATCACGACAGGCCCGACCGAGCCGAGGGCGACCCGCACGCTACGGCGTTCGAAGTCGACGACGACGGCCGCGCTCGCGACGGCGATGACCATCGCGTTTCGCGTCCCGACCTTCAAGAACTCCTGCCGGCCGGCTCCCGCTCGTACCCGCACTTCGAGCAGGACCTCGCCTGGCTGCAGCGTCGTTCGCTTCGGTCCGACGACGAGCTCGTCGAGGCCAACTGCCCGCCGCCCGCCGTCGCTTCGCCCGAGCGTCATGGTCGCACCGAGCGCCATGAGCATCGGCAGCGTGTCGCCCGCCGGGGAGGCCGTCGCGATGTTCCCCCCGAGCGTGCCGGCGTTGCGGATCTGGGGAGAGCCGACGGTCCTCGCCGCTTGGGCAAGGCCCGGCACGAGCTCGGCGAGCTCGGGCGAGATCATCTCGGTGTAGGTGAGGCCGGCGCCGAGGACGACCTCGTCGCCGTCGAGCCGCCAGCCCTTCAGCTCTGGGACGGCACCGAGAGCGACGACCGTCGCCGGTCGCCTCTGCCCGGCGTTCACCTCGACCATGAAGTCGGTGCCTCCGGCGAGGAGCTGAGCGCCAGGCGCGCCCTCGAGCACTGCGAACGCCTCCTCGAGCGAGGCCGGCACGAAGACTGGCACCTCAGGCGACCTCCGGCTCGACGATGGCCCAACCCAGGACGTCGATCAGACCGAGGTCGGTGATGCGCAGGTCGGGCAGGACCGAGAGCCCGAGGAAGCTCAGCTGCATGAAAGGTGCGGAGATCGTGATCCCGAGTCTTGCTGACGCGTTGGCCAGCTGCAGCACCTCCGATGTCGTCTCGGCCGCTCCTCGGCCGCTCATGAGGCCGCCGATCGGCAGGGCGACCTCGGCGATGACCTTGCCGTCGAGGACGGCCACCTGGCCACCGCCGAGCTCGGCGAGGCGGCCGATCGCGGCCGACATGTCCGCAGGGCCTTCCGCTCCTATCGCCCCGACGACCATGCAGTTGTGGGCGTCATGGGCAACCGTCGAGGCGATGGCGCCCCTCGTGAGCCCGAAGCCGTGCACGTAGCCAAGACCCATCCGGCCGGTGTGGTGGTGGCGTTCGACGACGGCGATGCGGGCGACGCCCGCTGCCGGGTCGCTCACGTCGAGGACGAGCTGGCGGGTGGTGAGCGAGCTCTCGACGATGCCGATCACCCGGGTCCTGCCCGTCTCGGGGGGCCGCCGGCCGAGCTCGGCTGCGCTCGGGACGTGGTCGAGGTGCACGGAGTGCAACATGAAGTCCGGGGCAGGCGCGGACGGGACGGCTCCCTCGACCAGGCGACCGTCCTCGGCGACGAGCCGCCCCGCCTGGAAGACGCGAGCCGGCCTCAGCTCGTCGAGGTCCTCGAAGCAGAGGATGTCGGCCTGGTAACCGGGCGCAATCCAGCCGAGGTGGTCGAAGCGGTGGTACTCGGCCGGGTTGCTGGTGGCGAGGACGAGGGCATCCTCGAGGTCGGCACCGTGGCGGACGGCCTTACGGACGCAGTCGTTCATGTGCCCCTCGAAGGTGAGGGTGTCCGGCTCGCGGTCGTCGGTGCACAGCGCGACCCGGTCCGTGCCGTGCAGGAGCACGGTCGGGATGAGGGCGGCGAGGTTGCGCGAGGCCGAGCCTTCCCGGATGAAGACCCACATGCCCTTGCGCCGCTTCTCCTCGGCTTCCGCGAGCCCGGTGCACTCGTGGTCGGACTCGACGCCGGCCGCCAGGTAGGCGTCGAGCCGGCGGCCGGACAGGCCCGGGGCGTGCCCGTCGACCCGCCTGTCGCCGGCGGCGGCGATCTTCGCCAGCACCTCGGGATCGGCGGCGACGACTCCCGGGAAGTTCATCATCTCGGCGAGGGCGATCGCCCCATCGTCCTCGAACATCGATGACACCTCGGCCGGCCCGAGCTCGTAGGCCGGGCTCTCGAAGTGGGATGCCGGCACACAGCTCGGGGCGCAGATCCCGAAGGTGAACGGCAGCCCGGCAGCCGCCCTGGCCAGAGCGGCGACGCCCGGCAGTCCGAAGACGTTGGCGATCTCGTGCGGGTCGGCCGCCACGGCGGTCGTACCGTGGGGGAGCACGGTGCGCACGAACTCGTCGATCCAGAGCTTGGTCGACTCGAGGTGCATGTGGGGATCGACGAGACCCGCCGTCAGCGCCATCCCGCGCACGTCGAGGACCTCTCTCGCCTCGCGCCGCCCGAGCCCTGCGACCTTGCCCCCGAACACGGCGACGTCGGTCTCGATCCACTCCCGGGTGCCCGGGACGAAGATGCGGCCGCCGGACAGCAACAGGTCGGCCGGCGCGTCGCCTCGGGCCACTGCGAGCAGCTCGGGCGAAGCGCGACGATTGGCCATGTCAACCCTCCTTACGCGTATAGGGGATGTCGCGGGCGGCAGGAACGCCGATCACTGCTTCGCCCGGCCGGTCGAAGCGGCGGCCAGCACCACCACCGTAATCAGGTACGAGAGGGCAGGGTAAAGCTCCGAGGGAGCACCGCTCTCGTCCTCGCCGGCGGCGCCGGCTCGAGGTGATGCCGGAAGGCCGGCGGCGGGCGCGCGCGGCCGACCTCACAGCCGTGTCCCGGACGGGGCGCTGAGGCGTTTCCCGGCCGCCGGCTGGTCCGGCTCCTAAGCTTTCGCCACCACGAGGGCGTCCGAGCCGGGGAAGAAGAGGTCCGTGTGGCCGGAGTCCTTCCAGCGCACGACGTAAGGAGGGCCGCCGTCGGTGCCCTTGACCTCGAGCACCTCGCACGTGCGATCCGGGTCGTTCACCGTGTGACCCCTCACGACGATGTGGTCGCCAACCTTGGCTTGCATGGTCGCCTCCTTTGCTCCGCTTGGCACATCATGGGCGAGGCGGCCACGGTCCGGTAGGGCCGAAGGTCACGGCCGGCTGCGCCGGGCACGCCCGCTCAGCCGCCAGGGCCGAGGCGACGGGCCCAATGGAGAGACTACCGGCACCTCACCGGCGGGCCCGGGCGTGGGCGCCTTCGTGACCTTCGGCCCTAACGTTCGCACCCGAGAAGGATGGAGACTGGCCCGAGGGCGAGCGAGGAGGACGACGTGTCGTCGAGCAGGCGAGCGGGCAGGCGGGCGAGCAGTGCAGAGCGCGCAGGGCTGGTGCCGTCCTATGAGGAGCTGGTCGATGCGCTCGGGGAGCGGACCGACGACGGCGGGGCGCTGCGGCCGGGCATCGCAGGCGAGCTCGGGGCCGAGAAGGGCTGGAGCGGGAGAGTGCCCGAGATCCTCGCCCTCGTGTCGGCTGACGCCGAGACCATGGGCTACGTCGCCGGCGGCCACCGGCCCGAGGAGGTGGCCGAAGCGGTCGTGTTCTGGGCGGCGTCGCCGCTCAGCCTCGAGGAGATCGCCTCGGTCCTCTCCTGCGGAGGCTGGGACCCGGACCCCTTCGTGGTGCTCTCCGATGCCGGCTTGCTCGACGGGGTGCTCCACCTGCCCGACGGCTCGTGCCGGCGGGTTCGCGGCGAGCTGGCCGGGGCATGGGTGAGCGACACCCTTGCGCTCGCCGACGACTCCGATGTCATCGAGCGTGCCCGAGCCGTCATCGACGGCTCGTTCTCCTGACGCCCGCCAGGCAAAAGGCATGGCCGAGCTGCAGGGCGGCGGCCCTAACCTGGTCTTGCAATGGGCGGCTTCACGAGAGGCTTCAGCGGTCGCAGCCAGGCACTTCGCGATCCGAGGCTGCCGCCGGGCCAGTACGACGCCGGCGACGACTGGCCCGTGCTGTCGGTCGAGCTGACACCTTCTATCGAGCCGTCCTCGTGGACCTTCCGGGCGGAGGGCGCCCTCGAGCGGCCGACGACGTGGACCTGGGACGAGCTCCATGGGATGGAGCAGTCGTCGTTCAGCGGCGATGTCCACTGCGTGACGACCTGGTCGAAGCTCGGCGTCAGCTTCGGCGGGGTCTCTGTCGAGCTGCTGCTCGAGTCCGCCGGCCTGCTTGCGGGTGCGAGCCACGTGCTCGCCTTCTCCCACACCGG